>SVUC01000014.1 GCA_015063455.1 Oscillospiraceae bacterium
AACGTGAGATTGTATTGTTTGAGATACTAAAGCTGTTTGAAACAGATCGAGAATATAGCGAAAAAGAGGTTAATGAGATCATTTTGCGCTATCACGAGGATTTTTGTACGATCAGACGTGAAATGATCGCATTCGGTATGATGACACGCGATCACGAAATATATAAACGAGTAAAATGAAAAACAAAATCCGTATCGGTGAGTATATTTTAAACTATCGCAAGGAACGCAGACTCACGCAAACAGAGTTCGGAGAGCTTTTGGGTGTTAGCACTCAAGCCGTATCCAAATGGGAAAGAGAACTTAGTTATCCCGATATCTTTCTACTGTCCGACATTTCTAATCTTATTGGAGTTTCAATAGATGAAATGATGGGAAATGATATTCGTTTTTTCGCTCACAAAATCAGTGCTTACGAGGAAAAGTAACCAGACCTTTATGGTACCCGATAAAAAATGCAGGATAACAGCAAACGTCATCCTGCGTTAAATATTCAATTAAAGCAAGAACAAAAATGTTGCCGCAAATGCGAGAAGAAGTCCGACAAATGACAGCTTGTCAGGCTTTTCCTTGAAGAAAATAAAACCGTGAAGCGCCGTAAGAACTACCGATCCGCCTGTCAAGATCGGATACATAAGGGACGCATCAAGATGCACCGCGCTGAGAAGCTGAAGAATGTATGAAATTACATTGCATACCGCATACGCAGCAGCGAGCACAATAACAAAAACTTTCGCGGAAGTAAATTCCTTTATGAAATCCTTGCTTTCCTGCTTTTTTCTGTTCCTGAGCGTTACTACAGTAAACGAGCATATCGACGTCACAGCATTGATCGCATTTGACATAAACGTGAGAGACGTCGAGCTCACCGCTTCGTACACCTCGTTCACCTGATGCAGCTTTGTAGCAACGTTTATCGCGCCGTTAAGAATGAAGACCGCAAGACAAAACAAAAGAAATACCACACTCGATCTGCCCTCTTTCTTTCGTGCAATTACAGGAAAAATAAGCGAGATAGCAAGAATAATCACTCCGATTATCCTTGCTGCAGATATTTTCTCGTCAAGAAGAAACACGCCGAAAAGATAAGGCACGAGCATCCCGCCGAGCATAAGAAACATCGTATATACAGACATATTCCCGAGCGACATCATCTTGAATCCAATGAATGTATATATACAGCAGAAAACAGCAACGAGAACCGCGATCAGAAATGAAAACCAGGTAAACTGAAGTCCGCCTTCACTTGTAAGTGCAAAAAACAAGGCAATGAGAGTCGACACGACTCCGCATACAGAAGAAAATGCAAGAGATGCCTGTGCACTGCTGCCGAATCTGATACTGTATTTTTTGTTTACGGGAAACATCAGCGAAAAAAGAATTACTGCGCTGAATATCAATATATAGTACTGCATTATTAAACCTTTCCGACCTGATCTGATCTTTCATTTTTCCACAAAGATCAAGCCAATAGAAAATATAGCAGATATTTCACAAAAAGTCAATATCAAAGCAAAAAAACGAAAACTTTCGGTGAAAAACCGATCGTTTTCGTCTTTTATTTTTGGATCATCAAAGGTTCTCAAGCTGCTGCATTGCGTATTTTTTGATTGCTTCAAACGACTCGTCACTTATGTGATGCTCCATCTTACACGCATCGTCTGCTGCAACCTCTTCGTCTACGCCGAGTTTTACAAGAAATTTTGTAAGAGTTGTATGACGCTCATACATCTTTACCGCAACTTCTCTTCCAAGATCGGTCAGAATAAGATGCCCGTCGCTGTCAACGGTTATATATCCGCCATCCTTCAAAAGCCCGACGGCACGGCTGACACTGGGCTTGGAGAACCCCATATATTCACAGACATCTACCGAACGAACCGCGTTCATTTGCTTTCCGAGAACATAGATCGATTCGAGATACATTTCACCGGATTCCTGTAAAGCCATCAGACCGCCTCCAATTCAATAATTATTATATTGATTATACCATAATTTATTGAACAAATCAAGTGTAAGATTCGGCAGATGACTTTGTTTACCTTTTGTTTGTATTTCGTTAAAAACGCCGTGTTCTCTTTACTTTTACTTCATCAAAACTTCTTCTGACGCCTCTATCCGCTCACGTTCTCTGTGTGCAGCCGTAATCACAAACTGAATTAAGACAAGTACTGCCGTCATAATTACTGAAACGATTACCAAAGCCGGAACGTAATTTCCTAAAATGTCGTAGCATAGGTTAAAAATCGGAGCTCCGACTGCATATCCTGCAGTATTTACCGACACAAAAATTCCAAGTATCTTTGAATATGATATGCTGCCAAAAAGATCATTGGCGTAGATTGGAAGCATTATTGTCTCAAGAGGCATTGAAAACTGAGATATAACAGTATAGATCATAGCAAGAACAAACCCAACCGAATTTCCTTTGATAAGTGCAAGCAATGCAGTAGAAATCACAGAAACAAAAATACAGGCACTTGCAGTAATTCGAAGTCCTTTATGGTCATAAATAAATCCCGTCATAAATTTTGCGGCGGCAATCAGCAGTGACCCGAAAGACAACATCCCTTTTACCATACCGTAATCTATTCCGACATCTTTATAGTGCATTGCGACGATCCCGTGGCTTCCCTGAAGGATCATTCCGGAGAAAAATATACAAACAAGTATTCCCCAGAAATACCATTTTTTTATGGCATCGGAGAATTCAATTCCATACCAATCCTGTCCTCGTTTCTTCTTGCTGTTATCTTTCTTGTCGTTTTTTTTGCTCATTTTAATGATAACTTCTCCCGGTGCGTGAGGTTTTTCTCTCATCAAAATAAGAACAACCACTACTGCAACTACAAGAACCATCGCTATCATTCTGTATGCCGCACGGTAGCTTCCTACTGTATCGGGATCAATCAAACTGCCCGCAAGCTGTACAGCAACTGCACCGCCAAGACCGTTTGAAGCAAGTACCGCGCCCATTATAGTACCTTTATTTTCCGAGCACCATATCCCGATTATGTATCCGACCATAGTTGTAGATGTCCATGAGAGTCCTATTCCCAAAAGACATCCCGCAATATAAATCATAACAAGATTATTGGCAACCGAATACAAAAGCATTGATGCAATAAGTGAGACAAATCCTGCACACACAAGCTTTTTCGGGCCAAATTTTGCCACAACCGCACCGAAGAAAAGATTAACAACTGCGGTTGCGACATATCGACAGCTCTCGCCAATAGAGACGAGGCTGCGCTGTACACCGAGGTCCTTGGCGATCTCATCGGGAAACAGAGATTTCGTCGAGCTTGTAAATCCGAGGGATATCATAACCATAAGGAAACAGGCAACAACTGTCATCCATCTGTTTGTTTTTTCGTTCTTGAACATTTTTTCACCTGATTAACACAAAAACATTTCCAAATAATAACAATATTCAACGCCCTGCTGTGATACAGGGCGTTATCAAAAACTCTTTTGATCTTAGTTGAGTCCGAGAGACTTTAAGTATTCGTAGCTCTTTCTGAGGCATTCGAACGGATCTTCACCGTAACATCTATCCTGTTCAATATAAGCGTACTTGGAGCCTGCAGCTTCAAATTCAGCAATGATCTTCTCAAAGTTGAATACGTTTCCGCCGCCTACCCATGACATCTTTTTCTCGCCGCTTTCGTCGATGAACATATCCTTGAAGTGAACAACAGGGAGTCTGCCCTTGAGATACTTGATCTCGTCAAGGATCTCACCGCCGCCGAACTTGACCCAATATGTATCGAGTGTGAAGCCCATTTCTCTTGCTGTGAATTCTTCAGCCATGCGGTGCATAAGAGGAGTGCCGTCCTCATACTTTTCATCATATTCCCAGCTGTGATTGTGATACATGAACTGAAGTCCTGCATCAGCGATCTTCTGTGTAACAGGCTTCATTGCCTGCTTGAATTCTTTTTCATAGTATTCGAGCTTGGATTCACCACCCATAGCACCGAGACCAATGCAGTCACAACCGAAGATCTTGTGATTAGCGATAAGCTTATCTGTATCGTTTACAATAGAATCAAAGCTATTGTGTGTAAGACCTATATGAAGACCGTTCTTCTTGAGTTCATCTGCAAGCCACTGCGCTTCGTAAGGACATGTGCCGGAGATCTGAACTGTAGAGAAGCCCATATCTGCAACTTTCTTCAGAGATTCTGAAAAATCATCAAGTGTTTTGCAGAACTCACGGATGGTATAAAACTGTACGCCTACTTTCATTTTTATTCTCCTTGTAAATTGAATTATCAAAACTGTTACAAAAACGTTTCTAGGTATTATTATCCTACTTTTTAACGTTTTTGTCAATAGTTATCAGCGGGATTTTTGTTTTTTCTTTTTTATTTTGAATAAAAAAATTACTTTTGTACAGACTACTTCAAGAACACACGGAGGTTTTCTGTAAAATGGAAAAATTAACATACACGGTAAGTGATAAAAACGGTATTCACGCGCGTCCCGCAGGCCTGATCGTAAAAACCGCCTCAAGCTTTTCCTCTGATATACTGATTTACTGCGGCGGACGGATAAGCGACTGCAAAAAGCTTCTGAGACTTATGGCTATGGGGATAAAATGCGGCGAGGAGGTCACGATCAGTGCCGAAGGGAGTGACGAGAAAGAAGCGATTGAAAAAATCTCTTCTCTCATCCGTGAGATCAAACTCTGATTTTTGTTTCTTGACAATAAAAAATCCGTATGGTATAATCAAAACAACATATCAACGGAGGAAAATTCTATGAGAAAATTTTCAGCTCGCCAAGTACATCTTGATTTCCACACATCGCAGTGGATCCCCGATGTAGGCAAAAAATTCAGCAAAGAACAGTTTCAGGCTGCGCTAAAAGAAGGCAACGTAGGCTCAATTACAATATTTGCAAAATGTCATCACGGCTACTGCTATTATCCGACCAAGGTAGGCACACAGCATCCGACAATGGAGCAGGGATACGATCTCACAGGTGCGATCATTGAAGCGGCTCACGAAATCGGCGTTGATGCTCCCGTTTACATCACAGCAGGATGGAGTGCGCTTGATGCGGAAACACATCCAGAATGGCTTATGAGAAAAAAAGACGGATCGGCAAGTATGCTCAATATTGATCCCGATGCATCTCCCGATACTCCTTTCCCGAATTGTTCGTGGAAGAACCTTTGCCTCAACGGAAAATACAGTGAACACATCAAGGATATAACACGCGAAGTCGTAGATCGCTATAAAGATCTCGACGGTCTTTTCTATGATATCTGCACACAGGGCGGGATCTGCTACTGTGACGACTGTATTGCAGGTATGAAAGAGAGAGGATACGATCCGGAAAATGAAGCTGACGGTCGTAAATATTTCCTTGAGAAGCATCTCGAGATTATGAAAGAGCTGGGAGACATTCTTCACGCAAAGTATCCCGAGGCTACTATCTTCTTCAACGGATGTGCAAATGAAACTTACGAAAGCGTCATCACCCACTTTGAATTTGAAGATCTTCCGACCTGCTGGGGTGGATACAACAAGCTCCTCAGAAAGACAACAAATCTCAACCGATTTGGCAAAGAAATGATGGGTATGACCGGTAAGTTCCACACCGTATGGGGAGAGTTCGGCGGATACAAGAATCCCGAAGCCTTGAAATATGAAGCTCTTATGATGGCAATGAACGGTGCAAAATGCTCGATTGGTGACCAGATGCCTCCGTCAGGGGAAATGGATATGGAAACCTACCGTATTATCGGCCACGCGTTCCGCGCACTCGAAAAAATGGAACCTTATGCTTATCCCGCTTCAAGCACAGCGGACGTAGGTGTATATCCATCTGCAAACGGAAATAGTAACTCAGGTGTCGCAGTTATGCTTCTTGAAAGTCAGATAGATTTCCATATGGTCAAGGAAGGCGACGATCTCACACGGTATAAGCTCCTCATCCTGCCCGATATGGTTCATCTTTCCGACAGCGAGGCTGAAAGGATCAATGAGTTTATAAGAGGCGGCGGTTCGGTTCTTTTCGGACATAAGTCTGCTCTGAAAGACGGAAAATTCCAGCTTGATGTCGGACTCGAATATATGAGTGATCCAATCTTCGCACAAGATTATCTGAATCCCGCAAAGATCAAGCTTCCTTTCGGAAATGCGCCTTTCCTCTGCTACTCAGGTGCAGCGCGTGTAAAAGCCGATGAAGGTGAGATCCTCTCTGAAATCTACGATCCGTACTTCGACAGAACTTACGCTCATTACTGCTCCCATATGAATACTCCGTACAGAGATGGGCCTTCCGAAAACCCCGCAGTCGTTCAGTTCGGAAACGTAATATATTACGCACATCCTCTGTGTATGCTTTACGAACAGCACGGTGCTGAAGTGTTCAAGCTTCTCTTCCGTTCTTTGATCCACAGAATTTACGATCCTCAGATCAAGGTGAACACTCCAAGTGCGACTCGTGTCCGTCTTACATATCAGGAGCACGAAAAGCGTTACATTTTCCATATTTCTTATGTAAGTCCGATCCAGCGTGCTTATGTAGTTGTGCTTGAAGATATCGTTCCGCTGATCTCCATCCCCGTATCTGTCAGAATAAATGAAAAGATATCCTCGGTAACCCTTGTCCCCGACAGAAAAGAGATCCCGTTCGTTCAGAAAGACGGAGTAGTCACATTTACGCTCGACAGAGTTGACGCTTACCAAGCTGTAGAAATAAAAATTGAGGACTGAGTATGTTCAAGAAATACTTATCAAACATTCCGCTCAGCACAAGCAACAACCATTATCTCCATTGGGATTCCCCGCGTCACCTCATTGTGCGGGGATATTTCCGCTGTATATCATACAAGCCTGATAAATGGCGTTTCTGGTACTCAAATGCATGCGACAGCACATTCGGTGCTCCGGATTACGCAGCTGTCCGAGATCAGCTAGGCGGAAAATGGAAAATTTTGTCCGCACGTATTGGGGACGGCGGTGAGTACACACCCGAGAATATTCAGACACCGCCCGAGGTCACAGGATGGACAAAAGTCACATTCGACGGAAATGACGGACGAGATGT
The DNA here is from genome assembly GCA_015063455.1 of Oscillospiraceae bacterium. Classification (GTDB taxonomy): domain Bacteria; phylum Bacillota; class Clostridia; order Oscillospirales; family CAG-272; genus UMGS1696. The sequence goes on from SVUC01000014.1 coordinate 7,065, forward strand.
TAATCCCGCTGAAGAATTCTGGACAGATGAGATTCAGATCTCTATTCCCGAAAACCATTACATAGCGTGGGAGTGGGAGATCGAGGGCAACAATATTCCCTGTCCGTACTTCTGTATGGGAGCGACTTTCTCGAAGCAGGACGGAAAAGATTTCACTTACGACGGCACCTGCCCTCTGCCGAATTTATTCGGTGCAGAACGTGAAGTAAAAGAGTACGTTGCATTTCTCGGAGATTCAATAACCCAAGGGTACGAAACACCGATCAATATGTACGAGATGTGGTCAGCGCGTGTTGCACTCGCACTCGGTGAAAATTATGCATTTTGGAACATAGGACTCGGCAGTGCACACGCAAGCGATGCAGTCGACGGAGAATTCTGGAGATACAAAGTTTCTCAGGCTGACACCGTATGTATCATCCTCGGTGTAAATGACATTCTCACAGGCAGATACAACAACGGTCGAGGAGACCATGCAGACGAGATCATCACGTCGATTGAAAAATTGGTTCGAGGGCTCAAAAAGCTCGGCAAGAGAGTCATCCTCTTTACTGTTCCGCCTTATGCATACAACACTGAGCAGTATATGGTTTGGAAAACTCTCCGCTACGCTTATCCTGCTCTTGCAAAGGAGCTGGATATCGAGTTGTTCGATTTTTCCTCAACACTTGATGCAGAACCTCCGTACGGGAACCGTATTATCTACGGTGCCCATCCGAACGGAGAAGGCGGACGTGTTTCGGCAGAGGCATTCCTCAAAGAAGAATTTTTCAAGTAAGATCAAAAAGGAGCAGGGTTACAAAAGCCTCTGCTCCTTAATTATTTATTTTGATTTTTCGGTTTAATCTTTGCTGATGACCTTTTTCTGCCACGATCTTCTATTGCACTTTGGGCACTTCATATATCTTGTTCTGCCCATATGCATAGCCCAAAAAACACTGCCGTATTGCGGAATATGTTTATGGCCGCATTTCTTACACAAGTAATATCCTGCCTTCTGCTCAATTCTTATTGCAAAAGGTGTGGCAACAAGCAGAGGAACAAGTCCTGCAAGAATGATGGCAGCTTGCATCCATTCCTCAAGTTGAATCACAGATACAAAGCACACTGCCGCAAAAACGGAATCAGACACACGATTCCCAGAACAATTTCTATTGTCAATAGCCTTCTGTCTGCCGCTTCCTTCTCCTTGACCATCTCAATCAAATTGTTTTCCATTTCTTTGTTGTAGTTTTCCATTGTAACTACCTCCCCACTTAATAAATCATTTACGGTAATACCGAGAACACCGCACAGCTCAAGCATTATTGAGGAATCCGGCATCGCCTTGCCTCTCTCCCATTTCGATACTGCTCTGTCTGTGATGTTCAGCTTTTCTGCCAACTGCATTTGTGTCAGTTTTTCTTTTTTTCTGCACTCGGCTATAAACTTTCCGATCTTTATCTGATCCATACTCTGCCTCCTTTCGTACTCAGTATAAATGATTTTTGCTGCAAAATACACACACTCGTGGTTGGATTGGGGAGAATCAACCGACGGTTGAGTGAAATTCAGGTTCAAATTCTTGTTCTTTTGACTTCTGAGCTGTCATTATACCGGGTTATTGAGAGAAAAAATCTGCCGATGACTAATGTCACACGGCAGTATTTTTTATCGGTTATTTCTTGGGAACGAGAACTTCTTTGCCGCCCATATACGGTCTGAGTGCTTCGGGAATCTTTACTGTACCGTCTGCGCAGAGGTTGTTTTCGAGGAACGCGATAAGCATTCTCGGCGGAGCAACAACGGTGTTATTGAGAGTATGAGCGAGATACTTCTTTCCGTCCTCATTTACTCTGATTCTGAGACGTCTTGCCTGAGCGTCACCGAGGTTGGAGCAGGAGCCTACTTCGAAGTACTTCTTCTGTCTGGGAGACCAAGCTTCAACGTCACAGGACTTGACCTTGAGGTCAGCGAGATCACCGGAGCAGCATTCGAGTGTACGAACAGGAACATCGAGAGATCTGAAGAGATCTACAGTATTCTGCCAAAGCTTATCATACCACATCTTAGAATCTTCAGGCTTACATACAACGATCATTTCCTGCTTTTCGAACTGATGGATTCTGTAAACGCCTCTTTCCTCGATACCGTGAGCACCCTTTTCCTTACGGAAGCAAGGAGAATAGCTTGTGAGAGTATAGGGGAGATTTTCACCGGGGATGATCTGGTCGATAAACTTACCGATCATGGAGTGCTCTGATGTACCGATGAGGTAAAGGTCTTCGCCTTCGATCTTGTACATCATAGCTTCCATTTCAGCGAATGACATAACGCCTGTAACAACGTCGGAGCGGATCATGAACGGGGGGATGCAGTATGTGAATCCGCGGTCGATCATAAAATCACGCGCATAAGAAATTACAGCGGAGTGGAGACGAGCGATGTCTCCCATAAGATAATAGAAACCGTTACCTGCAACGCGGCGTGCAGAATCAAGATCGATACCGTCGAAGCGTTCCATAATATCTGTGTGGTACGGGATCTCGAAATCGGGAACAACAGGTTCGCCGTACTTCTGGATCTCAACGTTTTCGCTGTCATCCTTACCGATCGGAACTGTGGGATCAATGATGTTAGGAATCTTCATCATAATGTTCTTGATCTTTTCGGCAAGTTCAACTTCCTTTGCCTCACATTCAGCAAGACGAGCAGACTGCTCACCAACCTGCTTCTTGACTGCTTCAGCCTCTTCCTTCTGACCCTTAGCCATAAGGCCGCCGATCTGCTTGGAAAGCTTGTTTCTGTTAGAACGGAGTGAATCTGCTTCCTGCATAATTGCGCGGTTTTCAGCGTCAAGTGCAATAACCTCGTCTACCATAGGAAGCTTGTAATCCTGGAATTTGTTCTTGATATTCTGCTTTACGATTTCGGGATTCTCTCTGAGAAATTTGATGTCAAGCATTTTTTCTACCTCTTTTTTATTTTATAATTATTTACAGTTTAAGGAAAAACAAAAAATCTTTCATCTCCGCTTTTCAGCTTGGGACGAAAGATTCGTGGTGCCACCCAAATTTGCGCGAAAAACCGCGCCTCATTACGGCATGATAAAGGATGCCGGCCTCACAGCTCTGAAAGTGGATACCGCAGATCGAACGTCGGGATCTCATCATCCCCGGCTCTCTTTAGAACGATTTTCCTGCGGATAGTTTTCGTCAACACTGTGTATTTTATAATACGTTATTTAGTATAACAAATATTGCGGCAAAAATCAATAGATTTGCAAAAAAAGTTTATTGTTTTACACATCTATGTACATCTCTGCGGCACGTGCGGAACGATCAAAAACATTCCCGGGATTTACATAGACGTATTTCAGCTCATCAATTTCGACGGGGAGATTTGAGATATTATTGAGCTTTATCAGCCTTGCATTAAGTTCAAGGCGCTCCTTCGATTCAAGAAGGGCTTTTTTCGTTGAAGCTCTGTCGATCGCGTCAATGTTTTCGTATATTCCATCTATTGAGCCGTATGTTACAAGAAGCTCTGCGGCTCTTTTCGGACCGATTCCGTGCACGCCGACAATATTGTCCGATTTATCTCCGATAAGGCACTTGAAATCAGCGAACTGTGACGGGGATACCCCGAACTTTTTCTCCACATCGGAAGGCGTTATAAGAGTACTGTTTGAGCCGTGGTAGTCAAGAATCGACACCGTGGGAGAGATCAGCTGCCAATAATCTCGGTCAGTCGACATAATTACGACGTTCATTTCATCTGAGTATCTCAGCGCATATGATGCGATAACATCATCCGCTTCGCAGCCGCAGATCTCACTGTTCGGCACGCCGATATCGTCAAGAACCGAGTATATCGCGCGAAGCTGACTGAACGGGCAATCATTTGGCGACATTTCGGAATAATCGGGGCGGTTAGCTTTATATGCCGTATCGAGATCACGTCTGTCGCCGCAGTCTTCCGAATCAAACGCTACAAAAACATGTGACGGACGCACCATAGAAATGACTTTTGTAAGTGCGTGAATAAACCCGTAGACAGCATTGTACTTTTTTCCCGACTGAGTGTAAAATGTGTCAGGCATTCCGAAAAACATTCTGAAAAGCAGATTATGTCCGTCAACGAGAAGTAATTTTTTGTTCATTCAAAATAATTCTCCAAAAAAATCGAATTGATCAGCCGTGTTTTTTCACTTTATCCCACACGGGAAGCGCGACAATAATACCGAAAACTTCAAGTCCGAGCCACACGAGAATCAGTTTTGTCCAGCCGATAGTACCGACCGCATTTGCAAAAAGTGACGATGACACTGCCGCTGCCATATAACTCATAAAATCGAGGAATCCTGTAGCTCCCGACACCATTCCCGTATCGCGAAGGCTCGGGCAATATCTGCTCCACAGCATAGATGCAGCCCAGTTTGACGACATGATCGCTATAACGATAATTACGATATTCACGGCAGGCTGTCTGAAAACATACAGTGCTGTAAAAGACAACGCCGACACAGAGAACGAAAGAAGGTTCATTTTATCCATACTGCTTCCAAGTCGTTCGTATAGGAATACTGCAATGAACGAGTTAAAGGAAATAATAAATGTCACAACCGAGAAGATCATCGCGGCGGTCTCAGAGGTAAAGCCGAGATACTGAGAAAAATATGTAGGAAGCCAGAACACCACGGATGTACGCACGATTCCCGTTATTATAGAAATCAAGGTATACTTCACGATCTTGTGTTCAAACAAAAGACGTACACTTCCCTTATTCTCGGGCTTTTTGTATTTTCCGTATTCAATAACGCCGCGGCGCTCGAAAAATGTGAAAACGACAAAACAAACCGCACTCATCACAATGAGAGCTCCGCTGCTGACCGCGAATACACCTTGCCATGAAAGGAAAACTGCAAGAATTCCCGCCATCGGTGTTCCAAAGAACGATGAAAACGTATATCCGAGGCTGCATCTCGTTGCGTAGATCGGCTCGGTATTCTCCGCAACCACCTTAGTCATAGGCCCATAGATCATTGAAAGGAAAAATCCTGTCAAAGCGTACGCGGCATAACCCACTATAACAGATTTTCCTGCCCCGAGTGAAAACACCACATTGCAGACACCAGCCAAAAAAAGTCCGAAACTTATCATATACTTTGCTTTGATCTTATCGCCGATCGCACCATTGATAAGCTGTCCGACAGCATACGACATAAAATAGATCGACGAGAGCGTTCCTACCTGTTCGGTAAGGAAAACACCGTCCTCGATCATCTGAGGAGATACGGAACCGAGTATGTTTCTCGCTATGTACACCGCAAGGTATGCACACGAGCACATCACGCCGATGCACACCGCTTTTTTTGCGGCAGGGGAAATCTTAAATCCAGACATTTATAAACTCCGTTTCAGTGCTGAGAAAAGTCAAATATGCCAAAATCCAAACAAAGCGGATGCTCTGTAAGCATCCGCTCGTTGATACGATCAATTAAAGATCTTCGTTTTCTTCATCCTCTACAAGAGGCTTCTGGCAGTTGGGGCAGATGATGTCTTCAGGTGCTACTGTATCATCAAAATAGATCTTGTTGCCGCATCCGGGGCACATTGCGCAGTAGAATTCTTCATCGTCGTCGTCATCGTCATCACAACCGCAGCAGCAGTCACAATCATCATCGTCGCAATCACAGTCACAACAATCGCAATCGTCATCATCACAGTCGCAGTCACATTCATCGTCATAAACGATTTCTTCAACTGCACCAAGATCCTCGTCGATCTCTTCGATGTACTGATTGCAGATGTCAACCTCTTCTGTGAGAGTTTCGATCTCAGCAGCCATAGCGCCGCAGAGGTCTACGAGTGCTGCGATGATCTTTCCTTCGGGAGTTGTGGTATCGAGGTTAGAACCATCAAGGAGTCCCTTGATATATGCGCTTGTTTCTTTTGTTGTCATATCGGTATTCCTTTCTTTATCGGAAATATTGTTAATAATTAAGGCTACTCTGTAAGGGCAGCCTTAATGTTGTTAGTATTCTTTTGTCAAATCAGTAATGCCCAGCACACTCCTCAATCATCGAAGCGGAAACTCGGGAGATAACTCTGCCGTCCTGCTTCAGAGAACGCGAAGTATGTCCGTGGTCTTTAACCACTTATGCTCTTTCAAGATATTCGGATGTTCTTGTGTCGATCTTGATCTTGTCGCCTGTGTTGATGAAGAGAGGAACTCTGATGTTAGCGCCTGTTTCAACAGTAGCTGTCTTTGTTGCGCCTGTTGCTGTATCGCCGCGTACACCGGGTTCACAGTCAACGATCTCGAGTTCAACGAACATCGGGGGTTCAACTGCGAAGGGCTTTTCCTGGTAGGAGTGAATCTTACAGATCATTTCTTCCTTAACGAACTTGAAGTTGTCACCGATGAGATCCTGTCCGATCGGAACCTGTTCGAAGGATTCAAGATCCATAAAGTAGTAAAGATCGCCGTCGTTGTAAAGATACTGCATATCCTTACGTTCGATTCTTGCATCGTTGAACTTATCTGTGGGGGAGAAAGACTTTTCAATAACTCCGCCTGTGATTACGTTTCTGAGCTTTGTACGAACGAAAGCAGCTCCCTTACCGGGCTTTACGTGCTGGAATTCGATAACCTGCATTACCTGTCCGTCCATATCAAATGTTACGCCATTTCTGAAATCGCCTGCTACAACCATAATTGTTATTATTCCCTTTTGGTATTCGGGAATAATCTCCTTTCGATTAGTTAGAATGAATTAAATTATAATACACTTTATTTTATAATATTTCTGTCTTTTTTTCAAGAGGGTACACGCATATTTTTAAGCTTTTTACAACTTTTTTTGAATTTTTTCCCTCTCAGGCACGTTTTTGGGCGATTTTTCTCTGAATAAGCTTTACAATTTCAACCACAGGGATCACAACAATACCGAGGGCGATAGCAATAAGGTATTCCTCAATTCCAACATGAGCAAACTGGAATGCGTTTGCAAGGAAAGGAATCTCACACACTGCGGTAGTAAGAATGAAGCTTGCAACAGCAGCGACTGTGAGGTACTTATTCATAGACTTGATCGTGAAAATGCTCTTGCGCTGAGAACGGAGGTTGAAGCTGTGGAAGATCTCAGCCATTGAAAGTGTGAGGAACGCCATTGTGATACCGTGTTCTCCGCCGCCCATCGCATTACCGATCGCATAGCTTACAAGAACAAGTATTGACACGAGAAGTCCCTGATATGCAACATCAAATCCCATTCCGCCTGCGAACACGCCTTCTTTTGCGCTTCTGGGCTTACGCTGCATTATATCAGCCTCAGCCTTTTCCATACCGAGTGCGAGTGCGGGGAATGTATCTGTAATAAGGTTGATCCATAGGAGATGTACGGGCTTGAGGACTGTAAATCCGAGAAGTGTTGCGATAAAGATCGTGATTACCTCACTCATATTCGAGCCGAGGAGGAACTGGATCGTTTTACGGATATTGTCGTAAATACGTCTTCCTTCTTCAACTGCTGTAACGATCGTTGCAAAGTTGTCGTCAGCGAGAACCATATCTGCAACGTTTTTGGTTACGTCTGTACCGGTGATACCCATACCGACACCGATATCAGCGGACTTGATCGAAGGAGCGTCATTTACACCGTCACCTGTCATAGCAGTAACATAACCTGCTGCTCTCCACTGGTTGACGATCCTCGTCTTGTGCTCGGGCTGTACACGGGCGTAAACGGAGATATTTCTGAACTCCTTAGCGAATGTTTCGTCATCCATTTCGGAAAGCTCAGCGCCTGTTATAGCGTACTGACCTTCCTCAATGATACCAAGCTCCTTAGCAATTGCAACAGCGGTATCTCTGTGGTCGCCGGTGATCATGATCGGACGGATACCTGCGCTGCGGCACTCAACGATCGCATCCTTTACCTCGGGACGAACGGGGTCGATCATACCGACAAGTCCGAGGAAGCAGAGATCACATTCGAGATCAGCAGGCTCAAACGATTCCGGAGCGGACTCGTACTTTCTTATACCTGACGCGAGAACTCGGAGCGCCTGGTCTGCAAGACCTTTGTTTGCAGCCGCAAGCTCAGCCCTGATCTCGTCTGTCATCGGGACGATCTTACCGTTTCTGTAAACAGAAGTACATTTTCCGATAACAACGTCGGGTGCACCTGTTGTATGCTGAATAAATCCGCCGTCTCTGCTGTTCTCATGAACCGTTGTCATAAGCTTACGCATTGAGTCGAACGGAATCTCACCGATCCTCTTGAACTGTTCTTCAAGCTCATATTTAGGAAGTCCGAGCTTAGCAGCAAAGTCTACAACCGCAGTCTGCGTGGGGTCACCTGTCGACTCGGTCTTTCCGGGGGCAAGCTTTGCGTCAGTACAAAGAGCAAATGATTCTGCAACAAGATTCTCGTCGTCCCCATAGCTCTTTACTACGGTCATCTTATTCTGAGTAAGTGTACCTGTCTTATCCGAGCAGATGATCTGCGCGCATCCGAGAGTCTCAACTGCTGTGAGGTGACGGATGATCGCATTTTTCTTTGACATATGAGTAACACCGATCGAGAGAACAACAGTAACTACCATTGAGAGACCTTCGGGGATCGCCGCAACCGCAAGAGATACTGCAACCATGAATGATCCGAGGATAGTATCGGCACTAACACCGTCTCTGATAATCTGAACGCCGAAGATCAGAACACAGATTCCGAGAACAAGATATGTGAGTATCTTCGAGAGCTGCGAAAGCTTGACCTGAAGGGGAGTCTGACCTTCCTCTGCCTGTGTGAGAGCATTGGCGATCTTACCCATTTCGGTATCCATACCTGTACCTGTAACAAGAATAGTTCCTCTTCCGTAAACAACGGTACTTCCCATATACACCATATTCTTACGGTCGCCAAGGGGGATATCCTTCTCATTTTCTTTGAGATAAAGGGTGTCGATCAGCTTATTTACCGGAACGGATTCACCGGTGAGTGCTGCTTCTTCGATCTTGAGGCTTGCCGAGTCAATGATACGGCCGTCAGCGGGCACAGCGTCTCCTGCTTCGAGGAAAACGATGTCACCGGGAACAATATCTTCGCTCTTAATTATAACGGTCTCGCCGTTTCTCAGCACCTTAGAGGTCGCCGCCGACATTTCCTGCAGTGCTTCAATTGCGTGCTCCGCCTTGTTTTCCTGATACACGCCGAGAACAGCATTGATAATAACAACTGCGAGGATAATGATAACATCAGCAAAGCTTTCGTTTTCAAGAACCGCGATAATACCGGATACAGCAGCGGCACAGATCAGAATAATTATCATCGGATCTGCAAGCTGTTTCATAAAGCGCGTGAAGATCGAATCCTTTTTTGCGGCTTTGAGCTTGTTTTTACCGTGTTTTTCAAGCCTTTTTTCAGCTTCTTCGGAAGTCAGACCTGTGGCTGAGGAGTCAACAGAGCTCATAACTTCAGACACATCTGAGAGATACTCTTTCATCAATAAATTCCTTTCTTGTTTTCGGCGCAAACAGAAGTATTCGAGCTTTGAATACCGTTTCCCGCCGAATAATTTTTATCCACAACGAAAGTATATCACAATTATTTCAATATCACAACATATTTAAGAAAATATTTACAACCGTTATTTATTTTCTCCCATCAAATCCCACAGTACACTCGGCATTTTTGTGGTTTGTGTACGTTTTTATGACAAAAAATATCGTTTTGGAGTGGTTTTCCGCCTCAAAACAGCGATATCCCATTTTTGTGCCGCACCCATTATTTTCCAAAACGCCACCTTTGCTGTATGAGTATAAGAAAAGACACGGAATGTGATGGTACAGTCCGTGTCTTGATTTTTATATTGATCCGAGTCGGGTCTCAGATAATTCTTCCGGCAAAGTAAAACTGTCCGGGGACAGATTTTATATATCCCGATACATCTCCACAGTAAAGCTGTCTGTCCGAGAGATGAAGAACCGTTCCGTCGAGTGCATCTGAGTCTATGATTATCACCGCGATACCGTCTTCTTTGTTGAGACGAGAGATCTCATTAAACATTTCATCCTTTGCAACAGCATCGAGTCCATACATGGGCTCATCAAGTATGAGAAGCTTTTTTGCGGCGCAAAGTGCTCTTGCGAGAAGTACCTTCTGCCGCTGACCGCCTGAGAGCTCACCGAATCTCCTTTTTGCGAGATCCGAAATATGAAGTCTTTCAAGCTGAGCCGCTGCAATTTCTTTTTCGTGACGTCCGACAAAGATCCCCTTCATTCTTCCGAGGCATCCCGAAAGCACAACATCTTTCACAAGAGATGTTCCTCTGATATCCTGATGCTGAGGCATACATCCAATATCAGAACGCACAAGTCCGTTCAAATACTGTATCTCGCCGTCGATAGGGGGAGTGATACCGAGAAGAGTGTTTACAAGAGCACTCTTTCCGATGCCGCTGTGTCCGACAACACAAATATATTCTCCGGAATGTACGGTAAAATCAATATTCCCGCACATTCTGACCCCATCGTAGCCGACTGTCATATTGCGGCACGACAATATCTCATCCATTATTCTGCCACCTCTGATTTTTCAGCTCGTCTTGATGATTTTTTGCGTTTTTCCTCAGCGAGCTTATAGATTTCTTCTGTTGCAAAGCTGAGCTTTGTTATCGCGTCACGCTTTGAGAGATAGAGCCAATAGCTGTCATCGTTTGTAGAAATATCAACGCAGTCGCCTCGTCCGAGGTAATCGTACTCTATGTGCATACTGTAGAGATCAAGCGGACCTTTTTCGATAACCTTTTCTTTTCCGTAAGACCTACATTCGATCCGTGTCCCTTCAATTGTCTGAATAAGCTTACCCTCGCCGTGCTTGTGGAATTTCCAGCTGTTCGGAAGAGTCTCAACCCGTACGGTATCTTCAAATCTGTATGTTCCATCCTCGATCTCGCGGCGAACACATTCTCTCTCCCAACGGCTCCAATCGGGGATATGCTCAAATTCGGTCTCGCCTTCAAGTGCGTGAAGCTTACCGTATTCGTCCTGTTCCCACTTTTTGCCGCATTTTCTGCACCAGATGTGAATTCCTGCGGAATCAGTTTCATTTTCACATCCGCAATTCGGGCATTTATAGAGAAGCGCGTGCAGACCGTTTGTACGGTTCGGATCGTCGATCTTTATTTTATTGTCAAACTGCCATTTGTAATCATCGTAAACAAAGGCTTCCTGTATGCGCGAGAAGATCTCGTCGGCAGAAAGAGATACCGCTTCATCAGCAGTAACTATCGGGAACATATCTGATTCAACGAAAGTCTTTTTGTTCTTTTTATTCCACTGGGGATTGGTGACAAAGTTACCCTTGATATTCAGCATTACGCAAGGAACCTTCATCATTTTGATAAGTCCGCCGAGAGAATCGGGAAGATACGAAGTACATCCGTCAAGAGAATATCTCGTCTCGGGAAACAGAACAAAAATCGTTTTCAGCTCGTGGAGACAGTATTTTATGTTTCTTATAAGGTTGATGTCTGTTGTAAACTTTCTCTTACCGAGAACACCGAGAGAACGCATAAGAGGCTCTGTATATGTATTGAAGCCTTCAAGAGTCATTACGTTATTTACGGGATACGGATGAGTTGACTTGAGCATAAGATTGAGGTCAACAAGAGATGCGTGATTGACGAGAAGTATGAACGGCTTCCCTTCGATCCCTTCCATATTATGCTTTCTTATAACTGCTTTTCTCTTTTTCAGGTCGGGAAAGCTTATTATATATTTTGCTGCGTAGATTAAAACTGAAGGCTTGTGCGGTTTTTTCTTGAAATCAAAACGTCTTACTTTTTCTTCTGAAATTGCCATATCTTTTTTCGCCTTTCATATTTATTTTTCTGCGATCTTTTATATTATAGCATATAATATGTATTTTGTATAGATAATTTTTTAACAAAAACAGGTAATATGTCAGCTAATGTAAAAATATCGTGCCAAATCCTGTAATGCTATATCCGAAAAACATTCAGAACTCTTTTTGTTCTCATCAAAGATGCAAGATACGCGGCTGCGGTGATCTTTAATATTTCAAACGGAATAAACGGCAGAACACATACCGCTATTGCCTCATTTACTGACATTCCTGTGACAAAGCAAAACTGCACAGTACCGACAAGATAGCAAACTATCCCACCCGCTAACGCCGAGAGAGCATACAGAATAACCCTTACAAAACGTCCTGTCTCTCGCGTATCCACGATCCGTGCCAAAAAAGACGTCATCAAAACACACGGGATATACCCGATGATAAACCCTCCGCTTGGTGCAATGATCCGTGAAAGTCCACCGAGAAATCCCGCAAAAACCGGAAGTCCAACAGTTCCGAGGACAACATATCCAACAACCGCTCCGATTGACGCCGACATCGGAAGAAAAAGCGCGGCAAAATACACTGAAAACGTCGCAAGAGATATGGGAAGTGTACCGAGATGAATGGAAAACGGAGATAATATACACATTATTGAAGCGAAAAGCGCTGTCAGAGTCAGTTTTTTCAGTTTATTTTTCTTCATTATGATTCATCCGAAATTTCACTCAAAATACAGCATTCTGTCGAAAAGAACACTGTTATGATTATACACTGAATCCGCATTTTTTGTCAAGCGTACTGTGCGTATCTCCAAAAACACGCAGACCGGGCAAAAAATACCGCAAATACACTTGACAACAAGCAAATCGAGTAGTAAAATATTCTCGTCAAGCGGCAAAGCCTCGGAGACAAATCTCCCCTTCAGCTCTGCCGTTTTAACTTTAATATTGAAAAACACAACATTCATTATACACAAGGAGATATTATGTCTACAGTATCCGATTATTTCGGCTGTCTCTCATTCAATGACACAACGATGAGAGAGCGTCTCCCCAAAGAAACATACAAATCTCTCAAGAAAACGATCGATGAAGGAAGAACCCTCGATATCAATGTCGCAAATATCGTTGCTAACGCAATGAAAGACTGGGCGATCGAGAAAGGCTGTACTCACTTCACCCACTGGTTCCAGCCTCTCACCGGTGTTACAGCAGAAAAGCACGACAGCTTTATCTCACCGAACGGTGACGGAAAAGTTATTATGGAGTTTTCCGGTAAAGAGCTTGTCCGCGGCGAACCGGATGCATCATCATTCCCATCCGGTGGTCTCAGAGCCACATTCGAAGCGAGAGGATACACAGCTTGGGACCCCACATCGTACGCTTTTATCAAGGACAAAACTCTCTGCATCCCGACAGCATTCTGCTCATACGGCGGTGAAGCACTCGACAAGAAGACACCTCTTCTTCGTTCAATGGAAGCTATAAATACGCAGGCTATGCGTATTCTGAGGCTGTTCGATCCTCACACGACAGCTGCCTGCATCAGAACAAGTGTCGGTGCTGAACAGGAATATTTCATCATCCCGAAGGAAATGTATGAAAAGCGCCGCGATCTCATCTTCACGGGCCGCACCCTCTTCGGCGCAAAGCCGCCCAAAGGTCAGGAGCTTGAAAATCACTATTTCGGAACTATCAAGCCGCAGATCGCCGCATTCATGAAGGAGCTCGACGAAGAGCTTTGGAAGCTCGGCATCCTCGCAAAGACAGAGCACAACGAGGCTGCTCCCGCCCAGCACGAGCTTGCCCCCATATTCTCGCAGGCGAACATTGCAACTGACCACAATCAGCTTATTATGGAGATCATGCAGAAGGTCGCAAAGCGTCACGATCTCATTTGTCTCCTTCACGAAAAGCCGTTCAAGGGTGTCACCGGCTCCGGCAAGCACAACAACTGGTCGATCGCAACCAACACAGGAGTAAATCTTCTCCGTCCCGGTGAAACTCCGAGTGAGAACGCTCAGTTCCTTCTCTTCCTCTGCGCTGTTATCAAAGCTGTTGACGAATATCAGGATCTGCTCCGTATCAGCGCGGCTACCGCAGGTAACGATCACCGACTCGGTGCTGCTGAAGCTCCGCCTGCTGTTATCTCGATCTTCCTCGGAGATGAGCTTACCGAGATCATTGACGCGCTCGAAGCTGACAAACACTACGACCCCAAAAAGAAAAGTCAGCTCAAGCTCGGTGTTGACGTCCTCCCGAACATCCCAAAAGACAATACAGACAGAAACCGCACCTCTCCTTTTGCTTTCACAGGTAACAAGTTCGAATTCCGTATGGTCGGTGCATCAAACTCTATCGCGCAGTGCAACACGGTTCTGAACACTGCTGTTGCCGAAGCTCTCCGTCAGTTTGCAGACATCCTTGAGCCTGCTGAAGATTTTGAAACAGAGCTCAACAGTCTTATCCGCGACACGATCAAGAAGCACAAGAGGATCATCTTCAACGGAAACGGTTATGATGACAAGTGGATCCGTGAAGCTGTTGAAACGAGAGGACTGAACAATTTCGCCACAACCCCCGATGCTCTTGAACATTATCTCGACGAGAAGAACATTAAGCTTTTCGCCTCACACGGAGTTTACACAGAGCCTGAGATGCGATCCCGTCACGAGATCATGCTTGAAAGCTACGTCAAAACTCTGAGAATCGAAGCTAACACAATGATCGATATGATCTACAAGCAGATACTTCCCGCAATCAGTGCTTACGCAAAGGATGTCAGCGACACAGGAATTGCAAAGAAAGCTCTCTGCGCTGAGATCAATGTCGATTACGAAGTAGAGACCGTCAAAAAGCTCACATCTCTGACCTCCGCCATCTCAAAGTCCGTGAAAGAGCTTGAAAATCAGGTTGCCGCCGCTACGGATATGGACGGAGTTGAAAGCCTCGCGCGAATCTACCGCGATTTCATCGTCACAAAAATGGAAGAGGTACGTTCGTACTGTGACGAGGCTGAATTTCTCACCGCAGCTGAGCATTGGCCCTACCCCGTTTATTCCGAGCTTCTTTTCGGAATTATCTGAACAACATAATAATCAATACAGCAGGAAAGATCCTGCTGTATTTTTATTACCGGAAAATTTATCGGAGACTGTATATTTTTCTTCTGCGTGGTAAAAATAATGACGACCAAGGATTTAAGTTCCCTAACATATCAAAATCAAAAGGAAGGTTCATTATGTTTACCGAATCAACAAAAAAACAGAATCGCATTTTACTCGTCGCACTCGTTGTGCTCCTTATTGCTATGACTGTCCTCATCGCACTCACAGGCAGCGCAAATAAGAAAACAAACGAAGAAAAAGATCCGCCGATCGTATCAAACGATCAAGCGGGTGATGGCGGAAACAAACCGATCGAAAAAAATGAGCTCCAGAACAAAGATGACAAGGATACTATCGGAAACAAAGTTGACGACAACGGCAAAAACACAGATGACACAGAGCAGAACAAGCCTGACGACAAGTCCGACACCTCCAAGCCCGAGGACGACAAGAAAACATCGACCGACAATGGAGATGACGTAGAGGTATCTGCAAACCCCTCGACTACCGCACTCCCCACATTCACTCTCCCTATCAAAGACGGTATTGTTCTCAAAGGATTCTCCGGAGTCGTACCTGTCTTTTCCTACACTATGAATGACTACCGCACTCACAACGGCATTGATTTTGCTTGTTCTGCAAAAACCCCCGTATATGCTGCCGCTGACGGAAAGATCTGCGAGATCAACGATGATCCTATGATGGGTGTAACTATCGGCGTCGAGCACTCCGGAGGAGCTGTCACCAGATACAAAGGTCTGAGCGAGGAGTCTCTTACAATGAACAAGCTCGGAGATACCGTCAAGGCAGGTCAGGTTATCGGATCATCCGGTGACACAGCTCTTATTGAGAGTGCGGAAGAAGATCACGTTCACTTCGAGCTTACCATAAACGGCGAGTCAAAAGACCCTGCAGAATATATGAATGTAACTTATCTCTCCGAGATCACAGAAGACTGAGTCCAATCAAATAAACGAGTGCGAAGGAGTCCGAGAGGATATCCTTCGCATTTTTTATGTTTAATCGAATATACTTGAACATCCCAGAAATTACCGACGTGCTTTTGTAAACTTTAGTCCATCAGCCTTGATTTGAGGAATGATATATGTTACAATTAATACAGTATCGTCAAAAGCAGACCCGAGAGGATCTTTTATGACAAATAACAAAAAAATCATCACTTTACTGACAATATTTTTTATCACTATAACATTGGTCTCCTGCGTCAAAAGCGACTACGATCTGACAAATCCCGAGCTTAATTCAGACGGCGGATCGACACAGCTTCGCGGGATTATCAATCCCGATTCCGAGGTTCGCGGCGTTTGGATAGCATCTGTGTTCAACATCGACTATCCGTCGAGAAGCGATCTTTCTGCCGATCTGCTGAAAGCGGAGATCGACGCAATCCTTGACACCTGCGAGGCAAATGAACTTAACACTGTATTCTTCCAGGTAAGACCGTCGTGCGACGCACTTTATGACAGCGATATATTCCCCGTCTCACGCTCTCTTTCATCAAGCGGCAGTCTTGTGTTTGATCCTCTCGAGTATATTGTCAGCGAAGGACATCAAAGAAATATTTTTGTTCACGCTTGGGTAAATCCTCTCAGAGTAACAACAAACTCGCATGATATCAGCGCACTTCCCGAGGGAAGTCCCGCAAAGAATAATCCCGAATGGGTAGTCGCTCATCCCGACGGAAAGCTTTATCTCAACGCAGGTATTCCTGCCGTTCAGCAGCTTGTT
Organism: Oscillospiraceae bacterium; assembly: GCA_015063455.1. Classification (GTDB taxonomy): domain Bacteria; phylum Bacillota; class Clostridia; order Oscillospirales; family CAG-272; genus UMGS1696. The sequence goes on from SVUC01000014.1 coordinate 23,768, forward strand.
GTCGACGGTGTCCGTGAGATCGTAGAAAAGTATGATGTTGACGGCGTCGTATTCGATGACTATTTCTATCCTTACCCCACTTACGATGAAAACGGTGCACTTGTCGATTTTGCAGACGAAGAGCAGTTTGACCTCTACGGCAGCGGCTATTCATCAAAGGCGGATTGGCGGCGCGACAATATCAACAAGATCATAAAAGGTGTGTATGACGCCGTTCACGAGACTGACTCAGAATGTGTTTTCGGCGTGTCCCCGTTTGCGATCTGGCAGAACAATGACGGCGAGAACGGAGGAAGCGACACAAAAGGTCTTGAGGCGTACAAAACCCTTTACTGTGATGCTACAGCCTGGATCGAGGGCGGATACATTGACTATCTCTCTCCGCAGATATATTGGACATTCTCTGACAAAATGTCGCCGTTTGACATTCTCCTTCGCTGGTGGAACACTCAGCTCGACGGAAGTGACGTAAAGCTGTATGTTTCACACGCGTCTTACCGATACGAAGAGGGCGAGTGGGATTCCCCCGAAGGTCAGCTCAGTGAACAAGTCACCTTTGCGAGAAGTGAAAAAACGTATCGCGGAAGTATTTTCTACGGATACGATGAGATAAAAAGAAACATCAAGGGTGCATCAGACGAATTGAAGTTATCCTTCAAGGACGAGATCATCTATTCCGATATTCAATCAAATGGTATGCCCGTCTCGATCGCATCTCCCGCAAACGGATCGGTAACATATGATGAATCAACGTACATAATCGGTTCATGTGATCCGTATTACTCACTCACACTAAACGGCAAAAAGGTAAATCTGACAAAAAGCGGATATTTCAGCCTTTACGTTGATCTTGAACTCGGTGAAAACGAGTTCGTATTTGAACAAAACGGCGTGACATACACATACAAGATCACGAGAAAAGCCGCCTCAAGCATTGGCACAGTTCCAACAGAGCCTGAGATCCCCATTCTCAATTCTGTATCTATGACAAAAACGTATCCCACACACGATGTCGCAACCTCTGACGGAAAAGTATGGGTGTCCTGCACAGTACCATACGGAACTTATGTTGAGGTTTCTATAGGCGGTATCGTCACGCCATTGCAGTTAACAAAAGCCCCCGCTGTTACCTGGTCTCAGTACGGATATGTCGGAGCAGAATACGGAGCTTACGCAGCTATTCCAGAAGCATCAGGCGGAGACATTATTGACTGCGGGAATATTAACTTTACCGCATATTACGGAAACCATACAATGAAAGAGGTCGGTCCTGCAGTACGCTCGCTTGGTGAAGATTCCGTTATATGTGTACGAGCGAACGAGGACTATACACATCTGAAAATAAGTGAAAGCAGCTTATATTACAATGACTACACCGTTCAATCAGCGGGGATGACCGATTACGCAGTAGCACAGCGAGACGGTTTCTACCTTCTTCAGATGGGCGGATATATTGCTGAAGGAGATGTGACAGAGCTCACGCTCTCCGAATCAACTAAAGAACTGCCACAAAAAATCGGTAAGATCACCTCCGCTATAGTAAAAAATGCGACTGATTCTACCGATTTTGTTATAGAAACACAAAACCGTCCTCCGTATAACGCCTGTATTGAGAACGATCGTTTTGTTGTCACTTTTTACAGCGTAGATGCTGAGTCAGCACCTGAGTGCAGGATCGCAGAGAATCCCATCGTGAAATCCTGCCAGGTGATACGTCTTGACACGAAAGTGCGTTATTCCTTTGAGCTTTATTCAGTCGAGAATTTCTACGGATTTGATCTTGAGTACCGCGATAACGGGACAGCTGCCGTGACAATGCGAAACCCAATGAAGCTCTCATCAGATCCGAACAAGCCCCTTTCGGGAATTGATATCGTTCTTGATGCAGGACACGGCGGATCAGACCCCGGTGCTGTCGGAGTTTTCAAGTCAAATTCTGTCACGATGCACGAGAAAGATATAAACCTCGCGATCGTGAAGCTTGCGGCTGAAAGATTAACTGAGCTTGGTGCTGATATTACGCTGATCCGCGACAGCGACGAGACAGTTGATCTGTATTCACGAATGTACTATCTTGAAGATCACGAGCCCGATCTGTTTATCTCCATCCACCAGAATTCTATGGGTTACTTAGCTGATATCACAAGGATCAGAGGTACTCTCGCGCTGTGGTGTATGGACAGCGGTGTGATGCTCTCAGATGTGCTCGGAAGAAATATTGCAGACTCACTCGGTCGTCACTACTTAGGCTCTCAGTATCAGATGCTTGCGGTCTGCCGTAATCCGAAATTCCCTTCCGCTTTGATTGAAGTTGGATTTATCACCTCGGTTGAAGAATACGAACAAATGCTGTCTGCCGGCGGTATTGAGAAAGCTGCAGACGGTGTATGCCGCGGAGTTCTTGAATACTTTGCGAGACAAGCCAAATATCTGAAATGAAAAAATGCCGTCTCCAATACGGAAACGGCGTTTTTATTTTTTGAATCAATAATTTTCTTTTCTGATTTCGAAATAAGCCTGAGGATGCTTACATACGGGGCAAAGCTCGGGAGCTTTTGTTCCGACTACGATGTGACCGCAATTGCGGCATTCCCATACTGCTACACCGCTCTTTTCGAACACTTCCTTCATTTCCACATTCTTGAGGAGTGCACGGTATCTTTCTTCGTGTGTTTTTTCAATCGCAGCAACACCTCTGAACTGAGCAGCAAGGTCAGTAAAGCCTTCTTCTTCAGCTTCTCTTGCCATACGGTCGTACATATCTGTCCATTCGTAATTTTCGCCTTCAGCAGCGTGTGTAAGATTCTCTGCTGTTGTTCCGATTTCGCCAAGAGCCTTGAACCACAATTTTGCGTGTTCTTTTTCGTTGTCAGCTGTCTTCTGGAAGATCTCAGCAATCTGCTCATATCCTGCCTTCTTAGCTGCTGATGCAAAATAAGTATACTTATTTCTTGCCTGAGATTCACCTGCGAATGCTTCCCAAAGATTCTTTTCGGTTTTTGTGCCTGCGTAAGGGTTCTTTGCCATATTTTTGTCCTCCGTAATTCTTTAATTGATATGTCTTAAATATACTTAAATATACTATACTATAAATGCTAAAGAATGTCAACTGTTTTTCTGATAATAAAGTCAGATATTATTTCCGTTCCAAAGAATTATCTCCACGATACCGAGGAAATATTCAGAGAAAACATATAATTCTTTTGATCTTTATTTAGATTTCGGTGTATATCCCTCGGGAAATTCAAAAGATATGATCTTCTCAAAAAGATCAACGTGGTATTCGTAACGTATCTCTGCTTTTTTCTTGTTTCCGAGCGCTGACATCGTTGAAAGGCGTCTGAGAGCGATCACAGTGTCCTCGGGGAAAATCTGGAATATCGGATAAAACTCTGCGAATTTTGTGGAAACAAGATTTATTCCGTACTCATCTATCGCACCTTCGGGAACCTCATCAAACAGTTCGGAAAGAGGAAGAAATCCGCCTTCCGCTTTAACTATTTCGTACTGATCGGGGGCAAGAATGCATATCGAGGAATTCTGTCCGAACACCTCATAAACAAATCTGTCGTGTGTGTTTTTGTGATGTGTCAGATCAACATAAGGCTCTTCTCCGTCTGCTCTCGCCTCAGATTCGTATTCTTTGATCTGATCAGCGGTCATAAAAACAAGGTCGTTAAGTTGAGCATACACTTTTCCGTCGCCGTTGTAGTCGATCATTATCTCCTCAAGTGCATCGCACATCTCTACGTTCTGATTCGGAGTAATGTAATCAGGTCCTGAGTAAAGAATATATACATCGGGATTCTGACGTGTCAAAAGCTGAACAAGTCCTATAAGGATCATAATCGAGAAAAACGATATCATTATCACCTTTGTCTTGTGGTGATACCAAAAATTTGCCCACTTGTCTATCTTGAGAGGCGAGTTGTCAGGCTCATTCATATCCTCGCCGCGAAGTCTGATACGTCTCGCCGCATTCGATTCGTTCTCGTTTATATTGTTTTTATCATTGTTATCATTCATTTTTCAGCAGTACCTCATCGGTTTGTTTTTCAAGATTATAGCAAATTGATATAAATAAAGCAAGATATTTGTGTAACAAATTTATTATTTGCCGATTTTTTTGAGATGTGTGTAATAATTGGACTACCTTTCTTGACTTATCTCCGATAAAGGAGTATAATATATGGTATACTTGGGATTTTGTTTTGTACTTTCAGAAAAAAACTCTCCCGAAAAAAGAAAAATCAATCTCTACATAAATATTAAGGAAATTTGCTATGTATCAGGACAAAAAAGTTGTTTTCTCCGGTGTACAGCCCTCCGGAGTCCTCACGATCGGTAACTACCTCGGTGCTATCCGTAATTTTTCCGATTTCTCAGATACTTATCACTGCTACTACTGCGTTGTTGACGAGCACGCTATCACAGTTCGTCA
>SVUC01000015.1 GCA_015063455.1 Oscillospiraceae bacterium
ACGGTCACGTTAAGATCAGATTCTCCCATGGCGAAGAAGAAGGTCTTACATTCACTCAGTCCGTTGTCGGCGGTACTGTTCCGAAGAACTTCTATCCCGCAGTTGAAAAGGGACTTCTCGAAGCTATGACAAAGGGTGTTCTCGCAGGATATCCCGTTGTTAACCTCGCAGCTGACCTTTACGATGGTTCTTACCACCCGGTTGACTCCAACGAAATCTCCTTCAAGCTCGCAGCTCGTCTTGCTTATAAGGAAGGTCTCCCGAAGGCTAAGCCTATCCTTCTCGAACCCGTTGGCGCACTCAAGGTTACTATTCCCGATTCTCTCGTTGGTGACGTTATCGGTGACCTCAACAAGAGACGTGGCCGCGTTCTCGGTATGAATCCCGCAGAAGGCAAGTCCGGCTACACAGTTGTTGAAGCTGACGCTCCTAAGGGCGAAATGATGGACTACGTTATCTCTCTCCGCGCTATGTCTCAGGGCCGCGGCTCCTTCGAATTCACGGTTGACCGTTACGAAGAAGTTCCCGCTGCAGTTGCTCAGAAGATCATCGCTGAGGCTAAGGTAGAAGAAGACTAATTCTCACAAAAAAATCAAGACGGATAGTTTTATGTTATCCGTCTTTTTTGTCGTTATTAGCAAAACCACAAAATACAGCAATTATTATCGCAATGTTGATCACTATGTATAGCGGATACGCCGGTGTGTACTCAATTTCCACCACCCCCTCGATTCCCTTATTACTTAAAAAGCTCACAATATGATATTTGTTCATCCAAATTATCATAATCACATTCAGAAAAGCAGACAATACTGTTATGATCGGTCTGCTTATCGTTCCCCACGCGATAATCCCGGCGAGCAGTGGGAGGAGAAACAGAATATGAGCTCCCGCGCGTTTTTCCGAAAATGTTTCGTTTTCCGCTGAACTCAACTCATACTCAAATTTTCCTGACGCCGCATTATAGGAAGATATCTCCGCTGTGAATGTAACGTCCGTTCTGTGACAAGACACGGTCACAGTGGGAACGAAAAACAGAATCACCAGGGTGACCGACATTATCCTAATTATATTTTTTATCATCGTTTTTTCTCCGCAATCTCAGCTTCTCTTTGTATTACAATCTGATATCATATTGTATCATATATTACTTGTGATTGTCAAGGTATAATAGAAATAAAAAGTGGGAAAGGTAACGATGATGAATAACGAACCGCTCAAAATAAAAAAACGTGGCGAAGACGGAAACAAGATAATAACTGTTAGGATCAGAGAAGAAACTCTTGAAAAACTTGACAAAATCGCAGCTGAGAGTAACCATTCGAGAAACGAGCTTATAAACCTCATACTCAGCCACGGAGTAGAAAACATTATTATCGAACAATAGGCAAAAACGCAATCAAAAACACCAGTGAAACTGGTGGTATGCACAAGCCCTAGAAGGGCATGGGACTAGCTGCGCCTTAAGACGCACTGAAATAGTCCGTCAATCTCATGTGATGCACTACAAGCGAAAATTCGGTTAACATAGCCTTCCTCCGGGAGGAAGGGGGACCGCTTGCGGTGGAAGGAGCCTGCGGAACTTAAAATATTACCATATTTCACCGTTCGCGCACTCTCCCTCAGTCACCTGCGGTGACAGCTCCCTCCCGGAGGGAGCCTTTAAGCTAAAGAATTTCGCCTCCACCAGCATAGCTGGTGGGTGTATACACACAAAACAACAAAAAATACCCGATGCAGTCATCGGGTATTTTTGTTTTTATATAACTTTTATGTAAATTGTGTTGTATACAGGAAGAACAAATTCTGTGGAAAGGCTTTCAGCTGTTGTGCGGTCTCGACGAATGAGCTTCATATCATTATCTTTATCGAGAATATAGTATTCGATAGTCTTCATTCCCTCTCCGGGGAGGTTTTCAAGATCTATCGTCACTGTTTTGTCGGGCGTGTTGTCATCATCAATAAAATGTGTCAGCATAACACCGCCGCAGTTCTCGCCGCTTGCAGCCACGGCGAACAACGTTTTGTCATCGGAAGATGAGAAGCAGTTCTTGCCCATACGGTACAAATCGCCAAACATCTTGAAAGGATAGTATCCCTTGTTCGGTGACATAAATACTGTGTCAAACATACTGTTCCAGACTCCCGGAGCTGCATCGTAGTACATCAAATGGTCGATTTTTGATGCCTGTCCGACAGCCATTACTGCCGCAATAAGTGATGACGCCTTAAACCCGCGGTTGTCCTTGATAAAATGAAGAGAATCAGAATAATCATCGCCGAACCATCCGCGAACATAGTTCCACTCATTGAGAATAAGCTCTGTGTGATTCTCAAGTCCGTATTCGCAAAGCAACTCATAAGCGTGCTCGCCGTCTCTGTAGAAATCGTGCGGATCATTTGTGTAAAGGTGGAACGAGAAGAAATCGAGCACAAGCCCCTGCTTTTTCATTTCATCAAAAAACTCGTGGTTGAATTTATCATCATTACAGTGACAGAGAGCAGGACCGCCTATCTTCAAATGCGGGAATGTTTCCTTGAGGTGTTTGTATGCAACCGTAAAGAATTTGTAGAATTCTTCCATTGTACCAACCCAGCAGGATTCTCCGCCGTGAGCCTCGTTCCAGATCTCCCAATACTCCATATTATAGTTGAAGCCGTCTGCCCAACCCTCAGTATAGTGTCTGATAATATGCTCACAAATCTGTGCCCACTTAAAATAATCCTTCGGCGGATACGCACCTACTTTTTTACCGTGCTCAATTCTTGTTCCGAGGCGATAGAATGTGTGAGCACCAACCTCTTCAACCGACTGAACATACAGATCGGTATAATAAAAATCGTACGATGCGGGATCATTTACATCTGCATCAAAATCACGGAATATTCTGTGAACGTCTACAATGTATTCTCCTTCATAATCCCAAAAGAATGATGCATCGTGATTTCGGCAGTACGGAATTCCCGCCTCTTTGAAATACTTGGCGTTACTTATCGAATAAGCCTTTCTTTCTCTGTTCGTTACGGGGGCATTATTGACCGAATGCATGATCTTCATATTCCCGATTATATTGTTAAAATCTACACCAATATGTGCCATAATTCTCTCCTGTATTCAATTAAATATTGTAATTGTATTATAACATTGCCACATTTCTTTTGTCAAGGACAATCGGAACAATTTGGTATTGCGTAACGTCTAATTAACAGGTAACAAAGAAAGGACCGTTTGATTATGAAAACTATCATGACGATACTTCTGCTTACAGCGCTTCTTCTCTCAGCGTGTTCCGTCTCCAGCCCATCAAATGATGACACCGATCCAAACGTTCCCCTCTCCGACGACTCATCTGATCAGTTGCCACCTCTCGACAATACCGATCAGCACTCCCTTCGAGATCCCGTAACTGTCAGAAATATTCATTTTGTTGAAACATCAGGTTATTTTGATGGATACTCGTTCTATCCTTGGCTTATAAGGATAAGCTCATTCGATGAGCTCCGGAAGTATTACACTACTTTTGATAACGTACTTCACAGCTCAGCTCACAGCGGATTTGACTCGATTATTAATTGCTATAATCAAAAATGGTTCGATTCTCACGATCTCTACATCGCGCTAATTTGGGAGCCAAGCTGTTCGATCACACATTCCGCCGAGATAACCGATGACGGTCTTTTGGTGATTACCGAGATAACCCCATACGATCTCGAAGCGATTGCTGAGTGGAACATCATTGTCGAGGTTGAAAAAGGAAATGTAATTCGCGGAATTGTAAACGACGGCGAGATGACAGAAAATATTTTTTTGTCAGTCGAAAATCTTGAAGATTACATCACCGATTTTATAGTTGATTCCGCTAAAAAACACTTTGAAGAGGATCCGTATCTGTCTGAGCTGACACTTATTAATGTTCAAAAAATGACATTTGCAGACTGCAAAGACTACATTACAAACGAAAGTGGATACAGTGCAGCAGACTCAAGTCCTATCTGGAGGGTTGAGTTTGGCCATAAATACGGTAACGCAATCGCTTATGTAAATGCCAAAGGATTTGTGTTTGATGCATCCGTAACTGAAATTTAAAAACAGCGAATCTGCCCTATCCCGAGCAGATTCGTTTTTTATTCTGTAATATTATTTTCTGCCTCCGCAATCGGAAGTGTAAACCAGAAACAGCTTCCCTGTCCAACTCGACTTCTGACACCAAACTGTGCACCGTGAAGAAGAAGTATATTCTTGACGATCGACAGTCCGAGCCCTGTTCCCATATTAGCCCTCTTGTGGAAATCATTCACCTTATAATATCTCTCCCACACGAGAGGCAGGTCTTCTGCGGGAATTCCAATTCCGTTGTCGATCACCTCAAGAGTAACAGATCCATCGTCGGCCACGAGTTGTCTTATAAGAACAGACTTGTCCTCTCCTGCGTAATTCACAGCATTGTTGATGAGATTGTAGATAACCTGAAGAATTCTTCCTTCATCGGCATACACCGCAACGTCTCTATCTGCATCAAATGTAATCGAGTACCCATCACGTTCCTTCAGCTTTGCGTATCTCTCAAGAGTAACTCTTATAACGTTCGTGAAGTTGAACTCCGACAACTTCAAGATCTGCTCACCGTTCTGATAACGCGACACCTCAAGCATATCATTGACAAGTGAGGTCAGTCTATTCGTCTCATCTATGACGATCTGCATATTCTCAGGTGTGGCCTCACCGGGAAGGTCACGCATTGCCTCGGTATATCCAGCGATCATCGTAAGAGGTGTACGCAGGTCGTGAGAAACGTTTGCGATAAGATCCTTCTGCATTCTGTCAAGCCTTGAGAGCTCGTACGCCGCCCTGTTAAGTGTAGCTGACAACGTCATCGTTTCAGAGCAGTTTCCACCGTCAAAATTGACGCTGTAATCTCCGAGCGCAAGCTTTGAGGCTTCCTTGCTCATCTCGCGGATAGGTTTTGAAATTCTGCTTGAGAAGATAAAAGCAAGTGCCAGTGCTACAACTATCAGAATAATGCTGATATAGATAAGCTGTACTCTGAGGGTGTCTACCGTGGAATTCAGCGGTACAAGCTCTGTATTAAATAGCATCAGATACTCAAAATCTCCGCAGTCAACAAGCTTTGCTTTTATTACGTTTGCACCCGATTCAGCCTCTAAGATCTCACCGCCGCCAAACATTTCAGAGAGAAGTATTTCTTCAACATATTCCCCGCCGTTCTCCGCGGTTTTGTAGTAAAGGTCGCTCAAAAACTGCTCCGAACGGATATTATGAACGAAACAAAGTGAGTTTACGTGCTTATCGCACAGAACAACACCACGGCGTCCAAATCGCGAATCGGTAATTTTACAGATTGAGATACACACGTTATCGTTTTTTGCAATCTCATCTGCAATTTTTTCTACTGATTCAAAGTCTTCGTCCACCATGTCGAGCGCATACTCTGCCAGAGTATCGGAACCCCTTTCCAGATCACGCATTTTCAGGGCTCTGTATATATCATCGAGCAAGACTGTCTGAAACAGCCACAGCAGGAGAAGAACTGCTGCCGCAAATGCAAGAAATGATACCACCATTTTCAGCCGCAGGCTCATTCCGCCGTCTGTATCAGATATGTGTTTCTTATTTTTCCGCGTCAAAACGATATCCAACTCCTCTCAGAGTCACAATGTAGTCTGCGTATTTGCCGAGACTTTTTCTGAGCAGCTTTATGTGTGTATCAAGAGTTCTGTCATCCCCGAAATAATCGTAACCCCAGACCTCGCTGATCAGACGGTCTCTTGTCAGTGCGATATTTTTATTCTTCAGCATATAGAAGAACAAATCGTATTCTTTCGGTGTCATCTCGGCGCGGCGGCCGTCAACATACACGATTCGTGCTGATATATCAGCCTTGAGGCCACCATCCGCAAATTCGATCACTTCGTTTTTTGATGCGTTTTTATCGGTCAAGCTGTCGTTTTTTCCTCTCCAACGCTTCATAACGGCTTCGATTCTAAGCATCAGCTCCTTCGGCGAGAATGGTTTAACAACATAATCGTCGACTCCAAGCTCAAATCCGTTGATCTTATCGTATTCTTCACCTCTTGCAGAGAGCATAATGATCGGAATATCAGAGAATTTTCTGATCTCACGGCAAGCAGAAAAACCGTCAAGCTCGGGCATCATTATATCAATTATCATTATATCGTAGCTTCCGTTTCGGCAAAGCTCAACAGCTTTCATTCCGTCTCCTGCCTCGGTGACACTGTGTCCTTCGTACACGGCATATTTTGAGATAAGCCGTCTTATCATTTCTTCGTCATCGACAACGAGGATCTTATACATAATCGCCTCACACCTTTCTGTCAAGTAAGCAAAAGAGGGTTACCCTTAAGTATCCCCCGTTTGCTATCTGATAAACTACTCGTTTTTTTACCAATTAAAGAAATCATCGAACAATCCGCCAAATCCGCCGCTGTAGATCGGATTTTCGGAACCTTCATTACTGAAGCTCACATCTGTTTCACTTGATGGAACCTGCTCAAAGCAAGTTGCTTCAACCTCAAGGAGCTTACCCTTTCTGTAAAGCTGGAATGTGAGTGTATCACCTACAGCAGATTCTCTCACGAGTGCTGTAATATCGTCAGATGAGCTTATCTCGTCACCGTTTACTGCGATAATTCTGTCTCCGACCTCAAGGCTCACCTTATCTTCGTAACCATTGACAATAGATTCAACATAAACGCCTTCCTTGATTCCGTAATAGTAGAAGAAGCTGTTCTGATTCGAAACATCCCTGAAGTTTACGCCAAGAGTTGTCTTGCCGCGGACGTATCCGAATTCAAGAAGCTGTCCTGTAATCTCAACAGCTCTGTTCACCGGAATCGCAAATCCGAGACCTTCGATACCTGTGCCGCTCGATTTTGCATTGACAATTCCGACAAGCTCACCCTTCATATTGAACATACCGCCGCCTGAATTACCGGGGTTAACAGCAGCATTTGTCTGAATAAGGCTCATCTTAACGCCGCTTACCTGAATCTCGCGCTCGGTTGCGCTGACAATACCGTTTGTAACCGTTCCGCCAAGCTCACCGAGGGGATTTCCAACTACAACAAGCTCCTCACCAACGCTGAGGTTGTCACTGTTACCGCAGATTGCAGCAACAAGGCCTTCAGCTTCGATCTTTATCACAGCGATATCTTCGTCTGCATCATATCCGACGGCAGTCGCTGTGTATTCAGATCCGTCTGTAAGTCTTACTTTAATATTATCGGCAACTGCACCTGTATCCTCATTTGTAATGACGTGTGTATTGGTTACAATATAGCCGTTATCGGAGATAATAACACCCGATCCTGCACCCTGAGTAACGTACTGATACCACATACTCTGTGTGTTGTATTCTGTAACGATCTCAACAACGGATTCTTTGACAAAGCTTGCAACCTGCTGGAAAGTCAAAGGCTCGCCTGTTGTGTTATCAATAGAAGCGGGAACTTCCTCGATACTGCGGTAGATAACAACATTCTCACCCGGAATGTTTGACTCGGAACCGTCGGGACCGATCTGAACATTATTATTACCGTCTGAAATATGATTTGAAAGCATCGCACCGCCAAAGCCGCCGAGAGCGGAAAGAATTACTGTGATGCAGCAAACGAGAGCGATAGTTTTTGTTGCGTAAGAAGATTTATTCTTCTGCTTTTTCTTTTTTTCGGGAGTGTATGATATCTCCCCTCTCGACTGCTCAGAGGACTGATATCTCGGAACATACGAATTCGGATTATATCCAATATTCGGATTGTTTCTGTTCTCAGAATCATTTGGTGTGCTCTGTCTGTTATACGGATTGTTCTGATACTGTCCGTTTCCGTAGTTATTTCGGTTGTAAGAATTATCCTGAGGATCTCTGCGATAATAGCTGCTCTGCTGATTGTTATTTGAAGAGTATCCTCTGAAATACGGATTGTACGGAGCATTTGTCTGATCGTAAGAACGCTCTGTTTCCTGATTGTTTTGTTCAGGTGAGGTATTGTTTACTTTTCCGTAAGAATTTTCGTCCGACTCGGATGTATTCTGTATATCCTGATTCTCGTTAACTTCGTTATCGTTTCTGTTTTCGTTATTCTCGTCCATCTGATTATTTTCGTTATTGTTTTCGTATTCTCTCATAACATACACCTTTCTCTGCCGAAAACGGCAGTTTTGTTTTCCTTACGCACATATTATATATCTCCAATGTGACGGTTATATGAAAACACGTGAAATGTTAGTTGAATTATAAAAGTGTCTGCTGCGACTTTTACGAGATCATTCAGAATGAATCTTAAAAAACAATGTCAAATCTTAATCGAGAGTGATCGTTACGATAAATCCGTCTACATTGTTTCCGGAAATTTCGTAATCGGAATACTTTTCTCCGCGCGGGATAAGGATTTCTGTATTATCACCCTCGTCTGCGGGAACATAGTAAATGAGCCATCCGTCTTCCACGGGAAGAGCTGACATACTCACGTCATCAAGCGCACCGCTCTTCTTTACATGAAGGATATTTCCGTCAAATGTGTAGTCCTTTATCCATGTTATGTACTCTTCAAGGCAGTAATCCATTTCGAAGATTGCATACGCATGAGGGATTCCGACGTAACGGAAGTGCCATGCTTCATAAGCGATCTTTGTAATGTCCACTTTATCCTGCGGGTATCTTCTGACAAAACCGCTTTGTATGCAGTTTACCCCGAGCCATGATCCAAACTCGTGGTCTGTTATCGGAACGATCTTGCCGTCATCTGTATAGAATGTCAAGTCACACGCAAGACCAGTATGGTGCTCACTGAATCCGGGATCGGCAACGTAAGATTCCGCGTAATCCTCACCGTATTTATTCACGTAATCATTATAAATGTATTGCTGTGACGCAGCATTTCGATATGCACTGTTGAGAAGAAGGTCGTCGCATCCCGTATCCTCTTCAAGATCGATAACCATCGCTTCAAGTGCATCGAATGCCTCGGGAGTCATCGCAAGGCTTGTACTTGAAACCTTCAGTTTACCTGTTTTATTTTCGTAAGCGTTTTTCAGTTCAACCTGATCTACCTTTTTGTATTCATACTGATAGTTTACAAGGATCAGGTTTCCTTCATCCATAGTAGAATTTTCAACATAAATCGTGTCGTGAAGGATAAGATCCGGCTCATCAGTATCTTCAGATTCAGATTCCTGATCTGTAGTTTCATTACCGCTTATCGTATCCCCGGGCAAATCGTTTTCAAATTCAAGCTTGTTATCGTCGTCAACTATGTTTTCATTGTTTTTTGCAATCTGATTGACAGAAACACCGATTACAGTACCGATGAGCAAAACAAAAATTATAGCTCCGATATTTATCTTGAATTTCTTCTTTTTTCTTCGTCTCTGATTCTGCTGAGCCTGATTAGCCTGCTGAGCGTGAGTCTGTCTGCTGTACTGAGACTGCCCGCCGTACTGAGACTGCTGATACATTGCGCCTCCCGCAAGTTTCTGCTGATCTTCGCGGCGACGTCTGATCTCTGCATCACGGCTGACATTTGATCTCATAGCAGCCTGCCGCGCAGCTTCCATTCGGCGTCGGTCCTCGTCATTGAGAGGACGTCTCTGGGTATTTCCGCTATACTGATTCTGCGGCTGTCCGCTCTGTGCACGGGAAGGTGTACTTCTGCTTGCTCTGTACTGTCCGCTTTCACTTTGTGTGTTTCTATTTTCAGGGGAGTTATTCACTTCTGCACCATTCTTTCTATAAATAATATGTACTCATATAAATATTATAAAATATATAGTCAATTAAATCAAGTCAATATCAAAAAAAATAACAAAAAAGCGACAATTCATCAAAAAACGAATCGTCGCTTTGTCGTTTTATTTTGTATCAGTCACTACTCAGTCTTCGAGAGCGTCCTTGCGGGAGAGGTTGAATCTGCCCTTTTCGTCAACGCCGAGGAACTTAACCTTGATCTTGTCGCCAACGTTGCATACGTCCTCAACCTTTTCTGTACGCTTTGTATCGAGCTTGGAGATGTGAACAAGACCTTCCTTCTTGGGTGCGAACTCAACGAACGCGCCGATCGGAATGATTCTTGTAACAGTACCTTCGTAGACCACGCCTACTTCGGGTTCAAAGATGATACCTTCGATTATTGCCTTAGCAGCTTCGATGGAAGACTTTTCGATACCGGAAATGAATACTGATCCGTCATCTTCGATGTCAACCTTTGCACCTGTATCTGCTACGATACCCTGAATAACCTTACCCTGCTTACCGATAACCTCAGCAATCTTTTCTACGGGAATCTTCATAGAGATCATCTTGGGTGCGTAGTCGGAAACTTCCGGTCTCGGTGCGTGAATAGCCTTGAGGATAACTTCGTCGATGATATAATCACGACCCTTATGAGTTACAGCGAGAGCTTCCTTGATGATCTCGGGTGTGAGACCGTCGATCTTGAGGTCCATCTGGATAGATGTGATACCCTTATGAGTACCTGCAACCTTGAAGTCCATGTCACCGTAGAAGTCTTCAAGACCCTGAATGTCGATCATTGTCATCCAACGGTCGCCTTCTGTGATAAGACCGCAGGAGATACCTGCAACGGGAGCCTTGATCGGAACACCTGCATCCATAAGAGCAAGAGTAGAACCGCAAACGGAAGCCTGAGATGTGGAACCGTTAGAGGAAATAACTTCAGATACGCAGCGGATCGCATAGGGGAATTCTTCAACGGAAGGAAGTACGGGAATGAGAGATCTTTCAGCGAGAGCGCCGTGACCGATCTCACGTCTGCCGGGGCTTCTTACTGCCTTAGCTTCACCTGTGGAGTAACCGGGCATATTGTAGTGATGCATATATCTCTTTGTTTCTTCTTCGGAGATACCGTCGAGCATCTGAACATCGGAGATCGGACCGAGAGTAGCAATTGTCATAACCTGAGTCTGACCTCTTGTGAACATACCGGAACCGTGGTCACGGTTGAAGAGGTGAACTTCAGCAGCGAGAGGACGGATCTGATCCATTCTTCTGCCGTCAACACGCTTCTGCTCATCGAGGAGCCAGCGGCGAACGATCTGCTTCTGAACCTTATAAAGAACTTCGTCGAGAACAACGCGCATTTCTTCCTTACCTTCGTCGAACTTATTGTAAACAGCCTCAGTGATGGGAGCCATTCTTGCGTCACGGATGTTCTTGTCATCTGTATCGAGAGCAACCTTAACATCTTCAGCACAGAAGTTGTAAACTGCGTCAAAGAGATCGTGGTCGATTTCAGCGGAAGGATATTCAAACTTGGGCTTACCGATTTCAGCAACGATGGTGTCGATGAATCCGCAGAGCTTCTTGATCTCTTCGTGAGCGAACATGATAGCTTCGAACATCTTGTCATCCGGAACTTCTGCAGCGCCTGCTTCGATCATAACGACCTTCTGCTTTGTACCTGCAACTGTGAGTTCAAGAACGCTGCGGTCTCTCTGATCAGCTGTGGGGTTGATGATGAGGCCTTCTTCTGCTGTAAGACCTACGAACACACCGCCGATCGGGCCGTTCCACGGAATATCGGAAATGGAGAGAGCGATAGATGCGCCTACCATTGCAGCAATTTCAGGGGATGCATCGTGGTCAACAGAGAGAACGAGAAGAGAAAGAACTACGTCATTTCTGAGGTCCTTCGGGAAGAGAGGACGGATAGGTCTGTCGATAACACGGGATGTGAGGATAGCCTTTTCGCTCGGTCTGCCTTCTCTCTTGAGATAGGAGCCGGGAATTCTGCCGACAGCATAAAGTCTTTCCTCAAAGTCGATTGAAAGAGGAAGGAAGTCGATACCGTCACGAGGTCTTTCGGAAGCTGTTGCACAGCAAAGAACTGCTGTTTCACCGTATCTTACGAGAACGGAGCCGTTTGCGAGACCTGCCATCTTACCTGATTCGATAACGAGAGGTCTGCCTGCAAAATCATACGAGAATGTTTTGTAATTTTCAAACATATCTTTTACTGCCTTTCTTATTAACATTTTGAAATGGTTTAATTTTGCCGCTTCAGCTCAGCACTTAAACAACCTTCGGAAACTTCGGATAATTCCGGATTTTGTTTAACTGCTAATCTGAAAGCGGTCTTTAGTTTGCTGAGTAAATTCTGATCTGTCAGAGACGGAGGGGCTGCAAAAATTATGCTGCGACAGGATATATCTAAATAAGATCTGCTCTGCCGCAGCACAAATAATTGCGTTTTTGAAAGCTTACGCTTTTCGAAATTATCTTCTGAGACCGAGCTTTTCTACGATTGCACGGTATCTTTCGATATCATTGTCCTTGAGGTAACCGAGAAGGTTACGTCTGTGACCTACCATCTTGTTAAGACCGCGACGGCTGTGGTGGTCCTTCTTGTTAGCCTTGAGGTGCTCTGTGAGAGTTTCGATTCTGTATGTGAGGATAGCGATCTGAACCTCAGGAGAACCTGTGTCACCTTCGTGAACCTTGTACTGATTGATAATTTCGAGCTTCTTTTCCTTTGTAAGCATGGGAATTGATCCTTTCACCTAATAAAATTTTTTATCGGATCCCGAAACTCAGCATACGGCGGGTGAATCGTCGGTAAACGACCTTTTATCCGCAAACCGTGATACGGGCAATCCACAAGATATTATACCACACATTTTTCTCTTTGTAAATAATTAATTGAAAAACTTATGCTGAAATTTTCCACTATGTTTATATGGTTTTATTGGGTAATTTGACATAACCCAGATATATAATATATTATTTGAAAGTTTTTATTAAAAATATTCTATTTTCCCATTGACAAAATGTTGGAATGATGATATAATAGTGTTACCTCGCGCAGAGGGTCTTTTTTTGTGCGCTGATATTTGGTCATGACGTCACGTACAAGCCCGGAGCAGAGGGAGGTACATTTAAGGGTACGGGTTCTCCCCGACCAAAATTTTCAAGGAGGTGCCGACACAATGAGAGTTAAAATCACTCTTGCCTGCAGCGAATGTAAGCAGCGTAACTATGACACAAAGAAAAACAAGAAGAACGACCCTGACAGACTTGAACTCAACAAATACTGCCGTTTCTGCCGCAAGCACACTCTTCACAAAGAAACAAAGTAATTCGGTAAGGAGTATTTGATATGGCTGAAAACGAAAAGAAAAACGGACTCGAAAAATCCGCTGAAACAAAGCCTGCTAAGGCAGAAAAATCCAAATCGGACAAGCCGTCCGTATGGAGCAGAATCGTTTCCTGGTTCAAATCTGTAAGATCCGAATCCAAAAAAGTTGCTTGGGCTAACCGCAAAACAGTTCAGGCCAACAGCATCATCGTCATTGTATGCGTTCTCGCTTGCAGTATCGTACTCGGAATTCTCGATTACTTATTCAACAGTGCAATCGTAGGTTTGGGTATGCTCATCTGACGCCTGTGTTAAATAAAATAACAGACGGAGGATATTATTGTAATGAGCGATATTAATGAAATGAACGAAGGTCTGCGTTGGTATGTAGCTCATACCTACTCAGGCTATGAAAACAAAGTCAAAGCAAATCTGGAAAAGATCGTCGAGAACAGAGGGCTTGGTCATCTTATTACAGATATCAGAATCCCGACGGAGATCGTTGTAGAATCCGACGGAGGCAAGGAACGTGAAGTCGAGAATAAAGTATTCCCCGCATACGTTCTTATTAAAATGGTCATGACCGACGAAAGCTGGCACGTTGTACGCAATATTCGCGGCGTTACAGGATTTGTAGGCCCGGGATCTAAGCCCGTTCCGCTCACAAATGAAGAAGCTGCGGCTATTATCAAGGAAGACGTTGAAATTACAGAGTCTACTGCATTCAATGTAGGTGATAAAGTAAACATCATCGACGGAGTATTCCGCGGTTACAGTGGTACACTGTCAGAATTCAATAATGAAACCGGAGAAGTTACTGTTATCGTATCTACTGTAGGACGAGACATTCCGGTTAAGCTCGACAAGAAACTCGTTGAGCGCGCAGCGGAGTAAGTTTCCGCATTTCACAAAGGTATGGCGCCGCCTGAAGATGCGTCAATTAAGTGGGAGGGAAATAAATTTTTTGAGATTTCCCGTCAGAAACCACATATGGAGGATATTTGCTATGGCAAAGAAAATTATTGGCTATATCAAGCTTCAGCTTCCTGCCGGTAAGGCTACACCCCAGCCGCCCGTAGGTCCTGCGCTTGGTGCATACGGTGTTGCAATTCCTAACTTCACAAAGGAATTCAACGAAAGAACTAAGAACGATATCGGTCTCATCATTCCTGTTGTTATCACAGTTTATGCTGACCGTTCATTCACATTCATCACAAAGACTCCGCCGGCTCCTGTTCTTATCAAGAAGGCTTGCGGTATCGATACAGCTTCTCCCGTTCCGAATAAGACTAAAGTTGCTACGATCAAGAAGGATCAGGTTCGCCAGATCGCTGAAACAAAGATGAAAGACCTCAACGCAGGTTCCATCGAAGCAGCTATGAGCATGATCGCAGGTACCGCTCGTTCTATGGGCGTTATCGTTGAAGACTGAGGAGGGCACGAATAATGTTTATTGGTAAGAAATATGCTGACAGCCAGAAGCTGATCGAAAAATCCAAACTCTACGATACAAACGAAGCTATGGATCTCGTTTGCAAGACATCCAAGGCTAAGTTCGACGAAACAATCGAAGTTCACCTCCGTCTCGGCGTTGACTCCCGTCACGCTGACCAGCAGGTTCGTGGTGCGATCGTTCTTCCCCACGGTACCGGTAAGTCCGTTCGCGTTCTCGTATTCGCTAAGGGTGACCGCGCTAACGAAGCTAAGGCTGCAGGCGCTGAATACGTTGGTGACACAGATCTCGTAGAAAAGATCACAAAGGAAAACTGGTTCGATTTCGACGTAGTTATCGCTACTCCCGATATGATGGGTACAATCGGTCGTCTCGGTCGTGTTCTCGGTCCTAAGGGTCTCATGCCGAACCCCAAGGCTGGTACAGTTACTATGGACGTTGCCAAGGCTGTTCAGGAAGCTAAGGCAGGTAAGATCGAATACCGTCTTGATAAGACAAACATCATCCACTGCCCCATCGGTAAGGCTTCCTTCGGTACAGAAAAGCTCGCTGAGAACTTCAACACTCTCGTTGGCGCTGTTATCAAGGCTCGTCCTGCTGCTGCTAAGGGTCAGTACATCAAGAGCTGCGTACTCGCTTCTACAATGGGCCCTGGCATCAAGGTTAACACAGCTAAGCTCGGTTAATTCAATTAAAAAAATAAAAAAGCGATTCTTTGGAATTATCCATCGAACCGCTTTTTTTGTTATGCTCTAATTTTTCACTCAGCGCAGTAAATCTTCTTCAGATTTGCTACATCACTGACCGTCAATGCACGTTCTACAATAATCATATCATCAATAAGCGCAGAAAGAGAAGATTCGTAATTGCCTGTGCCGTCCTGACCGATTCTCACAGGCATTTCTGTATCAAATGAATCGTCCTTAAAGATATCTGAGATTGGTGTGGTTTGAAAAGCTCCAAAATCAGCAGAAAACCCAATGGTTCCCGCCTCTCTGTCAACAGAGAAAACAATATATACCCATCCATCCTTGAAATCAAGCGGTAAGGAGAATGCCGTATCCATTCTTGTGCTTCCGTTACCATAGTTGAATCCCAAAGAAGTACCACTGGCAAAAAATATAAAACCATTATTAGAGCCTCTGTGCCAATCCTTGTTCGACAAAATAGCGGGATCTCCGGGAATACCGCCGGTCTTCATCCAGAACGCTACCGAGAAACTATTCTTTCCTGTTTTGAAATCTTCCAAAGTGATATATCCGTCATCGAATCTTACACCTTTTCCAAAATAACCGTCGAGATAGTAGAACTTACCTGTCGCCTCAGTCTTGCTCTTACATATAACGTCCGTTTTATCGTCATCGAATGTGAAATATGCTCGCACGCCATCTCCAATTACATCAGCAGCACTGAAACCACTTCCGTATGCCGGTGTGGGCACACTATCGTGTGTTCTCTGAGCGTTGCTATACTCAATCGTATAAACGGGACGTTCGACCGCCGCAACGCCTTCAAAAATCCCACTCGGAACGATGGATATCCAGTTCTTGGGCTGATCATACCCAAGAGCGTGAAGAACAACTGATGCGGTGTCACGAATCTGCATGTCAACTGCAGCACCGTTTTTTTCAACAGTCTTGCCGCTGAGAGCAAACATAACGCGCATTTCTTCTTCTGTTTTGCCGCCGTGTCCGTGGCCAAATCCACCGTGGTCAGCAGTTACAATGAAAAGAGTATCGTCTATGAGGCCACGCTTTACATACATATCGTATATTCTGCCAATATAGCCATCAGTAATTGTAATCTGATTGAGGTGCTTCTCCGTTCCATATCCATGTCCGTGGCCCGCACCGTCAACACCGTCAAACTGAACGAATAACAGCTTAGGATCGTGATCTTCAAGGTATTCACAGATCTTATCTGTAAGATCTGCATCACCCGCAGTTCCTTCTGTCACACCAAGATTGTTTTCAATGATGCCGTAGTTAATTGGATTCCAGTTACAGAATGATGCCAACTCACAATCGGGATCGTTCTCTCTGATTACACGGAAAATGCTCGGAAACGGAGAATCAGTAGGATATTTCGTGCCGGAAACCACACTGTTTGTCAATCTATGCAGCTCAGGCGTTACACCATGCAGCATCGATCCCCAGCATTCAGCACTAATCGACGGTATGGAAGTATAAACATCATACGCAACTGACCCACCATCAAAAATTTTGTCAATATTCGGTGTGTCTGCTTTGGTGAAGAAATTCCCGGCACCGTCAACACCGATTAAAGCTACTCTTTTATAAGTGTACATAATTACATCCTTTCTTATGACGGATTATCACTATAAAATATTAGACTTTATATATTCAACCTCAATATTAGTAGAAACCAGTTCGATTTCCTCAGGAATCTTGCATTTTGCAGCACAGCCTCGTTTCAACTCAACAGTGATCATACCGAATTCTGTCGGAATCTCAACTGTTGCAAATTCAAGTCCGAGAAGCGAGGGATTGAGTGATATCTTTTTGTATCCGGGTTCAAGGACCTCGATTCCCGTGAGCGCCTTCGGGATTGAATAAAGAGGAGTTCCGCCCCACGCGTGGCTGTGGTCAAACGAAACAGCTGTGTGGAAGCCTTCAGCGAGGCCTTTACTGCATTCTCTTACCGGAGCCTTCCACTGTTCACACACCTCAAGAGTGTACTTGTCAGCGAGGCCGTTACGGTAGATCGCTTCAAGAAGAAAATGTGCGAAATATGGCTGATACAATCCGAGAGAATCATCACTCATAACTCTATCAAGTATCTCCACTGCCTTTTCCTTATCACAAACTCCAAAATATGCGGCAAGAATATTTGCGTGTCTGCGATAATACCTCTTGTCTGTGTTCTCGGGCATCCATTTTCCGATGAGATGCGCCGGTGTGGGAGTATTAAGTCCCTCGAAATAAAGATTTTCCTTGGGATCGAACAAAAGCTCATTGATGTTCTTCTTTAATGATGCAGCTTCACTTTTGTATCGCTTAGACATTACATCATTTCCGAGAACGGCAAAAATCTTTGACGCTGTATTCAGCGCGCCATAATAGAACATATTGAGGCAAGACTGACCAAGTGCTTTCGGCGGATGGTGCATATCGAATCCGTCAAATTTGATCCAGTCAATAAACATATAGTCCGGCGGATTCTCGATAAGTCCGTTCTCACCGACGTATGTCTCAAACAGATCAAGAAGAATTATGAGCGCATCACGGCAATCCTCAAAAAGATCCTTATGTCCGGTGTGAACGTACATATCATACAGCATCTGAACCCAGATAAGACTGTACGTAGTGTGGAACATTCTCCCGCCGTTGTATCTGATAAGCTCAGCTGTACGCTTCACGTCAAGCTCTGCAAGGCGCAGATCCCCAAACGAGAACAAAGTCATAAGGCTCTCGATATAATAGTCGCCCGTACAAGCAAGAGGCTCTCCGTGCGCGGGACTGTCGAGGTGTATCATCTGACGGCAATACTTCAGAGTATGCGCCGCAACTCTCAGGACATTGTTCAGCTCGCTGTCGGATGTGGAAGTTTTTGCTTCTGTATAAACAGGATAATTCGTCGTGATAAAGCGGAGTGTAATGTAAGCATCGGAATCTGAGTTATTCTCAGCTTCAAGGAATACACCGCCTAAGCTGTGCATCTGGAATCCGCGGTAAACAGAATCTCTGTCAAAAACATAGTATTCGTTTTCGTAAATCTTATTCGAAAGCTCAAATGACTTTACGGCAGCATTGAGGAGACCGCTTGTCTTGACTTCAAGCTCGATGAATCCAGCATAGATCTTATCAAGCTCTACCATGATTTCTTTCTTCTCACCCGCAGCAATCTTCAAGGGGAATCCCTCGGGAGAAATGATCCCCTCTTCCCTCACAGGAATCGGAGCATCTTCACAGCTCCAGATATTCGGGATTATCTCAGCCGCAGAATATTCGGTAGGCTCAATACGGGAGTCATACGCATTCTGAGAATACGGGTGAGGGCCGATATACGCTCCGTTTTTACGAACAAGCCATGTTTCATCCGTCATTGCGATCGTTTCATATCCATCTTCAAATGTGATCCAAGCGGTAAGCATGAATCCGCCGTGACCTTTGGAATATTCAATGATCTTAACCGGCTGAAGCTTTACCTGAGCGAAGAAATCCACTTCGTTTGAACCCGGTTCAAGTTCAAGTGTACTCGCGTAATGCGGGAATCTCGGTATTTCATCATTTAGGAAGTCACCGCCTGCTGAAATCGGGCCTGTTGCGGCAATCTCTCCGTTAATATAAAGACGATAATCTGCGTCACCGCTGAAGCGGATCTTCATTTTCGCAATCTTTTTGTTATATGACAAGGTTTTCTTAAATTCAGCTACAGCGTATGACAAGCCTTCAAGCCTGTTGCGTCCCGCATACTGCGTAGTCTGATCATCGGGATACTGTTCTTTGTTCAGCCAAATCCATTGTTCAAGTGTTTTCATGGTTACCTCGCAGGAAAATCAATCTAAAGAAGAGTAAAGAATATTTCTGAGTCTCGGGAAAATAAACTCACTCTGGTTATTCATAAGATGCTGTACATATACGAGTGCAAGATGGTTGTCCGGATCAAGAATTACCCACACACCTGCAGCTCCGTCCCACCCGAACTCTCCAACAGGGCTGAGAGCACCTGTCGGGTGAGGATTCATAAGTGTACGAACGCCGTAGCCGTATCCATATCCCTGACGGTGAATCGGCTTGATATCGCTGAGCTGTTCAGGAGTGAGTGTATTTGTTCTCCACAATCTGATCGTCGCTGGAGAGAGGAGTCTGTATCCGTCACGTGATGTACCCCAATTTACGATAGTATCTGCGAATTTCATATAGTCGGAAGTCGAGGTAACAACCCCTGCTCCGCCTGAATCATATTCATCGCCAAAAATAAACTGACACTCATTTTTAATAAGGCATATCTTATCATCCTGCGGAGAATAGTAATACTGATTTGCGAATCTGTGCATTTTGTCCGCAGACGGAACGTTGTATGTGGTATCATTCATTCCGAGAGGCTCGAAAATTACTTCTCTCGCATAGTCTCTGAGGCGTTTTCCTGTAATTACTTCGATAAGTCCGCCGAGAACATCGTGACAAAGGCTGTATTCCCAATGCTCACCGGGCTCAAATCCAAGTGGAGTTTTTGCTATTGCGCGGACAGCCTCTCTTGTGGGACAATGACCGTTTGTCGCCTTTTTCATCTCTCGGATAGCCTCCGAATCAAGATTATAGTTCAGCCCTGCTGTCATATTGAAAAGCTGACCGATCGTTATTTTCTTCGTTGCAGGAACAAATTCTTCCTTACCGTCGATCACACGTCTGACAATCATATCCTTGAACTCAGGCAAATACTCGTAGAGAGGATCGTACATTGCGAATCTTCCCTCCTCGTGAAGTCTGAGGGCGAGTGCAGTTGTGATCACCTTACTTCCCGAGAAGAAGAAATATAGGTTATCTTCAGTTATCGGCTTTTTGTTTTCAATATCTGCCCAACCGGACTGATATCTGTAAACGGTCTCACCGTCTTTGTTTATCATACAGTCGTTTCCGGGAATTCTCCAGGAAGTGAGCTCGTCCTGAAACGCTTTCATTCTGTCAAAATTCATATTGATCCACCTTTCCGCGCGGAGTACCCTTTTGGGTTATTCTGTCTAACCAAAAATATAATGATCGTATTTTTTTGTTTCCTCAAGAATGTCGGAGATATTTTGATCGTAATACTGATCTATATAGTAGATCTCCATATCCTTGTGATATCCGATCCATGCAAAGTCAGGGAGCTGAGGGTTATCGTGGCTTATCCAAATATCGATCTCCCACTCTTTTACCTCTCCACCGATATCTGCAGCTATTCTTTCACCGAAATCATACTTGTCATTTTTTACATAAAGTATGGTTTTCAGCGGAACATAACTCTTGTCAACAGCAATACATGATTCATCAGCATTACAGCCGATATATGTCAGACCTTCTATGTCGTAATATGTTGCCGAAACGACACGTCTGAGAGAATATGTATATGTTTTTCCGTTAGCTCCAACAAATGAGCCGCCTACTCCGAGCTCGTATATCTCGTCAACAGGCCACTTGATGACATTCTCACTCGCAAGGGATCTGCTCTGCTCAACACCGTTTTTGTATTCGATAGTATATGTTTTCTCAAGTGTTCCGTTTTCGCCGTATTGGAGATAGTTCTTTGTTCCGCGCATAATTGTGTCAATTTCTTTTACTTCACTCTTATACGCGATGCTTTCCGTAATGGTCTCAGAACCGTATGTGATCTTGTCGATCATAATTGTTGTGTCAGCCGCGATCACATAATCGAAATCCACAGAGGGAACTTCGCCTTCAGCAAGAGTGCAGCCGATATTGTCAAGAAGCTCACCGAACGTAATTTCCTCTGTCGACACGACGAGGTCTGATCTTGCGAAGAAATCGAGATTGACCGTAAATATCTGCTTCGGCGGATCGGTTTCCGTCTCGGATTCCGTATCGGTTTCGGTATCGTCGTTATTTGTCTCTGACGAGTCATCGGTGTCATCAGGATCAACGTTGTTTTCAGGATCGTTTGACGGCTCGATCACCTCGGGTTGATCATCGTGAGATTCCGACATATCAAAATCTGACGGACGTTCTTTGCCGAGGACAGCATTGATGCCGACAACAAGAGACGCCAGCACAACAATAACCGCAACTGCGGATACAACAAGTATCTTGAATACCTTTCCGCTGCTCATTGAACTGTTATCTGTAGTCTGTTCGTCTGTCTGAGCATCAGGCTCTGCCGCAGGTTCGCCTTCAGACGATTCAGTTACAATTGCTGCGGCAGCAATTTCGGCTTTTGTTTCCGGGGAATGTTCCTCGTCCTTTTCGCGCACTTTGAGAGGTGCTGCGGTGGCGGAAATCGAATGTCTCGCTCCTGTGATACGTTCAGCAACATACGCTATATCATCGGGATCGGTAGTGTATCTTCCGCCCTCGTATGGATCATATTCTTCCTCAGTTGTCGTTTCTGTATTTTCGTCAGCTTGAACTGAATCCGTTTCTTCCTCTGTTTTCTCATCATTACAAGACTCACCGTCTGCCTGCGCGGGCTCTGATTCAGCAGATTCGCTGATATTTTCATCCTGCTCGCTTACAGCAGCTTCATCGACCTTTTCAGGCTCATCACTTTTTTCAGCCTTATCTGTATTGTCAATGGTTTCGTCATTCAATAACGGATTGTTTTCGTTGTTAATCAAGTTGAAGTTTCCTTTCAAATAAACTGCAATATACTCTGCCAATATCAAGTCAGAAGAGTACATTTACCTAATATACATTATAGCATAACAAGAAATAAATATCAAGAGAAAGAATAAAAACTGACAAATCTCGCCAATCAAATATTCCTTTCAGAAAATGTTGTTTTTTCAGATATTTCTCTTTGATTATTGCATTTTACTTCATATTAGGATATAATATTATATTAGTAATATATATTGAATATCATCAAATGTTATCTGACAAATATGATAGCATCTGAAAGGAATAATAAATGGAAAAAATTTCTCTCCGTCATCTTCATGACAAATCTGCCTTTATATGCGACATGGACGGTGTGATATATCACGGAAACCGTCTTCTTCCCGGCGTTCACGAATTTCTTGAATGGATCAAAAAGAATGACAAAAAATTTTTGTTCCTCACAAACTCAAGTGAGCGTTCCCCCCGCGAATTATCCGCAAAGCTCAACCGCCTCGGTCTTGATGTTGGTGAAGAACACTTCTATACAAGTGCTCTCGCTACCGCTTCTTTTCTCTCGACTCAGTGTCCCGGCGGAAGCGCGTATGTAATCGGCGAGCCAGGTCTTGTTAATGCCCTTTACGATGTCGGATTTACAATGAACGACTACAATCCCGATTACGTTGTTCTCGGTGAAACAAGAAGTATAAACTATGAAAAGATCGAGCACGCGGTTTCACTCGTTCAGAAAGGTGCGAAGCTCATCGGGACAAATCCCGACCTCACAGGTCCCACCGATACAGGAATCGTCCCTGCCTGCCGAGCGCTCATCTCCCCGATAACTCTCACCACAGGAACTGAGGCTTACTTCGTCGGAAAGCCAAACCCTCTTATGATGAGACACGCGCTCAAAAAACTCGGCGTATCACGTCGTGACGCTGCAATCATCGGTGACAGAATGGATACCGATATTATCGCGGGTATCGAATCCGAGCTTGACACAGTCCTCGTTCTCTCGGGGGTAACAGATCTTGAAACTATCAAGAGATTCCCCTACCGTCCCCTTTACGTTATGAACGGAGTTGGGGATATTATCAAGGATGAAATAGATTATCTCGAGCACTGATGTTTCAAACAAATCAAATAAGCTGAGGAGACAAAATGAGTAAATTATATTTTAAGTTTGGGGCTATGAACAGCTCAAAAACCGCAAATGCTCTCATGACGAAATTCAATTATGAGGAAAAAGGATGGAAGGTATGGCTTATAAAGCCTTCCATCGACACAAGAGACAACCAAATTGATGAAAACGGAAACGTAGTCTCTGTTGTCAGATCCCGTATTGGTCTCTCAGCGATCACTGATGTTATTGAGAAAAACGACAATATATATGAAAGAATAAAGTCAAACGACAATGGATACAATGTAATAATTTGTGACGAATGCCAGTTTTTGACCGAGAATCAGGTCGATGAGCTGAAGCGCATCACGATAGACTATAATATCCCCGTTCTTTGCTTCGGCCTCCGTTCAGACTTTCAGACAAAGCTATTCCCGGGAAGCAAAAGACTTTTCGAGATCGCAGACAGTATTACCGAGATCAAGTCGATCTGCAAGTGCGGCACAAAAGCGATCGTTAATGCAAGATTTGACGCAAGCGGTCAGGTCGTTGTCGACGGTAATCAGATCGAGATCGGCGGAAATGAGAAGTATGAATCAATGTGCTGGAAGTGCTGGCAGAAATTGATCGCGGAAAGAAAAAAATAATACATATAAAAACAGACACACACGGAGTAATCCGTTAAATGTGTCTGTTTTTTGTTATGTGTTTTTTATCTCTTACTTACAAGCTTCTTCAACTGCAACTGCACAAGCAACGGTCATACCAACCATAGGGTTGTTGCCTGCGCCGATCAGACCCATCATTTCTACGTGAGCCGGAACGGAGGAAGAACCTGCGAACTGTGCATCAGAGTGCATACGACCCATTGTGTCTGTCATACCGTAGGAAGCGGGACCTGCAGCCATGTTATCAGGATGGAGTGTACGTCCTGTACCGCCGCCGGAAGCAACGGAGAAGTACTGTCTGCCGTTTTCGTTACACCACTTCTTGTATGTACCTGCAACGGGGTGCTGGAATCTTGTCGGGTTTGTGGAGTTACCTGTGATGGAAACGCCAACATTTTCCTTGATCATGATAGCAACGCCTTCGGGTACGTTGTCGGAACCGTAGCACTTAACGTCAGCGCGGGGACCTTCAGAGTACGCCTTTTCGTAAACTACCTTAACTTCTTCTGTATAAGGATCGAATTCAGTTTCAACGAATGTGAAGCCGTTGATTCTGGAGATGATCATTGCAGCGTCCTTGCCGAGACCGTTGAGGATAACGCGGAGGGGCTTTGTACGAACCTTGTTAGCGTTGAGAGCGATCTTGATAGCGCCTTCAGCTGCTGCGAAGGATTCGTGACCTGCGAGGAAGCAGAAGCAATCTGTTTCATCAGAAAGAAGCATTGCGCCGAGATTACCGTGGCCAAGACCTACCTTGCGGTTTTCAGCAACGGAACCGGGAATACAGAATGCCTGAAGACCGATACCGATAGCTGCAGCAGCGTCGGAAGCCTTTGTGCACCCCTTTTTGATTGCGATAGCGCAACCTACTGTATATGCCCACTTAGCATTTTCAAAGCAGATGGGCTGTGTTTCTTCGACGATCTTATAGGGGTCAATACCCTTTGCGTCACAGATTTCCTTACATTCGTCAATAGAGGAAATGCCGTATTCTTTAAGACAAGCGAGGATCTTCGCCTCACGTCTTTCGTAACCTTCAAACTTAGCCATTATTCCTACCTCCTCTATTATTCTTTACGGGGGTCGATATACTTAACCGCGTCAGCGAAGCGGCCGTATGTACCCTTTGACTTTTCGTATGCTTCGTTAGGTTCCATACCCTTCTTGATGAAGTCAGTCATCTTGCCGAGGGATACGAATTCATAACCGATAACCTGATCGTCAGCGTCGAGAGCCATTCTTGTGCAGTAACCTTCAGTCATTTCGAGGTAACGAACACCCTTAGCCTTTGTACCGTACATAGTACCAACCATGGATCTTTCGCCCTTACCAAGGTCTTCCATACCTGCGCCGATTACGAGACCGCCTTCAGAGAAAGCAGACTGAGAACGTCCGTATACGATCTGGAGGAAGAGTTCGCGCATAGCTGTGTTGATAGCGTCGCAAACAAGGTCTGTGTTGAGAGCTTCGAGAAGAGTCTTACCGGGAAGAATTTCAGCAGCCATAGCTGCAGAGTGTGTCATACCGGAACAACCGATAGTTTCAACGAGAGCCTCTTCGATGATGCCTTCCTTAACATTGAGGGAAAGCTTGCAGGCACCCTGCTGAGGTGCACACCAGCCCACACCGTGAGTATAGGCGGAAATGTCGCTGATCTGCTTTGCCTGGATCCACTGGCCTTCTTCCGGGATCGGAGCAGGACCGTGCTTAGGTCCCTTGGCAACGCAGCACATGTTTTCTACTTCGTGGGAATAAACGAGTTCGCTCATAGAATTATGTACTCCTTTTATTTGATAGCCTTTCGGCAGCATTTTTGCTCAAGGTATATTATATAACAAAATCGTCATAAAATCAACATCACACACCGCCTAATATTCGGTTTTGATGTATTTTTTACGTTTTGCCTAATTTTATGTCCGATTAAGCAAATCACTTAGTATGTTTTTTTGTTCGCTTTTCAAAGAAAAGGGGTCTGTGCAAATTGCCTCAGCCCCATTCTTCTCTGTGTGTATTTTATATTAAATGAAATCCTTCGCACGATCTATCTCGTGTCTCTCAAAGCCTATGATCTCACCGCAAAGCTCGGCAGCATCGCTGTCAACCCCGCGTTTTTTCATCTGCTCAAATGTGCTCTCAAGGTCCTTGACACCGGTTTTTGTCCCCTTTACTATCATCTCAGCAATGTGACCGTCACTCGAATCAAGAGCTGTGTTGATAGCGATTCCGCCTCTCGACATAATAATCTTCATGAGCGACGGTTCCTTAGGTTTTACTGCACGGGCGTTCATCAGCTTCTCTGTACGCTTGGTGAAGTCCTCATATTTTTCCATCTGTGCTGTAACATTTGTCAGTAGATTTTTGTTTTTTATCATTGGAACAACCGATGCGAGATTCTCGCTTCCCATTGTCACGTTTCTGTACATTTCAGAGAGAAGCTCAACCGTCACGTTGTTTTGCGATGTTGTATTGTTCATTTGATCCTCCGTTTTGATTCGTAATATCTCAACGGATATTCTGCCCCATCACACAGATTTTATACACAAAAATCCGCCCGATCTGCATACTTGGCAAACGGACGGACTTATTTTTCAGTTGTTTTTTCCAAATTTGAAAAATCGCTTCAAAAACGGCACCACGGCACGCGGACTTTTCCAGATAACGACCTTCACGCAATAATCCTCCGCTGATTCAGCTTTTCTGTTTTCAGTTTATGCTGAAATTCGGTTTGCGTTACTCGTTCTCTCTTTATCTTTTGCTCATCACAAGAAGAGCCGCACCTTCAACGGTCACTGCAGCATATTCTTCTGTGACCTCATTACTTACGGCATAAGGTCTCTGTCTGACAAGACTTGCTCTGTTCAAAGGATACTTGCATCCCGTCTCAGAGATAACGCAGTTATCAAGAGCGAAGACTGAGAAATACCCGCCGTCTTTCGGGATCGACACAGTTTCATCAAGGATGACCTGAACGGTATTCTCGCCGTCTGTCAGCTTTACCTTGATACCCTGTCGTCTGAGCTCCTCAAGATAAAATACATTTGAAATGGAATGATCTATACGTCCGCCAGTTCCTCCTACAATGGTGATAAAACGGCATCCGTTATCCTTGGCGTACTCGCACGCCAGCATTGTATCTGTCAGATCCTTTTCGCAAGGAACGCGTAGAATATCCATTTCCTTCGGGAGTGATCCGCGGTATGAATCGAAGTCTCCCATCGTAATATCGGGAGTGATCCCAAGCTTCTCAGCAGTTGCATATCCGCTGTCAGCAGCGATCGTGAGATCTACAGACTGCGGCACAAGACGTCTGGCACTCTCAATATTACAGTATCCGCCGGTTATCACAAGAGCTGTTTTAATTTCATTCATCGTCTTTTCCATTCCGGTACGCTCCTTTGCTCATCATAAATTCTGATGTAACTTTCATGTCGTGATCTTGCTATTTTACCGCTGCTGAGTTTTTCGATAACCGCGCATCCTTCTTCCCTCAGATGCGTGCATTTTGTATACTTACATTCCCCGATACAGTCTCCGAACTCTCTGAAGCTCATAGCGAGCTCATCATACGGAAAGAAATCAAATCTCGTGAAATCGAGCATAGAGAATCCCGGCGTATCTGCTATCCAGAACGTGCCCACGCCCATATCCATCGGATACAGTTCAACGTGTCGCGTCGTGTGACGTCCTCGTTCTGTCTTTCGGCTGACATTTCCTGTTTTGAGATGCAGATCGGGAAAAATCGCGGACATAAGTGTAGATTTTCCTGCCCCCGATACTCCTGCAAATGCTCCGCTGACGTGGAGATTATCACTTCCCGTCGAGATATCACGTATGTAGGCGGAGAGTGAATCTATTCCATCCCCGCTTTCACAGCTGACCTTGAAGGTCGTGTATCCTGCTGTGTTGTATATCTCAGCAAGCGAATCTGCTTTTTTGGCATCAATATCGGATTTGTTTATTACAACTACCGTCTCGATCCCGTAGTTTTCCGCTATAACGGTGAGCTTATCGGCAGTGAGAAGATCAGGTTCGGGAGAGGCACACGGTATCACAGCAAAAAGATAATCGAGATTGGCGACAGGCGGACGGATAAGAAGGTTACGTCTCGGCATTATCTCGTCGATGACATAATCTACCCGAACACCGTTCTTGTCATTTTTTCTGCTGTAATACTCTTTTCCATGAGATCTTGTCGCGCCGCCCTTTCGGTTATCCTCAGGAATGTCAAGGGGGGCTGACAGCTCTTCCTTTGTTCCAAGCTTGATTATGACCTCGTCCCCTACGGTTGGTGTGATCTGCTCACGGCGCAAAATCCCTCTCGCACGGCACAGGATCTCTTCGTTTTCAGGAGTTCTTACTCCGTAAAGTCCGCCGACTCCTCTGGTTATAATTCCGTGTATTTTTTCGCTGTTCAAAAACTTACCTCTTTCGGCAGAATTGATTTATTTTTCTTTGTTTTTATACCCCATATCCGGGACCGAAGAAATCTTCGCCTC
>SVUC01000146.1 GCA_015063455.1 Oscillospiraceae bacterium
CCCACAGCCAGTTCGCGCAGAGGCCGGGTACCGATCGGATTGTCCAGCGCTTTTCTGACAATATTCTCCTGGCTTTCAGCCGCCTGCGCAATGTGATTGGGCGTAAGGATCGCTGCCAAACGTTCCGCTGCCAGCGGCAGATTGAGTTCGTCCAGCATGGTAACGATGTCCGCATGACTGTTATTTACCTGAGCTCACTTTCTTCCTGTCGTTTGAGAAGAAAGTCATTATATATGGATTTATGCGAACAGAACATAAATTCCGATATTTCTTTACCGTCCAAACCTGAAAATCTTCTGCTGCTTGAAAAATCCAAGTTTTCGTTATCATCACCTGAGGTTTCGCGGAACCCGAGCATATGAAGCTGATATCCGCTGTTTTTCGCTACGGAATAATACCACGCGGCAATTATGTTCCCTTTTGGGTGATTCTGTGTCGGAGCATCAGCCATATATGCTACGTCGCAGTCACCTGTCGCATCTACAACAGAACCCACTTTATACGCACGGCGTCCGGATTTATTCTCGGTGATAAGATACTCGATCTTATCATCATTTTTTCGAACAGACGTTACGTATGTTCCATACATAATATCAACGCCTTCGTCAAGGAGCAGTTTTTCAATGAGAATCGCAAAAATGTGAGGATTATACTGCACCTCAAAACGAGGATCGTTTTCTGTACGGCTTCCGTTTTCATTCAGCCAATTCTCAGGGAGTCTGTCTTCTGCGCCGTGTAAAATAGAAAGTCTGAATAATTCTTCCGCAATTCCGAAGGATACCTGATGTCCGCAGCCATCGCACAGGGGAAGATATATTGTGACAAGTCCGGCAGTAGCGAGTCCTCCAAGAATATACTGTCGTTCAAACAGAACGACTTTCTTTCCTTGTCTTGTAGCAGCCAACGCCGCAGATATTCCTGCAAAGCCGCCACCGCACACGGCAACATCGTACTCGCCTTCAATTTGAGTTGTAAGTTTTTCTTCTATTATCATAATGAATACATCCTATGAACCTATTTAACATTACTTATTGGGTTCTGTATTTTCAAGCCTGATCGTGTACAGCCATTCTGACTTCATATCATCGGGATTGATCGCAGGGAAACAAAGCTCAACCTTGCCTCCTGCATCTCTTACAGTAATCGGAGCATCCTCGCATCCGAGAACGGTAGCACTAAGACCTTCACTGTACGGAACTTTCTCAAGAATCTTCGTTCCGAACGGATACATATCAAGAATCGCGTAAACATTTCCGTTATTCTGAGTGTAGTAAACGCCCGCTTCGCCTTCTCTGTCGTAAACCTTACTTGAATAAATAGCCTCTCCGTTCACCTCAAGCCACTTACCCATCTGTAGAAGTCTTTCTTCCATAATTACAGGGATTGTTCCGTCGGCGGCAGGTCCTACGTTTATGAGAAGATTTCCGCCTTTAGAGACGAGATCACACAGAGTTACCAAAACCTGCTTAGGTGTAAGGTAATCTTCTGTTCTTTCTATTCTGTTATATCCGAATGAGCTTCCAAATCCTCTGCACTCTTCATACGGACGGGTAAAATCTGTTATTTCCTTTCCGTTACCGATCGTTCCGTACTCTGTAGTATAATATCCGCCAAGTTCGCCTCTTGTTTCTTTACCCCAGCGGTCGTTGACTACGATCGTATCTTTAACTGAGGATTCGTTATAAAGCCACTGCAGGAAGTCTGTCGAATGCCATACGTTGCTCGGATGATCCCATTCACCGTCGGTAAAGAGTGTCCACGGCTGATATTTTTCGATCATTTCTTTCATCATCGGAATGAGGTGCTCTGTCGAAAATTCCTCGGGATTTTTCAAATAAAGCGGATGTGTCCATTCATAAATCGAATGATATACTCCGAACTTTACGTCTGTTTTCTCGATACTCTTCTTGAATTCGCCTACGATGTCTCTGTGCGGACCAACATCTACAGAGTTCCATTGATATGCATATGGAGTTTTATACATACAGAATCCGTCGTGATATTTGGAAATCAGGTTTGTATATTTTGCGCCGCTTTTCTGGAAAAGCTCTGCCCACTGATCAGGATCAAAAAGCTCCGCCTTAAACATACCGACAAAATCTTCATACTTGAATTTTTCCCCATAAGTGCGTCTGTGGAAGTCCTGAGCTGCGTGTCCGTCGTATGTGATCATCTGTCCGTACCACTCGGCATACTGACCTCTTTGGGTAAATGCCGGAACTGAGTAAAGACCGTATGTAATAAAAATTCCAATCTTTGCGTCTCCAAACCACTTCGGAACAGGACGAGAATTAAGTGACTCCCAGTTGTTTTCGTAATACATATTTAAGTCTCCTTATAAAGAAAATTTATTGGTTTTTAATAGTATAGCAAATCTGTTTTTTATTGTCAATAGTATTGTTTATATCTGTAGTTTTATCAATAACTAAAAGAGAATCATACAAAAACAACCCCCATCGTAAATGAGAGCTGTTTGATTTGTGATTCAGATACCCATTACGGTATCTATCGGCATTGACACAACGATTCCCTGTGCTTCGCTGTTTATTCCGCAGCTTTCGTTAACCGCACGCATGATCTCAACCTTATCTTCCACATCGGAAAGTATCAGAACAATGTCCTTTTCTTCCTGAACATTATTTCCGAAATAGCCTGCTGCTTCTTCATTTGAGATCTGTCTGCTGTGTATCACTGTTCCGCCGCGGGCTCCCGCGCCTCTGGCAGATTCCATCACCTTTGCACTGAAGCCGCGGTTTACGATCGCAGTAATCAGAACATTTTTTATCTCGGTCATATCCTCATTCTCCTTTGCACTTTCAACATTGTTTTTTGCGATCTGACTCAAAAAGCGGTTATTGGCACCGTTCAGCGGAACAGTAAATGCAATTCCGCTTCCGGCTGTACTGAGACTGCATTCCTTATGCAGCTGTTTCAGCATTTTGCCTGCAATCTGACGAGGCATCATACTCACAAGAACATATTTATCTATGTTGCCAAGCCCGAGCATATCAATTATTTCACTTGATGCTGTGCCTTCTGCGTGAAATCTGTACTGAAAGGTAAGATTTTCTCTCCCGAAGACCTCTTCTGCAATTTTGACGATTTTTTTAGTAGCTATAAGCATCAGTAATCTGAATGAAGTGTTTTTAACATTTGATTCCATACACATTACCCCTCAAGTTCAATGATATCATCATTTTCATCAGCAATAACAGGCTCTTCAATCTTGCTGCGCTTCTTAAGCTTGATCTGATAAACTATACCCATTATCTGAATTGCGATAAGAGGCGTCAGCGCGACGAGCGAAACGACTCCGAACGCATCTGTCATTATGTTTCCGCCTACAGCCTGGCACGCACCAATACTGAGCGGAAGAAGAAATGTTGAAGTCATCGGACCGCTTGCAACTCCACCGGAGTCAAATGCGATACCGACAAAGATCTTCGGGACAAAGCGCGACATTACAAGTGCAATGATATATCCCGGGATGATAATAAACTGAAGAGGTATTCCCGTGAGAATACGAAGCATTGCGAGCCCGATACTGACTGAGACACCAATCGACATACAGCGGTTCATTGACTTTGCAGTTATTGCACCTTCAGTTACGCCTTCTACCTGATGGTTAAGTAC
>SVUC01000016.1 GCA_015063455.1 Oscillospiraceae bacterium
ATGGCTTGGGAAATGCCCGGATATGCAGACCGAGTCATCATGGCTGCAGGTGCATTCGTTGGAGGTGCGTCGATCGAGCTGTCCGCTGACGGTCCGATGCGTCCGCCGTTCACGGCGTTTATGCAGGGCGGTCTCACCTACGAAAGTGCGCGCCTGGCGATAATGGCTGCGGCTGACGGGATCGCAAAGTCAATAGGATAAAAAAGGGCACCGGCGAAACCGGTAGTTGTATACAAAAAAACAAGGCTGTCGCGCTAATCTTACTTTAGCGTAACAGCCTTTTTCTGTCTTATCCGTTTATCTTACCGAATATTTCTCGAGCAGCTTGTCGTAGATCGACATATCTTCCGCGTATACGGGGAGAGAATTTCTTGAGTGGATCCACTGAACTTCCCACTTTGCAAGCTCGCGTCTGAACTCGTTTGCATTCCATGTAATTCTGTTTTCGAATTCCGGGAGACCTTCTTCGGTGTATTCTTCGCCGTTCTCAAGCTTTTCTGTGAGCATATCGAAGAATTTTGTCCATCTTGCAAGGTAGTAATCGGAGATAAGTCCCGACCATTCCTTCCAGGCGTAGTCAAAGAGGACACATTCTTCCTCGTTACCCCAAATTGTAACCTGTTCTCTCGCGTTGTATTCAAGGAGATCTGCATCATCTTCGTTTGCGGCAAACTCGAGTGCGTCGTCGATCCAGGTCTTCATTCTCCACTCTTCGATCTGGTATGTAAGCTCGTCGAGATCGAGAAGAATACCCTTGAACTTCTCCACATGAGCCTTGAATGCTTCAAGATTCTTGCTTTCGTAGAAAACGATAGTTTCTCTGTAGATCTTGAGCGCGTAGTTGGAGAGAGCCTGGCGGAGAATGTCGCATTTGTCGTATTTCATTCCGCGGGCATCTGAATCGAATTTTGCGAACATACGAGCCGCTTCGAAAAGGCGGTCATTGTCGTAAGATTCGTCGAAGTTGTCACAGGGGCCGCTTCCTTTTGCGTGAAGTGACGGACGCGCACAGATGAGAGATGCACAGTCGAGCACGTTGTCACTGTTCTTCGCGTAAACGATGTCAGCAAAGAATCGTACAGCTTCAACGAGTGCGGGATCGTCAGACTTATAACGGCGGCGGCAATATCCCTTGAACCATTCATCGAGGTCGACTTTTTCGGAAGATGTAAGCACGTCAAACGCGAGGTCATAGTAGAGGGGATTCTGTCCGATACCTTCCATAAAGAGACCTGTACCGGAGATGTGCGGGCTGATCTCGCGAGCGCGGAGGAATGTGTTTGACGCGAGTCTGTCGATATCTCCGTGGAGATTCATTCTCGCACCGAAGTTGTGCAGAGAACCCGTGAGGAAATCGTAACCCCAGAATCCGTCTGTTCTTGTGTGTCCTGTACCTGCGAGGTCGAGAACAACGAGATGACCCTTCGGTACAGTAGTAGCGATCTCTTTTCTGATCGACCAGGACTGCATGATCCACTTATAATTTTTGTCGTGGCGAGCCATAAGATCGTTGATGATGTTTCCGACCTTTACGAGATATTCGGGGCCGTCGACCGGCGGATATCCCTCGTGGAATGGGTCAGCCGCATAACATCCGTGAAGCCCGAAGAGCTTCTCCATATTGTTCATATAAATATCGCCGATCTTTGTGAACAGCGGGTCTGTCGGGTCGAGCTGTGCTGTGTGGGAGATATTGTTCCACTTTTTCTTCAGAAGAATATTGTTCTCGGGGAATCTTTCAATGAATGAGGTTGGCACGCATCCCGTGAATCCCTGCTGAATCGGCATCATACCGAGAGAGATCTCACGATCCATGATCTTCTTGCCCATTTCAATGTGGCTCTCCAGCCAAGCTTTCGGAACGGGACCGCTGAACGATTCGATGTTTCCCATATGGAACCAAGCGTAGAACGCAGGACCGCCTACATATTCTCTCGACTCTTCATCGGTGAATCCGAGATCAAGCATAGTATAGTACCAGATAGCTTCGCTTCCTGTAATGCTGAGGGGAAGATTTACGCCGCAGAGCGCCATAATGTCAATTTCCTTTTCCCATCTCTCCCAGCTCCACCAAGCGCAAGTGTATGAGTGTGTGCAGAAATTCATATATGAACGGTATTTCTGGTCAACTACTTTACGGTAAGGTGCGAAATCTACGTCTCTGTAAGAAAAAACGCAGTCGAGATTACTCCAGGAAAGATCTTCGTCAAGGATGTGCTTGATGAAATATCCGAGAGCAAGTGCGAGTGCGCTCGCCCCTGATCCGCGAAGTACAACCTTTCCGTCTTTTTTCTCGATCTCGTATGTGTCAAGTCCACCCTCGGATGCGATAGCTTCAATAACGAAATTCTCGCTTGCTCCGGGGAGCTTTCTTTCAATCAAATCAAAAATCGGTTTCATTGTTTTTCCTCTTTGTATATATTTTATTTGTATTAATTAAAGACCGCATAAACCTTCAAGCTGTTCTTCATCGAGAGAACCGTCAGGTCCAACATAAATATCGAATGTGAGAGGGCATCCTACCGCTTCGAGCTTCGAAAGGTATTCTTTGAAATAAGCGTGATCGTGCTGTACACCCTTTTCAGCCCACGTTGATCCGAGCGGGATCAGCATATGCGACTGCGCGCCGTCGATGTAACGCGACTCGGGAACGAATCCGAAATTATTGAACTCACCGCAGGTGAACTCTTCCTCCGGATACCACTTTTTTATATCCTTGAAAATTCCGTTGTTGAAAGCAGAAAGTGCGGCGGGATTTCCCTTTTTGATCGCTCTGTGGAGATATGCCATATTCTCAAACTTCCATCCCACTACGCTATAACAGCTGTCGATCCACCAGCCGCATACTTTGTCTCCATAGCGAA
Source organism: Oscillospiraceae bacterium (assembly GCA_015063455.1). Taxonomy (GTDB): domain Bacteria; phylum Bacillota; class Clostridia; order Oscillospirales; family CAG-272; genus UMGS1696. The sequence continues at coordinate 2,865 of SVUC01000016.1, forward strand.
CAGCAGTGTCCTCAAGGACAGATGCCCAATTTTGCGCATAATCTTCCGTTGGAGTATTCTGCATCGTTCCACCGCACTTCGGATTGTAACCATCTGTATTTGGAATGTGCTTTGATACAAACGAGAGACTCAGCTTTTCGGGGATATAGGAGAAAAGAGGTGTGTACGCATTGAAATACAGATACAGGTCGATGTTATATTTCGAGAGAGAATTATAAAGATCTGCCACAAGATCTCGCTTGGGGCAGAGGACGCCCGGTTCTACCCCGCATATCTTCTCATATGTTGGGTTTGGAGTAGCCATATATTCTGTGCCGAGAATTATCGTAAAGAAATAATATCCGGCTCCTATCTCGTGGAGTGTTTTGGCAAGTCGTTCGGTATCGAATGTCTCAATTGTATCGCTCCAGCTTCCGAGATCTGTGCGCTCAGGATGTGCCTTATTGTTCCAAATGTAGTGATTGAATACGCCCCATCTTTTATTCACGAGACGATCTTGAGACGCGCGAATAATACTGCTGGGGAGCTTTCTTTCAATCAAATCAAAAATTGCTTTCATTGTTTTTCCTCTTTGTATATATTTTATTTGTATTAATTAAAGACCGCGTAAAACTTCAAGCTGCTCCTCGTCGAGAGATCCGTCGGGACCTACATAAATATCGAATGTGATAGGGCATCCTACAGCTTCAAGCTTCGGGAGATATTCTTTGAAGTAAGCGTGATCGTGCTGTACGCCCTTTTCGCCCCACGTTGATCCGAGCGGAATCAACATGTGCGACTGCGCACCGTCGATATAACGTGACTCAGGAACGAATCCGAAATCATTGAACTCGCCGCAGGTAAGCTCTTCTTCGGGATACCACTTTTTAATATCCTCAAAAACTCCGTTGTTGAAACCTGAAATTGCAGTGGGATTTCCCTTTTTGATAGCTCTGTGCAGATATGCAACATTATCAAACGTCCATCCTACTGCGCGGTAGCAGCTGTCGATCCACCAACCGCATATTTTGTCTCCGTATCGAACGGCAGTATCTTCAATAACCGATGCCCAGTTTTTTGCATAATCTTCCAGGGGAGTGTTCAGCATTATTCCGCCGCCCTTTGTGTTGCGAACATGCTTTGATACAAATGAAAGACTCAGTTCTTCGGGAATGTAAATGAAGAGAGGCGTGTATGCGTTATAATACAGATACAGGTCGATGTCATATTTTGAGAGAGAGTTGTAAAGATCTGCCACAAGATCTCTTTTCGGGCAAAGAACGCCCGGTTCTACTCCGCACATTCTCTCGTATGTTTGGTTTGGAGTAGCCATATATTCTGTGGCGTGTATTACCGTAAAGAAATAATATCCTGCGCCGATCTCATGCAGTGTTTTTGCGAGGCGATCTGTATCGAAAGTGTCGATAGTATCGCTCCAGCTTCCGAGATCAGTGCGTTCCGGATGTTCTCTTTTGTTCCAAAGATAATGATTAAATACACCCCATCTTTTATTCACGAGACGATCCTGAGACGCGCGAATAATACTGTTTGTATTTTCCATTGTCATTCTCCTTTTATCGGAATAAGTTTTAAAATAATTATATCATACTTTTTACAAATTGCAATATCAAGTTGCGGAAAAATGTGTTATTAAAAAACTTGACAATACGCTTCAAAAGAGAGATAATATAATAAACAGAACAGAAAGGTACGATCTGAAATGGAACTTATCGAGAAAACCAAAGAATCAGAACTTATATTTGACGGAGTGGTGGTACACCTCTACCGCGATACCGTTACTCTTCCGAACGGAGAAGAAGGAATCAGAGAATATGTGAAGCACGTCGGTGCTGTTTGCGTAATTCCGATTACTGATGATGGCGAGGTAATTCTTGAAAGGCAGTACAGATATGCAGTCGGTGAGACACTTATCGAGATTCCGGCGGGAAAGCTGAACTCAGCAGACGAAGATCCGCGCGAGGCGGCGCTGCGTGAGCTGAAGGAAGAGACGGGAATTACCCCGCGTGAGCTGATCGACATGGGGATATACTACGGCTCACCCGCGATCATGGGTGAGAATATCAGAATGTACATGGCGCGGGGGCTGACGTTTGGAGACGATCATCTTGACGACGACGAATTTCTCGAGGTGTTCTCCATCCCGCTTGACGAAGCGGCAGAAATGGTACTGCGCGGCGAGATCCCCGACGGTAAAACTCAGGTCGCTCTGCTGCGGGCAAAAATGATGATGTGAAAAGGCGTAAAACTAAAAAACGGGCTGTCGCAATAAGGTAAAAATACATAAATGAATATAGGGGACGTCGCCTCGGCGTCCCGAAACGATGAATTACAGACATATAATAAATCTTAATTCAAAGTAACGGGACGTCGTGGGTGTCGTCCCCTATCGTTTTGTTTGTCTTCATTTGGCATTTTGCTCAGTAAATTTCTGCTTGCATCAGCCACTTTTTTACTGCATATCTGTCGCCTGTGTCACTATTCTGCTTTGACCAAATTATTCCACCGCGTCGCAGAACACCGTGATCCGCGATGTTCCGGTGTATGTGCAGGTGTAAAGAATAAGCTCCGCTTCGCTGTCCTGAACGTCATCTACCGCATCAGCGGCAAGAACATCTACCGAGGTGACCGAGTACCGATACACAAGCCCAGCGGCGTCGGTGAACTCGACGACCTCCCCTGCCTTCATCGAACCAAGCCGAGCAAAATGCGTGCTGTAATCGTGGCCTGCGATCACAAGATCTCCCCCCGCGGCTGTACCGAATTGCCTGCACGGCGCGATATTCAGCCTCGTGTAATCCCAATCTGCCATGATCGGAAGGGTAACGTTGATCGAAGGAAGAGACAAGTACCCGATGTATTCATATCCGCCGATCGAGACTGTCGGCTCGGGAATGCAGATCTCCTCTGTGTCCACAGCCTCGCCGTCCGTCTCCGTGTCGGACTCTTCATTGAATATATCCAATGCCGATTCTTTCTCAGACTCCTCTGTCAGATCATCAGACGTGTCGTCATCCGTGTCGGTTGTGATCTCGTCACCATCATCTGAGGAATCTGCCCGATTTTCCTCGATCTCAGCAAGAAGATCTTTCATAACATTGTCCGCTGCTTCTCCTGCAGCGATCTCCTCCTGCCTGTTAAATCCGAAAAGGAGCAGTGCCAAAATGATCAGCACTGCCCCAGAAAGAACAAGCAGTAAGCCTGTCGCTTTACGCATGGTCTTTCTCCTTTTTTCTCTTCATAACTACGATTCCCAAAGCGATCAGCAGGACACCGATTATCATCAGAACAGGAATGGGCCAATTGAGCTGACCTGTCTGAATCAGCGATGCTGTGTTTGTGATTGTGACGGTTGTTCCTCTCTCAGTTTTGTCTGCGCGATAAGATGGAGTATATCCGTCGGGGATCTCATTCTCGAGAACGCTCCAATCGCCGTTTCCGTCAAGATCATACCAGGTGTATGTCCAACCGTTCGTCTCGGAGAGGAATACGGTCTCAATTGCAGTATCGCCGTTGTAAAGTGTGACCTTTACCGAGACAGGACGGTCACCGAGATCATCCTCATCTCCTGACCAAACCTTGACTGCGGTGAGGCTTGTCTTCGGCTTATCGGGATCGTCCGGATCATCCGGATCATCCGGGTCGCCTGTGCCCGGATCGTCTGTTTCAGATTCACCCGGAACGTACGGCTCGTCGGTCTCGGATTCATCAGTATCCGGCTCGTCTGTTTCGGATTCACCGGGATCTATGGGATCGGTTTCGTCCGTATCTGTAGGATCACTTATGTCCGTTTCCGTCTCATCCGTCTCGGATTCGCCCGGAATTATGGGATCACCGGACTCAGACTCATCTGTGTCGGTCGGATCATCGGTATCCGTCTCCGACTCGTCGGGATCAATTTCCTCGATCCATGTGTTTATGATTATTGTCAGGCTTCCCTGAGTTTCATATTTTACTTCGTATCCATCGGGAACTACTTTTTCGACTATCTTCCACTTGTACCAGGAGCTGAGTCTGTCCCAAGTATAAGTCCACTGATTTTTTTCATTCAGCTCAACTTCATCGTGAACGCGGTCACCTCTTATAAGCTGAACGGTAACACTCTGCGGTCTCTCTGCGGGATCATCTTCTGCCCAGACCTTGTGTACGGTGAGGCTTTTGTTGACGTGCGGGGGAACGATCGGGTAATTGAACGCCTCGATCACAAACTCCCAGTCGACCTCGCCGACGCGATTCTGGAATTCGTTTCCAAGCTCAACGGGTACGTCAAGCTCAACGGTGAGAACAGCTTCGTCGCCGTATTCGTATGTTCCGAGATACACATTGCGTGTAAGTCCGTCAGTTTCGTTCGGTGTTCCATCGAAGATAAGTTCATCTTCATTGTAAACGCGCATTGTAAGCTGTGCGAGGAATTCCGACATTGTCATAACTGTCTCGCCGCTCGCCGCCACACCTTCGCTGAGGGGATTGTTTTCTTCATCGTGTGCAACAGCGCGAATATACAGCTTAATATAATCCGATTCTTCGGCAAGATTGCGGATCTTTACGACCTCTGTAAGACGGTCGCCGGGCATAACCCCCTTGAATCCGTCGAAAAGGTCGGTATCAGAGTACTCGCTGCCGGGCTCAACCGTAAATCCTTTTTGGATTCCTTTGTAGGTGATAACGGAATCCACAGCGGAAACTGTTGAGGAAAGGAGCATTACAGCAGCAAGACAGGTGACGAAGATTCCTAAGAATTTTTTCATACTCTCTCCTTATCTGCTGATCTTTCCGTCTGCGGCGGTGAGATTCCAGCTTTCAAATACTGCGTCAGCAGGCTCGGACTGGATCGCTTCAGCGTAGATCTCGGTAACAAGATCGTATCCCTCCGGCAGCTCTGTCAGAAGCTGTGCGGATGAGCAAAGGATGACCTCGTCTCCCGGTGCCAATTCTTCTGCGTAGTATACAAATCCGTTCTCGTCAGCAAACCATTTGTCCGACGAATACTCAATCGAATAATCTATATCTTTCTTGGGGCTGTGTGAGTACACGTTTCCTGCTTCGTCTTTCCAATTTACGAGAATAAATGCGCGTACAAATACATCAGTATCTCCGGTGTTGCGAATTACTGCGTCCCCCGCGCTGTTCTCTGTGACTTCACAGGAAACAACCGCTTTATCAAATATTCCTGCGGCTGCTCCACCCTCGCGTACAAGGTATGCCACTGTCCCGCCGACTGTACCGATCAAGAGTACAGCAAGTGAGAAAAGCAGTATATACAGTTTTTTGAGAGTAGGTCTTCTGTTCTGCTTCATGCAGGCTCCCCCTTTTTTATTTTCAGAATCCAAACCAATTTCTAATGAGGCTTGCAGCTCCGCTGAGCCACTTGTCGATCTCTCTGGTGTGTGAGAATCCTACGGTATTATCTTCACCTTCGCTGAGCACGATATCCTTTACTGTAGAATCAGCCGAATAACGCCAGCTCCACGAGCTGATCTCGCTCACGCGGTATTCACCGAGAGGAAGATCTTCAATAGTGATCTCACCGCCCGAAGCCGCTACTGTAACGTCAATGCCGTCAGTGTAAGAATCAATACCTACAACACGGTAAATGAAAGTCTCGTCTGCGTTGTCGGTAGTGATCGTGAGATCAACGTATCCGCGGATGATCTTCGCGTAGTAAACATCACTCTTGTAATGCTCGATGTCCGCTACCGCAAGATCAAGCTCCTTCGCAGGCTTGATGATGTTGTTTCCGTCAACAAATGCGTCAGGAACGGGCTCTGTGCAAGCTTCGTCGTAATACCATCCACCAAAGAGATATCCCTTGTAAACAGTCGGGAAAGATCCCTTTGCCACTCCGCTGAACATCTTGACAGCCTCTTCTTTTACGTCAAGGAAGCCGCCGTCGGTTTCTCCGACGATCTGATATGAGATCACAGCGTCATTTTCCGCATAAGCGAATACGATGAGATTGTTCTCAAGTATGCCGTCTTCAGCGTCGATAACTATTGTCCGTGTCTCCTCGCCTTCGAGAGTGTATCCTTCAAATTCTTCGGCTGTGTATGAAACAGCATCCCCAAACAGCGCACTTGATCTGTACGGATCGCAGAGATATTCTCCTGTTGTGCTGTCGATAAACTGTACCTCATAATCGAATTCAGCGCGATCGTAGTACATTTCAAAATTGTTCACGCCGTCTACAGCTGTCAGATAGTAAATACTCTTTTCACCGTTAAAGGTATATCCGGGAATAACGATAGGATCGATCGTCCAAAGAACGCCGATCTCGATCTTTCCGGCTTCTTCTACTTCGTGAACAGCGTATCCGCCGTCATTTTCTGTATAGTAAGTAATAACTGCATCTGCGTAGATACTCTTCCAATCTGCGTAGATGATGATATCGGAGTAAATCTTCTCTTCAAAGTCGAACACTCTGTCCTCGCCCTTGACTCTCCAGCCGTTGAACATCATTTCAGTCTTATCGCCGGGGTAAGGTTCGGGTGCGATCTCTCCGCTTTTAACCTGTTCTTCAAGGATCGGCTGCTTTTCGTTGATCCAGGATTCGATCGAATCGTACACCTTTACGGTGAACATCTCAACCTCTTCTTCGGTCTCAGTTTCGCTCGGATCGGACTCGGCAGGCTCTGACTCGGATCCTGTTTCGGATGCCGATTCAGACTCAGCGGGCTTGGATTCACTTGAATCGGGTTCTGCTTCTGATTCTGCTTCGGACTCTGTTTCCGATTCAGCAGGATCGGACTGGATAGGATCGGTCTCAGGTGCTGAAGTTTCTGCTTCAGTCTCGGATTCTATATCATTTGCGACAATGTATGTCGAGGAAAAAACGAGCAGAGCACAGAGAAATATTGAAATAAGTCTTTTTTTCATCTTCACTCTCCTTATTCTCCCTTGATCGCGTCAGCGGGCCATCCGAGTGCATCCATAACGGTCTCACCGTTGTTCGCGGTCTGAACGCCCTGCGCGTAAATAATAATGTTTGTTGTACTGCCTTGATAAGCGTTGTCCATACGGTAATCGAACTTTACGTGCTCGATAAGCGAGCTTGTTGTCTCACCTGCCTCGAGTGGCTCGGTGTAATAATAATATCCGTCACCGCCGTCGATCCATCCGTCAAGGACGTCGATCGAAACAACTTCAAATCCATCTCCGCCGATATACTTGACTATCGGAAGAGGATCGCCGTTCGGCTTCAGAATCTCGTATTCGAGCTTTGCTCTGATCCACGCGGGATGCTCGCCTACGTTTTCAACCTTGACGATCTTTGAATATGTTGCGCCCGGCTCTGCATTCTTGATACCCTCTTCGGGGAAGTCTGTGTATGATCCGTCCGGGAGGCGCATTGATTCGTTGATCTCAATGTCGATTCCGCCGGAGGTGATCACGTTGTGAACTTTTTCTTTGTATGTGTAATATGCGAAACTCTCGGACGCACTTATAGCAAAACAGAGAGCGACCACGGCTAAGATCAGTATTTTCTTTTTCATGACAATCTCCCTCTGCCGCATTTATGCGACGTTAAAATTAATTGGAATTATGGGTTGGTGCTTGATTCTTCTCGTTCTTTTTGATCTTCAAAAGCATCGAATGCTGCTTTCACGTTTCCAAACGGATCTTGTTCTGTGTTGTAGTTTTCAAACATACTCGCTTGGATTGCATCGACGCAGAAGCGGATATCGTTATTAGTACCAACTCCAGCAAGTGTTGCAGCACCATTGACAACAATATTTTCCAGAAATACAGCTTGAACTGAAGTATGCGCCGCAACAGGACTTTTGTACAAATAAGTGTATTCAACAAACCCATTATTATCAGTGTCATTAGTGTCAGGTGTACCGAATTGACTCCAATCATCCGATGTATTATTGTCTTTGACACTGATATCCTGAGCCAATGTTTTGGGAACCCAAATACTCAAACGCACATATGCGTCAGATGTGCCTGTGTTATTTACGTTTACAGTATATGGTATCGGCTTTGAAGGAATCAAATTACCATAAGTCTCAACCTCAAGCTCCACTCTAACCGATCCCGAAACAAATACCATTTCCCCCGACGACTCGCTGTCGGTAAGATACGCAAGTGTCGTTCCTACCGCCGCCGTCAGAAGAGTCACAATGCAAAGAATAATTACAGCAATTTTATTCATCTTTACACTCCGATCTTATTCAGCGGGAGTGATAAGACTCCACGCTACAGCAGGATCGTCGATACTCGCACGCTGTACTGCGTATGCGTATATCTTAACTTCAGGACGTGTCTCGTCTGTAAGTGCATCAAACTGCTCTATAAGAACGCTGTCCTTTACGATAAGCTCGTTATCGAGGAGCACGTTTGTCTTGAAATCATCATAAAGCATACCGAAGAGGAAATCCTCGTCGTCTTCATTGATTACAAGGCGATAATAAACATCTTCTGCTCCATCAAGCTTAGCCCAGCCCGGATCAACGGTGTATGTGAGGAAGCTGTCAAAATTCTCACTCTTTCTGATCTCGCAGAAGAGCCAGCATTCCTCAGAGCCCGCACTGACGGTCAGCTCTGTGTTCATATTAAGTGTCTTTCCGGGAACCATACGGAGAACTTCGTCATCCGACTCGTCGGTATCTGTGAATCCCAGCTCGATATTTCCGTAAGCAAATGTGCGGTCTACCAGCGAATACTGAGATGTGATCCAAGCGATCGTTCCACCGACAGCTCCGCCGCCAAACAATGCTGCTGCAAGGATCAAAACAAACACCTTGGTACTTAATCCAAAATTATGTTGTGTTTTCAAGAATGAATACCTCTCTTTCGCTTATTCTTCAGGATATGATGCCCACGCTTCGTCGGCATCTGTGAATCCCTCGGTCTGTATCGCCTGGGATACGATATTTATGCTGAGCTCCGCAAACATTGCGGAAATTTCATCTCGGTCGTCATCCGCAAGAGCGTCTCCCGAGAATGTCATATTTGTAAACGGTGCGGGAAGGATCTTGTCTTCATCGCGCGCGTCGACCGGTGCGTAGTATCTGAACTCGAATGTTCGCGTATCGGCCTCAGGATCTTCTCTGAGAAGGGAGTTTGTCCACTCCCCGCTGATGTGTGTGTTGAACAGCTTGTCCGCTGTGAACGGGCCGTAGAGTCTGTCAAGCTCGCTCACACCCTTGAACGTCACGAGAACTCTGACGTACGAGGACTCGCTGCCCTTACCGATCGTCACCATAGGCTCGATGCCTATCGGCGTACCGGGCACGACCTTCGTGGGAACCGATCCGCCGCGGAGCGACATTGTGCTGAGGCTGTAAGGATCGGCAGCGCTGACGTAGACCTTGCCGACGGAGAAGTCGATACTCACATCAGCTCCTGCCGTGAAGTAAGCAACGGTACCAAAAAGGGATGCCGCAAAAACCGCTGCCGCACTGAGGAACATAAGCAGTGCTTTTATAAAAATTTTCATGATCTGCGACCTCCTTGATAATTATTTATCTTCATCATTAGCACCATCCGAATCATCTGCAAAATCGATCTTCTCAGCCTCGTCGATCTCGCGAAGCGCGAGCTTATTCTGTCTTGCGACGACAGCCGCGGCGATCGCGTCGGGGAGGAAGATCACAATGATAATCGCCGCGAGGATGATCGCGGTGACGTAAACGCCTGGGGGATTTGAGATAAAAGACGCGGCGTAGCCGAGAAGGGGAATCTCAAAGACGGGCGTTCCGATGACGTTCTTGTAGTGAACGGGATTTGCATCGGGAGTAGGGTTGGTGTCACCCTGAGTAACGAAGCGGAGCGTACCGTCGTCCGCGAGGACGTCGATGACGCGGTGAGTAGCGACGGTATTTTCGTCGAGCATAAAAGTGATGATGTCGCCCGTGACGATAGAAGAGGTGTCAACGGGGCGGACGTAAATGAGGGAGCCTGTCATGATCTCGGGTTCCATGGAGCCGGAGAGGACAGTGTAGGCAGAGAGCCCGGCGAAGCGCGCGCCGACGAGAAGAAGAGTGAACACGACGAACACGGCAACGAGGAGCCACGCGATAAAGTTAATGAATTTTTGTAATTTTGTCATATTAAATAAAATGTGTGTATAGATTTTTCAGCAGGGAAAAGGCACAAGGATATCTTATGCCCTTTCGCTGCCGCCCCACTCGCGTGGGGTGGCGAAAAGTTAATAATTACTGAACAACACCGTTAACAGTAAGATTTGTTGTGTTGATAACACCTGTGCTTGTGCAAGCAGTTACATCAAGCTCTGTCTGCGCAAGAGCGGCAGGAGTAAGTGTAACAGCAACATTTTCTACAGTCCAGTTTGTAGTACCACGGTTTGCCATGAGATACCACTTTGCCTGTGAAGCAGCAACGCCTGTAACTGTTGAATCAACACTCATTGTACAATCTTTAACTGTAATAGGTGTTGAGTTGGAACGAACGAAGTAGAAGCTATCATTTACGTTTGCATCTGTCAGAGTACCGGTGAATTCACAGTTCTGAATTGTTACGCTTGTACCAGCCGGTACGTTAACACGAGAATTGTTAAATGTGCAGTCATCAATTACTAAACCAGTCGCGAAATTACCAAGAAGCTGCGCACCTGCATTGATGAATGTACAATCAACTATCTTGGAAGCGCCTGTAGCATTACCGCGTGCAGATGTGATACCATATTCACCATCACCGATGATTGTGCAGTTCTTAAGTGTAAGGCTCTTTACGTCCTGTACATCAAGACTGTGTGTAGCAGCATTGGCATGGTCAAATGTGATACCGTCGAAAGTTACGTTGGCTTTATACATAGTTGCACCAACAGTCTGTTCACGATAACCGAGAGTTACAGTACCTGCGATAACAGGTTCTGCGCCTTCAGCGGCCTTGATTACAACGTCACCAGCCTGCTTACCCATAGCAGCAAGTGTGATATCGATATTACCTTCGTATGTACCGTCAGCAAGGATGATTTCTGTTACTGAACCTGTGGGAGCGTTTTTGATTTCATTAATAAGTCCAGCTGTGGTAGATACCATAATCTTCAGAGTACCGTTGTTTACAATCGTACCGGAGTTTGTTGCATATGTGGTGTGCTTATAACCGTAAAGATTACTTTCGAATGTAGTCTTTTCTGTATCAACAATATTACCCTTGTCGATTATTACAACTGCGTTTTCATCAATTGTAACATTCAGAGTAGAAGTAATCGTAACACCGGAGATTGCACCAATACCGTTTTCGTTCTTACCTGCATCAACGTATGTAACTGTATTTGTTCCCTTGAGAACACAGTTATTGAACTTAGCACCTTCGGTAGATGATGCAAAAGTACCTGCCTGGTTACTCTTTGAAGTAACATTTTCAAGTGTAAGGTCATTTACATTTACAGCACCTGCATAACCGAACAGGCTGTTTGACAGGTTAGAAATTGTATGGTTGTTACCGTTCAATGTAAGGAACATAACACTCCAAGGAGCCCAATCAACTCCTGTCATGTCAATGTCATTCATAAGTTCGATTTTAACTGTATTGGCTTCATTGGAATGACTCTGACCTGCAAACCAAGTTACAGCTTTCTGCAAGTCTGCTGCGTTGAATACATAGTAAACGCCCTTATGATTGCCGCTCTGTCCATTCCAAATGAGACCGCTGTTGGGGTCAAGTTTAACATCGGGAGTTGTTGATCCTGTAGGACGGAGGTCAGTTACATTAACAGTAGGATTAGAATAATTGAAGTGTGCACCTGCGTAATCAGTTAATACCCAGTTATGACTATTAGTCATACCATCTGTGGAAACAACGATTACAGTGTCCTCAAAAATTGTACCAGAATATTCAGAAGAGGTTTCAACTGTTATACCTGCATAGATACCAACACCATTGCCGATGTTTTGATCTCCAGTTTCCTTTGTCCAAACAAGAGCATTTGTACCAGCAATGTTACAGTTGATAATGTCACCAGATTCAGTATGACCTGCAAAGATACCAACCTGTCCACCCTTTGCTACTACATTTTTAAGTGTGAGGTTTGTAATTTCACCTGCACCTACATATGCAGCAAAACCAGATCTATAAGCCCAGTTATCATCAGCACAATTCAAGTTAGAGATAGTATGTCCGTTACCATCAAAACTAGCCCAGTGCAAGTCAATAGGACTCCATACATAACCTGTCATATCAACGTCAGCCATAAGTTCGAAGCTGATAGCGTTTCCTTCACCATGCTGAACTGTTGCGAGAATATTCTTAACAGCCATCAAATCTTTTGCATCGTAGATGAGGTATGCGCCGTTCTTATCCTGTGAAAGCTTATGAGCATCCTTGTCATATGTATTGTCGAAAGCGTCGCTTTCGTTTTCAACCTGTGTAGCAACTACATTGATACCGAGATTGATTGTAGGAATCTTTGTACCTGTCTTGAAGTTAGCTTCGTTGTCAACAGTTGTAGGCATATAAACTACAATTGCAAGATACTTAACCTCACCAGCTTTAAGGCTACCCGACTGAGCAAATGCTGTGTCAAGAAGGATATCTTCTACAACAGCATCACGAGCAGCTTCACGGTTTGCATAAGCGCTTGTCTCACCGTTTACATCATCAATTGCATCATACTTGATGAAATCAGAAAGGTAGAATTTCTCATCATATACATTTGTACCCTCTGTTTCAGAAGCAATGTTCATACCAAGGTTGTATTTGAGAGCGAGAGAACCTACATTGCTAACCTTGAGATAAGCAACTTCTGTATGACCAGGTTCCCACTGGGCGTTCTTGTCAAAGATTTCTGTGGAATCCTTAACATCTTTCCATTCCTTGAATGAGCCATCATCGTTTAATACCGCGTATTCAAGTTCGATATCGAGGTTACCGGACTTGATAATGTTGTTAGCACTTGCAACGCTGTCGGTGAACCACGCCATTGTGGTGCCCGCGAGCATTGCAACGCAAAGTACCATAGCAAGAATGCTTGTACCGAGCGCGCGCTTCATGGTTTTTACACTTTTCATGTGTTCCTCCAAATTTGTTTTTTCGGGGTGTGTTTTTTCCTTCACCGGCTCCGCCTGCGCGGGTGAGGTATTTTACATCGCCGTATCAGGCGTTGAAAAATCGGGTTTTATGGGGGTTTTTGCCGTGTTCGGATTGAACAGCGAAAAGGCATGGGGTATTCTCATGCCCTTTCGTTGCCGCCCGACCGAAGTAGTCGGGTGGCAGAGGGGGGGGGTATTATTGATTAATATACGTCAACACCGTCGATAACAACGTTGATCTGGGTATTGGGAAGCTGACACTTGTTACCCCATACGTTTGTACCGATGTCAGAACCTGCAACACTACCGTAAGCTGCGTTGAAATCACCAGCTCCGGGAACTGTCTGAGAGAATCCGTTTACTGTAGTTTCAGTAATATTCACCTCGTAAGTTCTAATGGGAGTATATGTGTTTGTAATTTCGATTGCAGCCTTACCTGTAACTGTGTTGTCTCCGTTATCGTTGAATGTACACTTGTTAATGTTAACAGTCTGATGATTTGTTCCGTTATCAAGAACATTTGCGTATACGAGAAGTGCTTTACCATCGCAGTTGAATGTACAATCATTGAAAGTAACTTCGCCTGCACCCCAAGTCCAAACGTTGTAATAGTTACCGGAAATGTTGAATGTACAGCCATTAAATTCACAGCTGAAGTCAAGACCGATAGTACCGTCGATTACGCAGTTGTTGAAAGTAGCGTATTTTGCATCAGCAAAACCGTTTTCGTAACCTGCACCCGCCGGCTTACTCTGAATGGTTACGCCCTCAAAGGTAACATCAGCACCATTGATATAGTCAAGACCGTTTGCAACATTAATCTTTGTGTCAGCAGTACCGGAAATAGTAACTGTCTGACCATTTATTTCAGCAGGAAGAGTGTATGTACCTGCGGGAAGAACAACGTCTTCGCCGTTCTTTACGGCATCAGCAAATTCAGCAGGGGTGGAAACAGTTGTAAATACAGAATAGTTATCTCCTGTAACATTAAGTGTTCCCAAACCATCAGCAGAACCATAAGCATATGCGCCGGGAACTACGTTAAATTCAAATCCGTCAGCAATGTCGAGGTTTACACCAGCAAGACCACTACATACAGCTACACCATAGCAGTCAGCTGTCTTAACTGTAATCTTACCTGCGTTGAGATTTACATTTACCCAACCAAATATATCACCGCCGAACATATTGTAAATACCGTAAGCTTCATCTGAATTTTCAGCATCTACGATAATTTCACCGCCGTTCATATTAACTGTTGCACCGTAGTTTGCAAAGATACCGTACGAAGAACCAGTACCCTTTACGATAAGTGTACCACCATTGAAGTTGATTACACCACCATCAGCCATAATACCGTTGCTAAGTGCAGAACCACCTACTACAACTTCGCCTTCTTCAAAGTTGATAACACCGCCATCTACAACACCAAGAGCAGGAACTAATTCGCCTGTATAATTGTTAGCATCAACCTTGATTGCGGAAGGTTCATCAGAAGAGTTCTTAAATGTAACTTCTCCTTCTACAATTATAGCATTTGTTGCACCTGTTGTGGAAATATCGTAACCCGCAAGGTCAATAACTGCAGCCTTTCCAGCAGGAACGGAGAATTCTGTATCAGTAGAGATATCTGCACCGAGAGTGAAGAAACCACCTTCGTTGAGAGCGTTCTGAAGGTCTTCATCTGTTGTGATCGGAGGAAGTGCGAGTTCGGAATATTCAGCGTCTTCGTCGTAGTCGTTTCCGTTTACGTCGTATTCATAAACCTGCTGTGTAGCAAGAAGAGTTACACCGAGGTCAATCTTAAGAGTTTCTTTCTTGTTTCCGCCGTCAGCCTTCTGGTTGTAGTCGTTATCTACATCAGTAGGAATCCATTTAACAAGAACTTCAAACTCAACAGATTCATCCGGAAGGAGATATCCGTCAAGAACAAAGTCTTCAAGTTTAATGCTGTGATACTCATTGATAGGTGAGCTGTTATTCAACACGAAAATGTTGTTAAGATTTTCGTCTTCAAGCTTGTTATCTGCACCTGTTTCACAATCCATACCTACAACAGTAATGTAAAGTACATCAGCAAGTGTCTTTCCGCTGCCTTCAAATGTTTCTGTTGCGTTAGCAAAGATAACATCAAAATCAAACTTAAGAGCAAGGTTGCCTTCGTTAGCAATTTCGAATCTCTCATGAGCTTCTGCACCGGGTTCCCAAAGAATCGGCTTTCCCTGAGCATTAAGGAATAGTTCTGTGTCTGCCTTTACCTGCTTCTTTACAGTATCAAAATCTGATGTAAAGTACTCAGCAAATGTAGCATGATACAGCTCAACATCGAGAATACCGGCTTCAATTTCATTGATACCGTTACTCACAGAGTCGGTAAACCACGCCATTGTAGTACCTGCAAGCAATGCGATGCATACTACCATCGCAAGTACGCTTACGCCAAGCGCGCGCTTCATGGTTTTTGCGTTTTTCATTTTTTGTCCTCCAAAAATATGTATTTTTTGTCCGGGGTCGTCATGCTCGCTTTCAGGAGCTCCGCCCCTCGCGCTCCGCCTGCACGTGGGGGGTGGTTTATTTTCAGCTGCCTTTTATTGACAACGAAAAAACAAAAACTTAGTTTTGCATATTGCTTTGCTGCTCAGCTTTCATCCGAGCAAGCTCTGCTCTCATTCGTTCGTTCTCTGCCCGCTGACGCATCATTTTCTTTCTGTACGCCGCACGCGCTCTCTCCTCAGCACGCTTGAACTCGCGGTACTGCTTGAAGATTCGCACTGCCTGAACGCCTATTATAATAAGAAACGGAATGAGCACGATCACAACGTAGCCTGTCGGCGTTTTGAGGAATTCGATGAATCGTCCGACGCCCGCGATCTTGAACGTGTACTTGCCCACGATCGCACTGTACGGTACGGGCGCTTCGTCGTCAACATCGGTCGTTGTACCGTATGTGATAAACGCAGGATTGCCGTAATGGTCGGTAGTCTTCGCGCGGATCTTATGCGTTACGACCTTGCCGTAGCTGTCGCTGTTCTGCGATATGAACGAGATGATGTCGCCGTCTTTCAGCGTTGAGGGATCGGATACCCATTTGGTAACAATGAGGTCTCCCGCCGAGAAATCTGTCGCGCTCATTGAGTCTGACAGTACAACGTCTGCGCGGAATCCGAGCAGGCTTCGGTTTGCTGTACCGCCGTTCCGCAGTGATATTACCGTGAACAGCACTACCGCAAATGCCAAAAGCACGATCACCCAGGTGATGATGCCAACGGCTTTATTCTCTTTTTTCGGCTCGACCTTCGGCTCTGCTTTTGGTGCGGGCCTTCTTACCGGTTGTTTATTCACTCTACCCTCCTCACTCTGCCGCCGCAGCGGTTAAGTCGTTTTTGATCTTACGCAAATACCTGTAAGTCTTAAGAATACATTTATAGATTATACATAAAAATGATATCACAGATTTCTTGAAATTGCAAGCCGTTTTTAGTTTTTTATTAATCTTTATCATTTTTTTATATTTTATTACAAATTTTATACGAAAACTTTGTGTATGGTTCACCAATCACGCGACTTTTTTCGACAAAACCTGTTTTTCCCCGCTTAAAATTAGTAAAATCAGACAATTTTTTCTCGCAAAACAGAGAGTTTTATGTGCTTTTTGGAGAGTGCGTCGATTTTTGCCATTTGCCTAAAACAAATAGACATCCGCCAATCTTTTGTTTTCGCGCCGATTCGGCGTCAACCGACGTCTTTCGCGGAATGTTATTATACTTATTCGGCTCAAAGATCTGTAATTTGACTTTTTCCTTCATTATTATATATAATATATCAACAAAAAACGCACCGTTTTTACGGTGCATTTGAAATTAATTATTTTCGGTTTTATTTTTCTTTTTCTCAGCAAGAAGCTCGCGGTTCCGCTTTGATAAAACGATCGCTGTCACCGTTACGTTTACACCTATCCAGATCAGAAGAAGCATACTGACGATCGCATTCATCGTAATCTCTCCCGAAAATCCGGCAGTCAGAATATACTTAAGTGCATACATCAGATACTCAAATACCCGCCACAGATTGATACGGCTGAGTATTGACATCCCGAAGAACAGCACGACAAGATATGTCCACGAGAGCCAAAGCCCCGCAAATCTCTTTACGGCGAGGAAAATGATTCCCGCGACAAGTAAAACTGCAGACGGAATAAGAAGAAAATATTCGAGCAAGATCCCGAGGATCAGCGCGAGAAGTCCTGTGCCGAGAAAAATGAATCCGAGTATCTTCTGTACCGAAATGCTGCTCCGAGGCTCGCTGTGTATTTCGCGGATCACTGTGAGATGTTCCTGCGGTTCTTTGACTACCTCAACCTTCCTTCCCGTTGCAATATATTCTACGCTTACCCCAAAAAGCTCCGCGAGCGCGATCAGATTATTCGTGTCGGGCGACGATTGGTCCATTTCCCATTTTGATACTGCCTGACGACTGATCCCGAGCTTCTCCGCGACATATTCCTGCGAATATCCGCTGCTTTTTCTGAGCTCAGCGATTCTGTTTCCTATTGTCATTTTTATCACCTCCGACATTATTATACCATATTATCCGGTTGCAGTCTACCAACTACAGCGCAACTTTAGGTTGCACGGGCAAAAAACAATAATTTCGGTGAGATAAGTGGTGTAAAAAAGCTCTACAAAAACACCGAACCGGTCCGCCAATTGCATATAGCACGCTACTGCCGAAAAAAGACTTTCTCCGTGAGGAAGGAGCCTTTATGCTAAAGTTTTTCTCCACGCAAAAACAAAAAATGCATCTTCGAATCTGCTGAAATTCAACATAATTCGAGAAAAAATGCATTTTTCCTTCATTATATTATATATAATATATATCCGTCGCTCAGGGATCTCCGCAAATCAATCATCGTCCTGCGATTTGTCGTCGGAAAGCACGCGGACAAGATCCTTTTTCGAGATGAGGAACTTCCGTATTGCGAAAAGTCCGCCGATGCAGAGCACACAGGCGATGTTGCTCAGAGGGCTCGAGTGGTCAACAATAACCTGGCGCGCGATAGCAACGATCAAAACCTCAAGAGTGTTCGCAGGAGTGAGATTTATAAGCATTCGCACGAACTCAAGTCCGACAACAATTGTGAGAATATTGTGCAGATATGTATCCGACGACGCAAAATATACTTCGGCAGAGAACATTTTGTATATCTCGCAGCCGATCAGCCCAATCAGAACCGCCAAAGGAGAAAAGCCCAAAGAACATCAGCCTGAAAAAGTATATAACAGACTGCAGGAAATGGTTGATGAATTCTGGGAATATTCAAGTACATTCACATCTATCAAAGACATCGCTTATGCATCTCTGTATTCTGCGATCTGCCCGCCGGTATTTGAAGATGAGTTTCTGATCCATAAACATCTGCTCCGCTATCAGAAATACCTGTCAGCCCTTCAGGAGGAATACCTTGACCTTATCGAATTCTGTTTTGACGAAACCATATATCCGGATGCCCTCGGAAAACTTCATCCTGCTGAACGTTTTTGTATATACCGTTTCCACCATAAACGCCCGGCATTCTCCCGGAGAACAGAAACCATGACATTCAGCTCTCTTTCGATGAGTGGTGATACCATGCCCTATGGGTGCGATGCCAAAAAAGTTGTCCGGCGTATGCAGGAGAAAATTTAACCGACCGCTGATCATATTGCTCTTGCTGAAAAGTTCGGAGCCACGCCCGAGAAGTTGATCACTTCAATTCGTGTTCCGAACTTCATGAACATCCAGTATGAATTCCGCACCATCGAAGATATTCTCGAACTGGAATTCACAAAAATGCTGGAAGCCAATGTCCGGTTCCGGAAATGCAAGCGCTGCGGTAAATACTTCATTATGAAGGGCAACTACGATACTAATTACTGTGATCGGGTAGCAGACGGCGAAACCCGAAACTGCCAGGAACTTTCCGCCGCAGAGAATTACAAAGCTAAGATCGCCGGAGATAAAGCAAACCCCGGCAGACCGTTATAAAATCTGTCGGGGTTAATCTTTATCTTCTGCATATCAATTTTTGCTTACCCGTATGGGAAGACCTGCGGAGAGTTCTATTGCTTGCAACAATATCACGCTGACGTACTCAGCATATCACTTCCAATTTGATATGGCATTTGTGCCCGCAAATGCAGTGTTTGGGTCAAAAAAAGAGGACAGAGAATGTAAAACAATCTCTGTCCTTTTCCTGTCAGTTCAAGTATAATGCACTATGGCAGACACCCCAGTCAAAACTGTGGTGTTTTTTCCTCAGATCAATAACAGAACGAAAAGCCTGCAATCGGGAGAGTTGTCACGCTTTCAAGCGGAACAAAATGTACCCCGCCGGGATAAGAACGTCCGCGAGTAACGGCAACAAGTATCCAAAAGCAGTTTTCTCACAGCTTCATAGCGGTATCGATCATTGCACAGAGGTTCTCGAAAGGAACATCTGCCTGTATTTCCTGCGAAGGAGAAATAATGTATCCGCCGTCTTTTGATAAATACGAGGTGATTTTTTCAGTTTCAAGTGCAACTTCTTCAGGTGTGCCGTTTGGGAGAGTACGCTGTGTGCTGATTCCACCCCAGAATGTTATCTTATCTCCGTATTTGTCCTTCAATTCGTAAATGTCCATACACTCCGGCTGGATCGGATTCAGTACATCTACTCCCATTTCAGTAAGATCGGGAAGAATTTTTCTGATATCGCCGCACGAATGAACCCACACATCGAGTCCCGCTTCGTGAATCAAATCATATTCACGCTGTTCGCCGGGAGCGATCATTTCTCTCCACGACTCAGGAGACATGAGAAGGTCTTTCTGCGATCCCCAGTCACTTCCAAGAAGGATTCCGTCAATTCCGGGTGTGTGGACGATATTTTCAAGCATAACGAGGTTCTTTCGTATGATCATATCGAGAAGAGACTGGGCGTATTCCGGGTCTCCTGCCATATCGGCGAGGAAGTTTTCGATTCCTCTTGCAAAGTACGCCTTCTCGAAATGGCTGCCCCAAATCGTTACAAGAACATATGCATCGGTGTTCTCTTTCAGATTATGTACGGTTTCTGCAAATTCACTGTAGCTTCCGGTTCCCATGGTTTTGGGAAGAAAATCGGGCGTATCCCATTCTTTGTATTCTTCAGGAACGTCGTGCCATACCCACCACGGACAGGTTACTGCAAGAACATGATTTCCCATACCGTAATACATGGCATTGTGACGTGAAATTTTGCCCTCGTCGCACAATCTGCGCAGGTTTTCATCGGTATAGCGTTCGTATAATCTGTCGGCATAAGCCTCAAGTCCATCCCACGCAAGATGTATGCATGTGGGAACTTTATCGGCATCACGATGCGCAATGGCTGCCTTCACACGTTCGATACGTTTCATAAATTAACTCTCTTTCTAAGAACTTTACTATGTTTGCGATTTTCAGACCTTAGATAACCGAGATGGTTTTTCGTCCTTATTCCCACTTGATTAAATTGGATTGAATCTTAGCACTTGCACGCTCACCTGCGATTCAGTATAACCTCGCGCAAGTGCGTTATTCCCACTCTTTTTCGGGCTTCTTCTTTAGCTTATTTATGCCCTAAATAGTATCTCAAACGGCAATTTTGAGTCTGTTTTTCCACCTATTATTTCATTTATCAAAATTTTTGTTGCAGAAAAAGTTGCAAAATTGTTTGTGGAATTGTGTCGAGTGGCTTTTACCTTAAACCAAGACTAACAGCTAATTCACCAAGATAATCTATGTGTCCGTGGTTTGCGCCATATAGGGTCACATAACCATCTTTTTCAGCAGCGTCGTCTTGTCCCATAAAAACAACACGTTCACCCTTTTTGAGATACGGCCTCAACTTGATAACATATATTACTCTAAATTGTAAATTGTAGTTCTTATTTCAATCCTACTTTGAACTACCCCTTGTGATAACTCTACAAAAGGATAGAATTTGTAATTAATATTTCCGACCGTCCCTTCGTATATAGCAGTATCGTGGGCTAGTAATCCAGTAATGACATCTTCTAATTCTGTATCATATTCATTCCCATTGATTGTTTGAGCAACCATCTTGAATGCTTCTATTACTTCCGGTTCATTAATGTTGTCAATATGATATCCGTTTATCTTTATAACTAATTCATCAGTATTGCTATTTAATAATTCTGTTCTGCAACCATTTACATGAACGAAAAATTTGGTTCTAATATTACCTTTATCAATCTCGCCATAATCAAATTTACATTCGCTTAAAAATCTATTTACCACTTCATCATCAACTATCTTATTTTGTTCTGTTTCCTCTTTTTCAATATTGCTATTACTTGTTTCTGATTGGTTTGATTGAACGGTTTCGTTATAAGACGGCGGTGTGTCGGTCTGAGGAACATCGGTTTCACTATTACCAGCCATACCAATAACCAAGAACAGAACCCAAGCTACTGCGATAATGCCGTATTTAACTACGGGTTTCATTTCCTTTTTTCTTAACAGCAATATAGTGAGGGGCAATGGGAAAATACAAATCCAACCAAGAACCCACAACCAAGTCTTCTTGCCGGAACTCTTGGTAGTTGCGTTGGGGTTCCAAGTATATCCGCAGTTTTGGCACACACCAACCGTTCTATATGCAGACTGACTTACGGACTGACCTTGTCTACCGCTACCAATATAATTTTTACGGGAACGAGATTGGGTTGCAATACCTACGCGCTCTCTCTTGAATGTAATTTTGGAATTACCGCACTTAGGACATTTACCGAGAGTGCTTTCAATCTCGTTATTCTCCTGAGGTGTAGTGCCACCATAGTAATTGTTTGTAATATTAACGGTTGATTTTTCCTGTGGCATTTCGCTTCCACAGTATTCGCAGAACTTACCTTTTGCTTCTGCTCCGCAACTCGGACACTTCATATGTAATACCTCTCTTTGTCTCATTATTAACTCGCAAACCACTTGCAGCTATTCCTTTTCACAATTTTTGCATTGCGTGTTGCAAAAGTGTTGCAGCGACATCTTTATTAATTTCATAAATGCCCGAAAGCCCTGTGTTTCCAAGGGTTTTCGGGCACTTGTAAGCCGGTTGGTATTATTCCCACTCGCTCCTGAAAAATAAATCTTAAACAGATTTGCTTATGGGATTTAGCCCTGATTATTTATATTGCTCTCATTATTCAGACAGTAGAGGCTATCCGATTTTTTGTTGCCAAAACGTTGCCGCGATTATTTAGATTTGTATGGCTTATATGGCTTGTCCTTTTGAAGTAAAATTGCATCCTGGTCATTTTCAGTTATTTCCGAAATGTGTCGATATAGCAACTTCTTTTTATGTATTCCATATTTGGGAAGCGGTTTAATTTGACCAGTACGTTCATTTAATACAGCGGGCATTAGCACATACTCGCCATATTCGTTGTAAGCTTCCTTGAAGTAGTTAAACGCCTGAAAATTATCAGTTGGATTAGCACGAATTATTCGGGAAACGTTCAATATCATAAGTTCATCAATGGACGCTCCGCTTGCCTCTGCACGTTTTACGGCTTCATCAATATTGTTGCCTACTACTACGTAATATCCGGCTGCTTCTCCAGGCACATCACCTTCAACCAGCGCAATTCGTATATCCTCATGTTTATCGTCTTTTCCTACTGTCGAAATCCAATCTTCAAAAATCTTGATTGCATATTTTTCATTTACAAAAGGCAACAACAAGGTAGGCAACGGAAGATACCCCAACACGAATCCTGCTCCACGCCAAACCGCATTATTCCAAGCGTCAAGATCAATCATCGAAGTAACAAATAGGGTTTTTCGTTCCTTTTCAGGCAAAGGTCTTAGTTTGCCGAGAGGAGGTTTTTCTTTTGTAGTAACACCACGCAGGCGCCAATACAATTTGTCAAATCGGGTATCGTCGCTTACATTGTAGTATGTGCTTCCTTGTAGCGGAGTCGGTATGTACTCCAAATCTTTCTCATCGAAAACAACAGGAATGTATTTTTCGTTTATTGTGTCGGACATATAGAGCTTTTGATAAATTAGATTTCCTTCCCATTTAACCCCTCGTCCCTTACCTTGCTCTACATTACCATATATTTTATCATAGTATCCTTTGGAGCCAACTACTATCACATAGTCTGCTTTGTTTATGCTGTTTTCCATCCAACGAGGCCATCCTTCGGTAGGAGCCTCCTCATACTGATCTAAAATAGCATCAATACCTTCACTTCGCAATCTATTTGAAAACGCAAGTACTTTATCCGCAAAAGCAACAGTATCTTGCGAATAACTTATAAACACAATAGGATTTTCGTGTTGTTCCACCATGTCCACCTCCTATTTCTATTGATTTATTAAAATGGTAGTTCTTCATTCACATCAACAAACAATTCACCGTTCTCCCAAGGAATGGTTTGTTTGGGTTTGCTCTTTTCTATGTTGTCAATAAACATAAGGGTTTCGGCAACCACTTTAACCGCATACTCCGCTTCCGCTTTTTTCAAAAGGGGATTGGGATGAGCAGCACTTTTATTGTTTCGTAAGTCGTTGTATTTTGCAAAAATGTTTATTGTATTTCTTATCGCAACGACGCAAAACTCACTCTCGAAATAGTTTTCACGTTCGTACCATCCCTTTAATCTTGCAACAAGAGAATCAAGTGAATAATGCTCTCCCTTTTCGTCTGCGATAGCGATGTTATGCTGTTGGCAGATTTTCCGAATGTATTGGGTTGCAAATGTGTGAAGTCGATCTATGACCAATTCGGGTTTTCCAGCTTGAATATTTGTATCAATATCATTCAGTATTAACTCTAAATCAGCAGATTCCTGGAATGGAAGTGGAACTGCTGATGAAGAAGAAAGACGCTTGATTATTTCTTCGACTTGCCGATAGTCATATCCGTCTTCATCACTCCAATAGTCTGTACCCATTGCAAAACAAAAATAGTCAGACAAAGCAGAAAGAAGTTTGGCAACAGTCTGGGGATTACTATCATTCCAAATTTTCTCAACACACTTTTGCTGCGATAAATCTTTGTATGGCTTGTCTCTATATATATCTATACCACAAGATTCGAGAATTAGCTGTTGAGTAATGTTTTTATTGTAACTGCCTCTATCACTCCAAAACTTAAAAATATAGCCATCAGATATTCCGAACAGGCGGCAAATAGTTTGCTTTTCAATAAATGTCAATATCCCCACTCCTGCTTCACCTCCATTTTAAGATAAACTAAGGCTCTTTCCAAACACAATTTGCTATATTCATTTTCCTTTATGCAACAACTGCCCGGAGCCCTTCTTTCAAAGGATTCCGGGCAGTTATAAGCCAGTTGCAATTATTCTCTTAAAAATGTTGCCATTTTGTTGCCATAAGTGACTTCAAAAGCTTAAAACCCTTGATATTACAGGCTTTTTTGACCTCTGAAATTATTCCCACTCTATTTTAAGACTCGTTCTTCAAATAGTAGGCGGTCGTTTTAGTTTGGATTACATCAGAAATTCGTCATATCTAACGCGGTTTTTGTTAAATGAAAAACTGCTGTGTACTTTTTGT
>SVUC01000017.1 GCA_015063455.1 Oscillospiraceae bacterium
GAGACCTACTGCTGTGAGAACGGAATAACGTCCGCCGATATCATCCGGAACTACGAATGTTTCGTAGCCCTTTTCGGTGGAGAATTCCTTGAGCTTACCTCTTGCGCGGTCGGTTGTAACAAAGATTCTTTCCTTAGCGCCTTCCTCACCGTACTTCTTTTCGAGAAGCTCACGGAAAATTCTGAAAGTAACTGCAGGTTCGGTGGTTGTACCTGATTTGGAAATAACATTTACGCAAACATTTTTGCCTTCACATATTCTGAGAACATCAGCGAGAGCAGATGAACTGATTGTATTTCCTGCAAAATATACATCAGGAGTATCCTTTGCCATATTGTTGTAAAGAGGAGACTTCACAAACTCAATAGCAGCGCGAGCTCCGAGATATGAACCGCCGATACCGATAACAACGAAAACGTCGCACATTTTCTTGATCTTTTCAGCAGCAACTTTGATTCTTGCAAATTCTTCCTTGTCGTAATTTACAGGAAGATCTACCCATCCGAGAAAATCGGAGCCTGCACCGCTCTTATTGCAAACAAGCGTATGAGCAGCTTCAGCAAGATGTGAGATTTTCTCAACCTCAGTAGACGAAACGAAAGAATTCAAATATCTTTCATTAAGTGAGATAGACATTAATTTTGGTCCTCCGTGACTTTTTGATCCTATGTAGTTTTCCGATAAAACATCGGAATATATGGGGGAACATTTGAACATAAACAATTCCCTTACATATATAATACTACATTTAGCGCTATTTTTCAATAGGATTTTTAGAATATTTGCTCATTTTAAGCAATAAATCCCGAACATTCTTCCCAGAAGGCCCCAAAAGCTTATCTTTGCTACATCCTCTGAGGCTACAATATCTGCTTCGTGCAAAACATCTGAATCACTTAAGTATCTGACCGTTCCTATCTTGTCTCCCTTACTTACCGGTGCTGAAATGTTCTCGTTCATTAAAAACTCAATTTGTACTGTTTTGTTTTTACCTTTCGGAAGAAGGAGAGAATACGGAGCGTATTCTCCTGTACAGAAATTTTTCACCCCTCCGATAACGGAAGTGTTCCCTGCTGTGCCGCCTGCATTTTCATACAAAGAATATTTTGCGAAGCCATAGTCAAGAAGCTGCTTTGCAGCCTCGTTTCTGATATCACGGGTATCAGAGCCCATAATGACTGCTATCAAATGAAGACCGTCGCGCTTGGCGGTTGCACTCATACAAAATCCGGCTTTTGAGGTTGAGCCGGTTTTAAGTCCGGTAGCTCCGTCATAAAAACGCACGAGCCTATTTGTGTTTGTAAGTCCGAACTCACCGTTTCTTATTGTGTCCATCCATATTGTAGAATATTTTGTGATAATTCCGTGCGAAAGTAACGCTCTTGACATCAATGCGATATCATATGCACTTGTGAGATGCTTCGTTGTATCGTCGTCAAGTCCTGTTACATTTTCGAAATGAGTATTATTCATTCCAAGTTCTGCGGCCTTTTCGTTCATTCGACTTACAAACGCATCTTCACTGCCTGCAACTTTCTCAGCAAGAGCTACAGCTGCATCGTTTGCGGATGCGATTATAACACATTTCAGAAGTTCTTCTGCCTGCATAGACTCGCCCGCTTCAAGATACACTTGAGATCCGCCCATTGATGCAGCATATTCGCTTATCTGAATATTCTCATCAAGTGAAATGTTTCCGGCTTCAACCTCTTCCATAAATAAAAGAAGAGTCATTATTTTAGTAACCGAAGCGGGCGGAAGTGATAAATCTGCGTTCTTTGAATAAAGTACAGTTCCTGTCGAATAGTCCATCAGAACGGCAGAGTCTGCTTTTACATCAAACGGAATGTTATCCGGAACTGAGGCAGACACAGGCAGCGAAAAAAGAACAAACAAAACTATTATAAGGCTAATAAGACTTTTTCTCATATATCTCTCCGCAAAATATAGCACAATAACCGTATACTATAATTTATGGGGAAATTTATTAAAATATGCTTAAAACATATACTTTTTTACTGTATCACAGATACACTCGAGTAACCTTCTCTCCTCGTCAGAGCCAATATTTGCTTCAGCATACCTGATGGCTTCAAAATTTGCCGTGATTCTGTCAATTTCTTCTGACGTAATGGCACGTTTTACTTTAACATTGATCTCTCTCGGGGTATCTGATTGTTTAAGAGTAATATTCATTTTCCTGTAAAGCTTCAACAGAACAGAGTACGCATAGCAAAGCTGCTCATCATAAGTTTCCATTTTGTCAAGCTTTATTAGAAAATCGTTATATGTATTTGTGCTTGCCGCAATTTCATAGTAATCTTTTGTGATGTTATCATCTATCGTCAATTTTTCATCGGAATAGTTGAGGTTGTACTCTTCCTCAGAAATATCAACACTTTTTATTATATCGATACCGATAAAAACTGTCGAGATAACATCGGCAATCCAGTTTTTTATCTTCTTTAGAATTCCTTTAAGGTATCCGCTTCTGATCCCAATAATAAGAAGAACAAGAAGAATGACCGTGAAAACAAATAAAATCACAAGAACATTATCGTTCCCGGAGGCAACATTTTTGCTCATCTGGCTTCTTATTTCGTCAAGCCGTGATGTATTTGGTGTGTATCCCGTGATTTCGTCAGATGTTTCGTATTCTTTCCTCAGTGCAACGAAAAGGAACATCAAAAATGCTGCTCTGATAACTACATACATCCCTCCTACGAGTATGTATGACATTAGTCCAACGAAAAGAAATCCAAGAAAAACCAGGAGAACAAGAAGGAGGTTATAAAGCCTTTCTGATGGAGTAATTACCGAAACAACTGATCCGCGGTATTGCTTCAAAAGATTACTTTGGTTATAAATTATAAAAACGCAGAAAACGAATACAGCAAACGGAACCCCGGACAATAAAACATTATTTCCTGTACCAATTATTCTCTCCGAAAGATTCAGCAGAAACGTCTCGATCGAAAACAGAACGCCGCCAGCATACAATACATAAATGTTTGAAAATCTTTCAATGGGATAAAACCATATCACACATCCGAAGATACATGACGCGATAAACAGCATCGAAAAATAAATATCAAAAATTTGATTATGGTAAGTGATCATCCCGCTTTGAAACAATGAATTCATTACTGAATCAAATAAAACTGCAAGAGGAACAGACGTGATCACACCTATTATAATGGGTACTATTGCGTGTTTAGTTGAAAACTGTGTTACCATTCTTGTGTCCGAGGCATCATATCCATCATTCGATCTGTTGATTTTTGCACAAAAAATCCATTGAAGGAAAAAACCGAAAGATGTACTTAATATCGCGCAAACGGTTAAAATAAAAACTGAATAAGGAAATCTTCCGCCAAGAAAAATCATCCAAAGCGGAACGGTAAGAGTGATTACTCCAATCAACGGAACAATATTCAAAAAACGATTTACAACTTTCATAATTTCCTCCTTTCTCAGATTTTTATTCTTCTATATGTGTTTTGAAATGTACTTCTATATCCGATGGAATAATCAACGCATTCTGGCTTGTCGTTATGTAAAAAATAACAGTAATACCCATCCTACGCATATTGTAGCAGAAATTGATCATTCGTTCGCTCAGATATGAAGAAATAAAAACAATATTCCCTCCGCTGACGTACATATATGGGTTGGCAACTATGTCATCAAGCATTTTCTCAATCGGAACTGATATATAAAGTTCAAGCTGCGACAGCATTCGAAGTGCAGAGATCATACTGATCTTCCCTCTGAATTCCTCTGAAACAAATATTCTGTCAGCTACATGGACTTCAGCTTCGTTCTCATCCTGCAGTTCTCTTTTATCCTGAGTATTTGTATTGGAAATAAATCGTACAGGAATGTTTTCGCCGGAAACGGCATCGAGAATAGATGCCGCAACAGTCACACACAATTCAACCGGTACTTTACCGCTCGGAGGACCGGGGATCGTTTTCTCGATATCCCTCGCCTGCATATTCATAATTATATTGAATGCTTGTCTGTTTGAATATTCCTCAAGATTTACCATCAATCTGTTGTGGGCTGCAGTTTGTGTCCAGTTTATTCTGTTCATCGGATCCCCTGTGGAATATTCTCTTACTCCTGCCTTGAGAAGCGGATCTGAGAGAAGACTTGAATGTACTAAAAACTCTCCGTTTGTATATTTCGATGGTGCAAAATGCTTTTCCAGCATAACAGCCTTTGGCAGAACAACCAATGTACACCCGTTTTTCTCATCTGCCTCAATAACCTTGCTCAACTGATTTGAACCAAATACATTATCTGCGAGAATAGAGACATTTCCAAGGTGATAAACTCCGCGCACATCGCAGCAGACTCTCCAGCGTCGTCTTATTATCTGCTTGCCGCGAAGGACGAAAAGACTGCTGATAACTCTTGGATGTGAAGTTGTGATAATTCCGGTCTTTTCATCTTTCTCGGCGATATGAAAGGAGAGTCCCTCTGGCAATTCAGTATCTACCTTCACAAACGGAAGAGGCAGAAATTTATTATTTCTAATCTCTTCGTACATATAGATCTCTTCGTCCTCAAATACCTCATCGGTTGAGAGCGATATCTTATACTCAAGTTTTTCGAAGGAATATTTTTTGTATATATTTGTCTGAATGATAATTACAAGGATCATAGCGACAAGAATCGCAAAATATATCATATTTTTTCTTCCCTGTCTGATAGTGGAATTTAATCTATAGGTGCACGAACGGTATCAATAATATATTCAATTACCTGTTCATTTGTATTTGTAAGGTGGATCGTATTATGTGAACGTGTAATGATCCTGTGAGACAAAACAGGCACACTGATCTTCTTAACGTCATCCGGCAGAACATAATCACGACCCATAATCGCTGCATAAGCCTGAGCCACTCGCATCATTGCAAGTGAGGCACGCGGGCTCACACCGAGTCTAAGTTTTTCGTTTTCTCTTGTTGCGTTTGCGATATTGATAATGTAATCTTTGATGGGATCGCTTACGGTTATAAGCTTAACTGTTTGGATTGCATTTGCAATATCTGCTTTCGAGCACACAGGAGAAAGAGTTTCGAGAGGGCTTGCGGAATTATACTGTGTAAGGACATTCTTTTCGGAATCGTGATCCGGATATCCAAGCGAAAGCTTCATGATAAATCTGTCCATCTGTGCCTCGGGAAGCGGGAAAGTACCCTGCGATTCAATAGGATTCTGTGTTGCGATCACAAAAAACGGGTCATCAAGTTTGTATGTTATACCGTCAATTGTTGCCTGATGCTCAGCCATACATTCGAGTAGAGCTGATTGTGTGCGGGGTGTTGTTCTGTTAATCTCATCTGCGAGAAGAACATTTGTGAATACAGGACCTTTTCTGAATACAAAATCGGATGTTTTCTGATTAAAATAATTGACACCGGTTATATCTGAAGGAAGAAGGTCCGGGGTAAACTGAATACGTTTTGTGTCAGCCGAAATTGATTTGGCAATTGCCTTTGCAAGAGTTGTTTTTCCGGTTCCGGGAATATCATCGAGCAAAATGTGGCCCCCGGCAAGCATTGCGGAAATGACCAGTTTGATATTCTCATCTTTTCCATAAATCGTTCTCGCAACATTCTGAATTACGGCGTTTGCAACCGACGCCACTCGTTCATAGTACATTTTTATCCTCCGTACTATATTTAAATTTTAATTAAAAATTTTCTTTAGGATAGAATTCTCTGATCTTTTCCTCAGATGTTAGATCATTTATTATTTCCTTTTGCGTGCGCTGAATAGGGCTGACAATAAATATGCATGAGGAAGCTTCTATTTGAGTGTTTACAAGTGTGTAAATCTCATTTTTGAAACGCACAAATTCATATGTAAGCTTCCTTATTTTTCCGTTATACGGATTCCATTCCTCTGGATTATGACGCCCTCTCAAAAGAATGTTTCCGGAATATTTATTTCCTGTAGTGTTGGTTATGAAGTAAATATCAGATCCGGAATATCTCTTATGAATATAGTTCATCGAACATCCGTTGGAAAGTCGTTTATCAATACCGATTTTCAGAAAATCCGGCAGATTATAGCTTACGATTCCTAAAAATTCACGACGCGGCATCTTGTCTATATAAACATCCGGTGCGATACTGAATTTTTCTGTTGCCTGATAAAGAATGTTTGCGTTAACGGTATCGGTTCCATCCGCTGAAGTGATATTTGCAGGAAGGAAATAAGCCACTCCGCCTTTTTCACTTTCTTTTTTATAATAACTTCTGTAAATCATACTGTCTGTCGCTTCTTCGCCAAACAGATATGCTATGATCTCGCGTACCTCTTTGTCCTCAGGTGACTCAGATCTGAGTGAATCGTTTACATCCTTAAATACCGTAGAACATTCGACAGCAGCTGTCGGCAGATTATCTGTTGCTATGATCTTTCCGCCTTCATCGAAAAACTTCTTTGCCATTCTGAGAGTTTTAAGACTTATAATCGACATTGAAGGAATTACAAGAACCTTGAATTTCATAAGATTCTTATCATTTGTGAGGTATAGGATTCCGTCCTCGGCAAATGAACGCTCTGTAATTGCATCAGGATGGACAAATGCACTGTCTATTCCTACATAATTCAAAAAGTTATTCATCAACTCCATATAGTCAGCGTTCTCTTTAAGCGATGGATATTCAAATCCTTTATAATCAGCTTCGTACAGGAAATCTGACGAATGAAGTGAGTGGATTGGGTAAATAATTGCCGTCTCGCAGATATGTTCACCACCACGTAAAAGTGCTTGTACCCTTGTGACAAACGAAGCAAAGTCAGCGAGGTCATCCCCTTTTGAGAAAATTGAGCCCCACGGAGTAATGTCTCCTTCTGTAATATCGCTGTTTTCCTTAACTCGATCTTCTCCGAGATGCGTGAAAGTCATGTTCACTCCGCGAGCAAACGCGTTTATCGCTTCACGGTATATTACATCCTTGGTCAGATGGCTATAATATTTAAACAGATCAGCTGTTACCGTATCGTTTCCCCAAACATCTGCTGCTCCTGCGGCTACCTTTACAGCATTGAGTCCATACAGATAGGCATATGGCATACAAAGACCGGGTGCTGACGCGTATTTGTGTATCATCTGTCCGTCACCAAATAACCAGGAGCATGATGTAGTTCTTCCCTCGGCAACGAAACCCGTACAGAATATTTCTCTGGGCATACAATAGTCTGCAACAGCTTTCAAATATCCGTCAACGAGCATTTTGGATCTGCATTTCATAAGCATACACTTATATCTCGCTGCATATCCATCAAAATCACGGAACATCAAAGGATAATACGGCGCGGGGTCAAAGCCAAACATTTCTTCAAATTCTTTATTGAAGTTAGGACTCCACATTCTTCTGTTTTTTCCGGCATACATAATGTTTCTGTATATAAACATATCAATTGGAGAAACATCAGTATTCGATCCCTTTAATTTTTCGAGAAGTGTTCCAAAAGTAGATTTTATGTATTCAGAGGAAATATTGTAACTGAGAAGATCTATATAATCTTCACCCTCATCTGCAACACAAATATATTCTTCTATGACCCAGTTTCCAAGGGGAACAGTCCATTCGAGACAGCCGTCATTTACAAAGTCTCTGAGGTCAAGTATCTGCATCTCATCACTCACAGCAACAAGAGACATAGGTGTTCCCTCTGTTTTGAGCACTCTTTTTATCTTTTGATTCTCCGTACAAACAAGCTCAAATCTTCTCAGAATTTTACAAACAGCAGTTTCCTTTTCCTCGAGATTATGTAAATACTCACGCATCACATATGTATCATCTACATATCCGATCTTTAATGTATTTGATGACGTCTCTTGTTTGACTAACTTATATACGTCGTAATATTCATCAGTAAGAGGCTTGATTGAAAATCGTTTATTGGAGAAAGGAATAACTCCTCCGTAGCCCGATCTTTTGTATCCGGAAATAAGCCTTGAAATCTTGAGAGGTGAATTCAAGTCATCATTTGAATCTATTGGAAAATATATATACGGACTGTTACTGTTTTTGTCGTTTTGAAAAGCTTTTCTTAAAGCCGAGTTGTCGTTCAAATTATTAATTTCATTCATGGTAAGCTATCCGCCCTTTCTTGTGATACTTTCAACTAAAAATACTAAGGCATATTACATTATACCATATAATTCCGATTTTGTTAATACTTTTTTTTACATCTGGAATATTTAATATGATTCTTTTTGTAGATAAAAGATTTGTTTTATAATCCAACCAAACAAAAAACGGTTTGTATTCACAAACCGTTTATGTTTTTTACGATGCAAGATATCTCTCGAGCCAAGCAATTCCAATGTCAAATGCTTCTGTTAAACCGTCCTTGATACTTTCCTTTACCACTCTGCTGTTAACCGGAATTGATGTATCTGTGCTGAGAAGCTGTACATACACCTTATCAGGTACGTTCTTACCTTTATATTCTTTTTCGGTCATAATTATCATCTGAAGAATATACTTGTCATCCATACTTCCATAACAAATTATATTATCTTCTCTGACAAGCGGTCTGTTTTTATAAAGAATAAAATCTCCGTTAACGGTAGATACAACGTCTTTTTTATCAATAATCTTTTCTGCCATTATTATAATCCTTTCCCAATATAATTATCATTATATAATTATACACCATTTTATATCGCAAGTCAAGGATTATATTTATATTTTCTACAACTCTGACAGAGTGTTTACAAGAAAATCCACTTCACGAGGTATATTTAAATGTGAAAAACTTATTCTGACGGTTCCGTTCTCAATACTTCCTATTGTCTTATGTGCAACAGGTGCACAATGGTATCCTGTCCTCACGCATATACCTTTTGATGCTAAGAATGAGCCTACTTCTGCGGGAGTGTAACCTTTTTTATTAAATGAAATTACGTTACCATCGAATTCACCATACAAAATGAAATCGCTGAATTTTTTTATCTTGCTAATAAAATAGCTTGACAGCATATACTCATTTTCATGTACCGAGTATAATCCATAATCATTCAGATACTTTATACCCTCGTAGAGCCCTGCAATTGACGGCACCGCAAGAGTTCCCGCTTCAAGCCGTTCAGGAAGCATATCAGGCATATCTGAATCAAGGGAGTGAATTCCCGAGCCACCTTCAATTATCGTATTATATTTGATCCCGTACCCACTGATAAGAACTCCCGTACCCATCGGTCCCAATAGTCCTTTGTGTCCCGGCATACAGAGGGATGTTATATTCATTTTATGAACATCTATCGGGATATGACCTGCACTCTGAGAGGCATCAACTATAAAATATATCCCCTCTCGTCTGCAGAGCTTCCCCATTTCATAAATCGGAAGAATCTTCGAGCATATATTCGACTGATGTGTCGCAACAATAATTGTTGTTTCCTTTTTTATAAGTTTATTAATATTTCGCAGAGTCTCCTCGGTACTACCCGAAGCATCATACATATCTGCCGTACAGAGTCCCTTATTTACCAGATCAGTTATGGGACGAAAAACTGCATTATGAACGTAGTTATCAAATAGAATATTGCATCCTTGCCTCACAAGACCTTTTATCGAATAATTCAGTGCCTGTGTTGCATTGCTTGTAAATACAACATTCTCAGCTTCTGCACCGAACAATTCTCCGAGAGCCACGCGGCAGTCATACAAAAGCTCTGAAGCAGCACGAGACAATTTATGTGATCCCCTTCCCGGATTGCCGGATTTGTTTTTGAGTGCATTCGTGACACCACGGATGACCTGAGGCGGTTTTGGCCACGATGTCGCTGCATTATCAAAGTATATAATCCCACTGTTCAACCTAACCTTCCCCCTCTTCCGATTATATCTCCGTATGGAATTTTCTTCTTATCAAGTATGTTCAAAAACTTATCTATCTCTGAACAATTGATCCTGATTCCGATAGAGCACCCTCTCTTCGTTACAGATGGGTCAACAGAGACGACCTCTGCTGATATTTTTTCCATCACGGCACACCTTCTTGCTTTTTCTGCCGAAAATTGACTCCGCATTCCTATTACACAGTCTGCCATTATTTTGTCCTCTCTTATTTTGAGTTAAGAATTTCCAAAGACAGTATATGATATAATCCTTATTTTGACAAAAATAAATTGACAAGCATCGGACTTTATATTATAATTTTCATATGAAGAACTTATCTACCGAAAGGCAGAAACACAGTATGGAAATCAACGAGGTCTACAGACTGAATATTACAGATACAAACGAAAATGGAATTGGAATTGCCAAGTACAACGGAGTTGTCGTTTTATCCCGGGGCTTGTTGACGGAGATGTGGCGAATGTCAGAATTGTATCAAAAGAAAAGCATTATTTTATTGGGGAGTGTGCTTCTCTTATCGAAAAATCAAGTCACAGGATGCAGCCGCTTTGCAAATCATACACATCGTGCGGCGGATGTACCCTAGCTCACGTCGATTATGAGCACGAAAATCAGATAAAGAAAAACACTGTATGTTCAGCATTCAGAAGAAACGGTCTCGATTTTTCTCTTGTTGAGGATACTATTCATTCCCCTAACCGTACAGCATACCGAAACAAAATAGGTGTACATTACTCGCGCGAAAAGAATAAATTCGGTCTATACAGATCCTCCAGTAACGATGTGGTAGATTTTGAAGGCTGCTCTATTTGTCCACAGTCAATGAGTGATATTATAAGTTACACAAACGAAAACATCTCACTTCTTGACAAAACCGGTATAGACCAGATATTTATTCGGACGTCAAAAGACAGCACTTATACGGTTTCGCTCTACTCTGAAGGAACACCTGATATTTCAGCATACTCTTCAATGATAAAGGCTCGTTTCCCGGAGATCAGTGAAGTCATATTTATAAATACAAAGCGGAAAAAGAAAGGTACAAGCTATATAACAGACAAAATCTGCGGACTTGAAATGCGTTTTTCTTCTGAGGCATTCAGACAGGTGAACGGAGAGGTATTCTCTCTTCTTCTTGAGAAAATACACGAATTTGCAGAGAATGCTGATTTCAAATACGCTGCTGATCTTTACTGCGGGTCAGGAATCATCGGACTTTCACTTGCACAAAAGTATCAAACGGCAAAGTTCTGGGGAATTGAAATAAACTCAGACGCTATAAATGATGCTAAACACAACGCAGAGATCAATTCAATAAATAATATTGAGTTTTTCTGTGGTGATGCAGCTTCTTTCAGGAAAAAAATTCCGTCTGACTATATGCCTGAGCTTATAGTTGTTGACCCGCCTCGCTCAGGGCTTTCAAAAGAAATGAAGAACGATTTGAATCTTTTGTTCCCCGAGCGGATTATTTATGTTTCGTGTAATCCACAAACACTTGCGCGAGATCTTGCTGATATTGTCAGATTCGGTTACCGTATAGAGCGGGTTTGTCCCGTTAATATGTTCCCGATGACTCGCCATGTTGAGACTGTGGCTTATTTATGCAGAGAAAAAGATGTTCATCAGATGAAACTCACCCCGTCCCCTTTTGCACAAATCAAGAGTGGTAACAAAACAATAGAGCTTCGCTTATTCGATGAAAAACGGCAAAAAATCAAAGAGGGGGATATAATTACATTTACAAATACCGTGAGTCATGAACAGCTCAGAAGAGTCGTTAAGAAGTTACACCGATTTGATGGCTTTGAAGAATTGTATAAATCACTTCCTCTTCTCCAATGCGGATACACGTCTGAAAACCTTGAATATGCGAGTCCGTCTGACATGGACGAGTATTATTCTGTAGATGAGCAGAAGAAATATGGTGTCGTCGGCATTGAACTTGTCACTCAAGCAAATTTCGAAATAAAGTAATCTACTATCAAGATAAGGAGAGCTTATGAAAAGAAAAAATATATCCTTACTCAGATCACCCAAATTCCCGCTATTTCTTATAATCACTATACCTCTTGTCTTACTGGTCATCTTTGTCGGAAGAAACATCACCTTTGACCACTCAGCGACTCGTACCGGTGACGGATTCTCATGGAGAGGTGAAAACTATGTTTCATGCGATGCGTTCTATAAATATGACCGCAGAGTCGCAAAAACTGATGATAATTTTGACGTACTTACGGTAAAAGGCGACAAAGAACGAAATTTTCTCATTCTCAGTTCTTTTCTTGACAGTCAGTTATATGTAAGAGAGGGATACGAGATCAAAAGCAGCGGAAAAATCACATCACTTCACTGGCAGAATCGTAAAACATCAAACAAGGAATTTTGTGAGCTGATCGAGAAAATTCTTGATGGTATTCCGGTCGGACTGATATCAATCGAAAATATTTGGCAAACAACAGATTCGCACGATTTTGATGAAATAGGACTTTACTACGAAAATTCACCGGTCGGGCTTATGAATCATTATCTCGGATATCTTGATGATGACATGCTTCTTGTTCGTTTTGCTTACAGCGAGATATATGAAGACGATTATATTCAGTATTACGATGTTTTCAGCATCGAGAACGATACAGCAGACAAACTGCTGAATTTTTTTCCGAAAAACTGAGCGCAGTATGATGCATTTTTTATTAAATTTAATTTTATATCTTGAACATTAACAGAAAGAAATATATAATACAATTGTGCATATTATGTACGAACGCCTATTTTATCTTCAGATCATTATATGGAAAGGGTAACTATTTATGGAAAAAATGAAAAGCTATTGGGTATGGCACTGGAGAGATTATGAAGTTTATCACACAATGATGGTACATCTTCGACGTCAGGATCAAGGGATAGATTTTCCTGCATTCTGGCACCTTGCGACACCTTATGTGAACGTCGAATTTTTGAAAGAATTCACCTGCGACAAGCGCGGATATATGAAAGCATTTGCCTCCGGAAGCGGATATTGTCTGTACAAGGATAGAAAATATCCTTTAGGAGAAGAGATTATTCTTGAACCGGGTGAACACACAGTCAAAGTTATTGTCTACAAAACAGACGGTCTTCCCGCGATGTTCATAGAAAGTGATATCTGTCCGAGTGACGCTACATGGCTATGTAATCGCAGAGCTGGTAAGCATGAACCAGTAGGATTAGAAGAATACTACGATAGTATCGATAAAGATCCTGAGGTATTCCCTTTTTCTTACGAAAGAAGACATCCAGTTAAGTGTGAACAGACCGATGACGGCATGTTCTATGACTTCGGTACTGAATTATTCGGGTACTTGAATATTACATATCCACATAGCAACGAAACTCTCGGCGTGTTCTACGGAGAAAGTGCTGAAGAAGCAAACGATGGTGAAGAAGCCATCCTCTTTGAATATGTATCTGGAAGTACCGAATATCGTCTTGTACAGCGCGCATTCAGATTTATAAAGATCAACTGCAAAGATCCCTCTGCCCTTGAAGTGACGATGGATTACGAATTTTTACCATATACTCGTAAGGGTGATTTCCACTGTGACAACGATCTATTCAATCGAATTTATGATATGTCGGTACATACTTTCCATCTCAATTGCAGAGAGGGATTCTTTGACGGCATCAAAAGAGACCGTTGGATATGGTCAGGAGACGCTTATCAGAGCACAAAGATAAATAATTACCTTTTCGCTGACGCGGCAATCGCTAAAAGAACTTCCATGGGTCTGATCGGAAAAGAACCGTTTGAACAGCATATCAATACTATCATTGATTACAGTTTGTATTGGATCATCAGCCTTTACGAGCACTATATGTACTACGGTGATCCCGAGTATCTCGAAAGAATCTATCCGATGGCACTCAAGCTGATGGAATTTTGCGAAAAGAGACTCGATGAACACGGTTTCATTGTAGGTATAGACGGCGACTGGACATTTATTGACTGGTCCGATATTGATAAGACAGGTGCTGTCTGTGCTGAGCAAATGCTTCTGATCGAGTCATATCGCGCACTCGCAAATATTGCCGATGTGATCGGTGAATGTTCGGCATGTTTCAGAGAAAAAGCGGAAAAACTCCGTGAAAACGTAAACATATTTTTCTGGAATGATGAGCTCGGCGCATTTATTGACAGCTTTGAGTCTGGACTTAATAATGTAACTCGTCATGCAAATATTTTTGCCGTAATGTATGATATCGCGACGCCTGAACAGATTGAAAGTATCAGAGAAAATGTTCTGAAAAACGATAACATAACAAAGATCACTACTCCCTACTTCGAGGCGTATGAGCTTGATGTTTTGTGCAAACTCGGTGAATTCGACATTGTAGAAAAGACGATCGACTCATATTGGGGCGGAATGCTCGCTGAAGGCGCGACTACTATCTGGGAAGAATACATTCCCGAGCTTAAGGGTGCTGAGCATTACGAAAAATACGGCAAAAAGTACGGAAAATCACTCTGTCATGCATGGGGAGCTGGACCTGTATATCTCTTCGGTAGATATTATCTCGGCGTTTATCCCACATCTCCTGCATACGAAACCTTCAATGTTGAGCCTCATTTCGGTGGTCTGAACGAATTTTCAGGAAAAGCTCCCATAGGAGATGGTACCGTTGAAGTAAGCTTGAATAAAGAAAAAATCTCCGTCAAAGCTGATAAAAACGGTGGTACTCTTATTTGGAATAATAAAGCATACACGATCAAAGCAGGTGAGGAGCTTGTAATTTTCATCAAATAAAATTATACGGAATACCGACGTCGAAAAAACTTATTTGACGTTGGTGTTCATTTGTTTTTTGTATTGATTAATTATTGATTTCGTGTTATAATAATTCAGAATTTATATTATTTGCAAGAGGATATATTATGAAGCTTATCAATATATTAAACAGTGAAAAGCTCTCGCTTTCCTTTGAGGTATTCCCTCCCAAAACGGATGCAGCATTTGAAAGTGTCGAATCGGCTATTTTCGAAATTGCAAAGCTCAAGCCGGCATTTATGAGCGTTACATACGGAGCAGGCGGAGGAACAAGCAAATATACTCTCGATATTTCAAAAGATATCAAGGAAATGTACGGTGTTCCCACTCTTGCACATCTTACATGTGTTTCATCGACCAAAGAAAAGGTTCACTCGATGATTGAAAGCATAAAATCTGCGGGAATTGACAACATTATGGCACTTCGCGGAGATATCCCCGCGGATATGATTGATGATGACAGAAGCGGTTGGAAATATCAGCATGCGATCGATCTTGTGCGCGAGATAAAAGAATACAGCCGAGATTTCTGTATTGGCGGCGCTTGTTATCCCGAAGTACATCCCGAAAGTACAGATCAGAAATTTGATATAAAATATCTGAAAGAAAAGGTTGACGCAGGATGTGATTTTCTAACGACACAGATGTTTTTTGACAACAATCTTTTATACAATTTTATGTATAAAATAAGAGAAGCCGGAATTACGGTACCGATCATTGCAGGAATTATGCCGATCACAAACGCAAATCAGGTAAAGCGAGCAATCACTCTCTCTGGATCTCATATGCCTCAGAGATTCAAGAGCCTCGTTGATAAGTTCGGTTCCGATCCTTCTGCAATGCTTCAAGCAGGTATCGCTTACGCAACTGATCAGATCATAGATCTTTTTGCAAATAACATTACAAATGTGCACGTTTATTCTATGAACAAACCAATCGTTGCTCAGAAAATACAGGAAAACCTCTCCGATATTTTAGGTAAATAATCTACAGGAAGTTGATTATATGAACGTTATTGAATACTTAAAAGACAATATAGTTTATCTCGATGGTGGAATGGGTACGCTTCTTCAAGCAGAAGGACTGCAGCCGGGTGAGTATCCGGAAATGTGGAATATTACTCATCCCGATGTTGTCAAAAAAATCCATCTCGATTATTTCAATGCAGGATCAAA
The DNA here is from genome assembly GCA_015063455.1 of Oscillospiraceae bacterium. Taxonomy (GTDB): domain Bacteria; phylum Bacillota; class Clostridia; order Oscillospirales; family CAG-272; genus UMGS1696. The sequence continues at coordinate 15,880 of SVUC01000017.1, forward strand.
CATAGTAAACACTAATACGTTTGGTGCGAACATACTCAAATTCACCCGTGATGAACTGGAAGACATTATCTCTGCGGCAATATCAAATGCAAAAACAGCACTAGAAAAGTCACCTTGCGCTCAGAAAAAGTTTATTTCTCTTGATATAGGCCCCCTTGGAAAGCTTCTCAAGCCTTTTGGCGATTTAGATTTTGAGGATGCAGTTTCTGTTTTTGCAGAAACGGTTAAAACAGGTGTAAAATACGGTGTCGATCTTATCACAATAGAAACGATGAACGATTCTTACGAGACGAAGGCCGCTTTGCTTGCCGCTCGAGAGAACTCCGATCTTCCTGTATTCGTTACAAATGCTTACGGAGAGGACGGCAAGCTTACTACAGGTGCATCTCCGGAGGCAATGGTTGCTCTTCTCGAGGGTATGGGTGCTGATGCGATCGGTCTTAACTGCTCACTCGGCCCGAAACAGATGAAAGGGATTGCTGAAAAGTTAATATCGTTTGCCTCTGTCCCTGTAATTCTCAAGCCCAACGCCGGTCTTCCGAGAATAGTTGAAGGTAAGACAGTATTTGACGTGCTGCCGGAAGAATTCTCAGATGATATAGCCGAGATGGTAAAGGGCGGTGTAAGAGTAGTTGGAGGATGCTGCGGAACAACTCCTGAGTATATAAAAAAAGTAGTTGAAAAAACACGCGACATATCTCCTGCTCCCGTAACGGAGAAAAATATAACCTGTGTCTCATCTTATACAAACGCCGTAATCTTTGGCGATTCTCCCATCCTTATAGGCGAACGTATTAATCCGACGGGAAAGAAAAGATTTAAACAGGCACTTGCCGAAAATGACATCGGATATATCTTAGAAGAGGGACAGAAACAGGAAGAACGTGGTGTTCATATTCTTGATGTCAATGTAGGATCTCCAGATATTGATGAAGTTTCGATGCTGAAAAATGTTGTGTATGAGCTGCAGGCTGTTACTTCTCTTCCCCTTCAGATCGACACATCGGATTACGCAGCGATGGAAAACGCAATGAGAATTTACAATGGAAAACCAATGGTAAATTCCGTAAGCGGCAAAGAAGAATGTATGCACAAAATCTTTCCGTTGATTAAAAAGTACGGCGGCCTTGTAGTTGCGCTTACTCTTGATGACAGTGGTATTCCGCAAACGGCCGAAGAAAGATACGCGATAGCCGAGAAAATAGTAAAAGTTGCATCTGAATACGGAATACAGAAAAAAGACATTATAATTGATCCTCTCGCAATGACGATCAGTACCGATCCTATGTCAGCGCTGGCTACTCTCAAATCCATAAAATTAATCACAGAGAAGCTCGGCTGTAATACGTCTCTCGGCGTCTCTAACGTTTCCTTTGGTTTACCGATGAGAGATTCGATAAACAGCACTTTTTTCGCCACAGCGCTTGAGACGGGTTTATCGGCAGCAATTATGAATCCATATTCTGCCGATATGCTTAAAGTGTATTATTCATTCAAAGCACTTCACGGTCTTGACCGGAATTGTTCTGAGTATCTTGCTTTTGCCGAAACGTGTGACCTGACAGCTTCAGTTTCATCTGTAGTAAAAAAAACTTCTGCACAGCATAGCGATGTAACATTATATGGAGCTATTACAAAGGGCAGACGTGATCTTTCATCTGAGCTCACAAAGAAACTCCTGCTCGACAATAAACCACTTGATATTGTTAACTCTCACATTATTCCCGCACTCGACTCTGTTGGTGTCGGTTTTGAGAACAAAAAGATATACCTTCCCCAGCTTCTTATGAGCGCGGAAGCCGCACAGTTTGCTTTCGAGGAAATAAAAAAATATATGCGGGAGAATAAATCTGACGAACAAAAAAAGTGCACGATCGTTCTCGCTACCGTAAAAGGCGATATTCACGATATCGGAAAAAATATCGTCAAGCTTCTTCTTGAGAATTACGGTTTTGACGTGCACGATCTCGGAAAAGATGTGCCTCCGGAAAATATTTTAGCCGAGGTAGTAAAACATCACGCACCGATAGCGGCGCTAAGTGCTCTGATGACCACAACAGTTCCTGCAATGGAAGATACTATCAATATCTTGAAAGAAAACGCACCGTGGTGTAAAACTGTTGTCGGTGGCGCGGTACTTAATCAAGAGTGTGCCGACAGGATAGGCGCTGACAAATATGCGAAAGATGCTCTTGAAACTGTAAGATTCGCTGAAACGGTGAATTCTGAGATCAAATAATAATCATGCAATTTAATAAACTAAAAAGTCCGTCTCACTTGAAACGGACTTTTTTATATTATTGTGTATTCTTTGGGGGTGTTTTTATATTGAATACAAACGGTTCAGATTCAACTACCCACGGACTAACAGCATAAATTTTAATTGTATACTCTGTATCCGGACCTAGTCCCGTGATCTGAAGATAATTATACTCAGGCATCGGAGCGTAAAAACTACATGACACTCTGTTAATGGTTCTGATAAGCTTCTCGCCTTTATAGAGCTCGCAACGATATCGTTGTACTGTATCCTCACACTCGGCGTGAGTAAACTTCAAAATCGCGCTTGATCCTGTGAAAGAATCGATGACAAACTCTGTTTCTTCCGGGAAATATGGTACTGCAGCGTTGTCTTTACGTGCATCAGTGTACTTAAACTCCGATTTATCTCCAACAGATCTGAGAAGAATCGGATCCATCAGAAGCTCAGCTCCTGTAAGATCGTATCCAAGTATCTGTACAGCGTTGTTTGCATCGACCTCAACTATATAGTACTGAGATGCATCACTGAGCGGACGGTTTGCAGACATCGCGTAGAATTTGTCACTTTTTGTTCTGACACCGCCTGTTTTGAGTCCCGCAAGTCCCATATCAAAATAGCTGAGCGAACCTGTGCCGAGTGCTGTAAATTCTCCTTGCCATATTGAACGCGGATCACTCAAAGGATAATGCGAATGTCCAGAGAAATCGATTGCCTGCGGATATATGAAAAGTTCATCCTTGAGCTCAGGGTTTCCCCAATCTTCAGAACCATATACAGTTCCACTGATGTGCTGGTGATTGAAGACAAAAATCGGTCTCGTTCCGGTTTCATCTGAGTCAGCCGCTTCGCGAAGTTTTGTCCTTAACCAATTTTGTTGGTCGGCAGAAAATGCATTTCCTCTTTCACGGGGTGAAAGCATAATGAAATGGAAGCCGTTTATAACAAGGTGAGCATCTATGTCATCATATCCGCTCGCATTCTTGAACAGAACGGGAGCAGTTTGTCTGTTATACCAATAATCGTGGTTCCCCATTACGGCACGGACTACCGTACCCTCACGTGCATTTTCTTCAATTATACTGAAGAACTTGTTGAATTCTGATGGAGAACCGTTATCTGTGCAGTCACCGACGATGAAGATACCGTCAAGGCTGTTGTATTTTTCGTGTGAATCTGAATATGCATACGCTTGTTTGAAAAGTTCAGCAAAGCGTTCTTCTTCAACACATTTCCGAGCTACGATATGCACATCACTTGCAACAACGAAACGAAGTACAGGTGTGAAATAATCTGCAAAGTATTCCTCATCTGAAAGAATAGAAATATCAATCACAGGTTCTGTCTCATCGCTTTCACTCGCGTGATCTGGCTCGCCTGGCACAGTAGATTCATCCAAGTTATCGGCTGTTGTATCGCTTTCATTATCAGATGAAGAATCAATAGTCTCCTTGGGTTCTAAATTACCGCAGGAAAGCAATGACAGACACAAAAGTAAAGAGATTAAAATACTTAAATATCTCATATGCTCCCATTCTACCATTAACCTTCGGGATTTTCCGGTGTTGTAAATGAGATAGTAAACGGATCAGATTCGACACCCCACGGACTTGTAGCTATGATCTCAAGAATGTATTCTGTTGAAGGCTTGAGATTCTTGAAGGTGTAAGAGAGCGTTTCGGGTGTTGGGAAGTAGAAAGAACAGGAGAGACGGTACACTCTGCTTGAAAGCTTACCATCTTTATATGCGACAATACGGTAGTTCTGGACTGTGTCATCACAAATTGCCTGCGGGAAAGTAATTGTAACAGTCTTTGCTGTAAGTTCATCAATAACAATTTCCGCATCGTCTGCAAATACAGGCTTATCGGCTGTATCTTTTCTTGCGTCTGTATACTTAAATGTTGAAGGATCTCCCACGGAACGGAATGTGAGAGGTTCCATAATGAAGCTGCTTGTGAAAAGGTCATATCCCTGAACCTTTATTGCGTTGTTTTCATCTACCTCAACAATATAGAACTGGGCTGCGTCTTTCTCTGATTCTCCCCACCAATATGTTTTGTCCTCACCGGGATAAATTCCGGTAGAAGCTTTACCAACCATACCCATTTCATAATAGCTCAATGAGCCTGTACCGAGAGCTGTAAATTCACCCTGCCATACAGAACGGGGGTCGTTGATAGGATAATGAGAATGGCCGGAGAAATCTACTACCTGAGGATATTCATTGAAAATACTTCTTAGATGCTTAACACCCCAGTTTTGAGATCCATATACGGTATCGGAAACGTGCTGATGATTGAAAACAAATATGGGTCGTGTGCCTGTCGGGTCATCTTCAGCAGCAATTTTGAGTTCAGCTGCAAGCCAATTCTGCTTTGTTTCATCAAATCCTTCTCCGCCCATATTAGGAGAAATAAGAATGAAATGGTATCCGTCGATAGTGAGATGTACATCGGGACTGTCATATCCGCCCGCTTCCATGAGATTCGATTCCGCTTTGCTCGGATCATCATAATATTCGTGGTTTCCGAGGACAGCACGAATCACTGTTCCCTCACGCTTATGAGCATCAACAATTGAGAAAAACTTGTTCATGGATGTAATTGTTCCGCGGCTTACGATATCCCCTACGAAGAAGACACCGTCGAGGTCGTTATATTTTGCGTGAGCATCAGAATATGCATATGAATCGTCGAAAAGCTGACCGAGGCGTTGTTCCTCTAGCTTGCTTCCTTCGTCATCGATATGTACGTCACTCGCTACGACAAAACGAAGAATCGGTGTGAAATAGTCAGAAAAATACTCTTCATCGGAAAGAGTCGAAGGATCGATCGGTTCCGGTTCGGTTTCTTCCGGTGTTTCGAGATCTGTATTATCCGGTGTTTCAACAGGATCGGCAGAATCCTTTAGTGATTCATTCTCCGATTCATTTGGAGTGTCAGTACTGCATGAAACACAGGTCAAGCAAAGTACCGAAGCGAGTAAAATACTGAGCAGTCTTTTTTTAATATTCATTTCTTTTTCTCTCTTGTAAAGAATTTTTTTAATTATACACTACAAATATGAAACTCACAAACATATAGATATGTATTTTTTGTAAACAAAATAAAAATAAGGATAGATTTTCTCTATCCTTATCATTTAGTATTCATTTGAAAATCACTTGATGAACTTTTCAAAGTCAAAGTAACAGTCAACATCCGCCTCAACATAGATTTCATCCCAAGATACTTTTGCAAGTGCAACACCGACAAAGCTCTTTGCGCTGAGTCTGTGTTTACCGTTAACGAGAGTTACTTCATAGGGACACTTAGTTGCAATTCTTGTAAATTCGAGAATGTCGCTTGATGTTACAAGTTCTACTTTATAAAGATACTTACTGTTGCAAATCATATTATTTCCTCCCATGAAAATTCTATTTATAGTTTTTTTCATTCAGTTGTTTTGTGTGGTTCATCATATCCACGGCTATATTATACTATATTTTTTTTGAATGTCAATACGTCTGAATCAAGTTCTCCGTATTGACCGTTTTTAGCCGAGTTAGCGACTGCTAATTGTGTATTTTGCATATTATAATTCTGCAATTTTGTTGAAATTAAACATACCAAAAGAGTTTTCTGTCTCATTTCCATAATTAAACAAGTATAACCAGAACATTATGTATAATACTAAGTGCAAAGATTCTCTATACGAGGTAAAACGTGAAAAACAAGCCTTGCATTTTGCACAAAAGAGTGTTTATAATTTCTTCGGCGTCTGTTGTTGGAAAAAAAGAAAAAAGCGGTCCGCTTGGGCATTTATTTGATCTCGGTGGGGACGACAGATTTGGCAAGAATTCCTGGGAAAAAGCTGAAGCTGAGATGCAAAGATTATCATTGGGAATCGCACTTAACAAATGCGGATTAAAAGATGAGAACATCGACGCTATGTTTGCGGGGGACCTTATAAATCAATGTATTTCTTCAAGTTACGGATTATCAAATTACAAAATTCCATTTCTCGGACTTTTCGGTGCGTGTTCGACCTGTGCTGAAGGTATGCTTATGTCTGCAATTTACACTTCCCTCGTCTTTGATCGTTGTGCCGCAATAACATCATCACATTACTGCGCTGCAGAAAGACAATTCCGTTATCCGCTTGAATATGGGGGTCAGCGTCCGCCAACTGCACAATGGACAGTAACAGGTTCCGCTTCTTTCATTATAAGTTCTCTCCCCCGAGATATCAGAAGATGTTCGGCGGAATATATTCCCGAAATTGTCGATGTTATGCCGGGCTGCATTGTTGATAAAGGACTGAACGACGCAAACAATATGGGAGCTGCAATGGCACCGTCTGCTGCCGACACACTTGAAAGATATTTCTCTTCAGGAATTTCTCCGGATGATTTTGATATGATAATCACAGGAGATCTTGGGTATGAAGGAACCGGTATTTTAGAAGATCTTCTTCTCTCAAAGAATATTGACATAACCAAAAATCACGTTGATTGCGGAAATATGATATATGATGAATCGTCAGACACACACGCGGGGGGATCGGGATGTGGATGCAGCGCTGTAGTTATGTCTGCTGATATTCTTGAAAACATCAAAACCGGAACGGTAAGAAATATTCTTTTTCTTGGGACAGGTGCATTAATGAACACAATGTCGATAAATCAAAAGCAAACTATTCCCGGAATCGCTCATCTTGTTCACATCAAGGCGGCAAAGAAAAGTGATATCATTATTGATGATATGGAGGAAAAATAATTTGGAAACATTACTTGAATATGTACGCGCTTTTTTAGTTGGCGGTCTTATTTGTATGATTGCACAGATTCTTATTGACAAAACAAAGCTGACTCCCGCGCGTATCCTCGTTTCTTATGTTGTTACAGGAGTTATACTTGGTGCTTTGGGTGTTTACAAACCTCTTGTTGAGTTTGCGGGCGGTGGTGCAACAGTTCCTCTTACGGGATTCGGTTATCTGATAAGCAAAGGAGTAAAAGAGGCTGTTGACAAAGACGGATTGATCGGAGTTTTGACAGGTGGTATGACGGCTACTGCAGGTGGACTCTCAGCAGCTATAATATTCGGTCTGCTCGCTGCATTGATCTTTAAGACAAAAGCCAGAAATAAATAAAAAATACCGCTTACCATCACAGCTGTTCAATAAATTACAGCGTGTGGGTAAGCGGATCTATTATTTCAGAAAAACAAAATCAATCGCAGTTTTCCCAATTGTGATATACTTCCTGAACGTCATCGTTATCTTCAAGATGTTCAAGGAGAAGATTCATATTCTTGATTGCGTCTTCATCTTCAAGAGTTACATAGTTCTGAGGGATCTTATCTTCTTCGGCGGATGCAATCTTATAGCCAAGAGCAACAAGAGCATCACGAACTGCGTAGAGATCGGAAGTCTCAGTTGTGATCTCGAAAGATTCTTCATCAGATGAGAAATCCTCAGCTCCTGCTTCAAGAGCAGCTTCCATAAGTGCATCTTCATCAGCGTCCTCATTATCTTCTCTGAGAAGAACGATAATGCCCTTATCGTCGAACATATAGGATACACATCCTGTAGCACCGAGGTTTCCGCCGTATTTATCGAAATAGTGACGAACATCGGATGCTGTACGGTTTCTGGAGTCTGTTGCTGTTTCTACGATAACTGCAACACCGTTCGGACCGTAGCCTTCGTATACGATCTCTTCGTACTGAACGCTGTCTGCGCCCATAGCCTTTTTGATGGCACGTTCAATGTTGTCGTTGGGAACGTTATTGTCCTTAGCCTTCTGAATGAGATCACGAAGCTTTCCATTTACGTTGGGGTCACCGCCGCCTGCTCTTACGCAGATTTGAATTTCTTTACCGATTTTTGTAAAGATCTTACCCTTCTGGGCGTCGGTCTTAGCCTTTTTATTCTTAATATTATTCCATTTGCTGTGTCCTGACATAATAACCTCTTATATACTGAAATTAGATTTTTTCGGGAGTTCTCATACAGATGAGATGAAGTGCGGTCTTCAGAACTCCGCCTGCCGCCTTAGTAAGACGAACGCGGAATTTCTTCATATCGTCATTCTCTGCGGTTACGATCGGGCAATCGCGGTAGAATCTGTTGAACGCGGTACAAACATCAATTATATATCGAGTGATGTTTGAGGGTTCGTATTCGTTGATTGCAGCTTCGATCTTCTCGGGGAATCTTGAAAGAGTCTTGAGTAGTGCCTCTTCACTTTCGTGAGTGCATACACCACCGACAGCTTCAATTCCTGCGTCCTTAGCTTTTTCAAGAATACTGCAGGTTCTTGCATAAGTGTACTGTGCGTAAGGTCCTGTGCTTCCTTCAAAGCTGAGTGCCTGATCGAGAGTAAAGTTGATGTCCTTGATTCTGCTGTTGAAGAGATAATTAAATACGATTGCGCCTACACCAACAGCCTCGGCAACATCTTCTTTATTGTCAAGATCGGGGTTCTTTTCTCTCATAATCTCTTCAACCTTTTCGATTGACTGGCGGAAGAGGTCCTTGAGAAGTACAACATTACCTGTTCTTGTTGCAAGTTTTGCTCCATCTACAGAAACTGTACCGTAAGGAACGTGCACGAGCTTATCGAACCAATCATATCCCATAAGTTCAACAACTTTGAACCACTGTGCAAAATGGAGACTCTGTGCCGATGAAGTTACATATATGCACTTTTCAAAATCGTAGGTCTGCTTTCTGTATACAGCGGCAGCAATATCTCTTGTGGGGTAGAGGGTCGAGCCATCTTTTTTGAGAATAAGGCACGGCGGCATATTATATTCAGAAAGATCAACGATAGAAGCGCCGTCATCAATTTTCATAAGACCTGATTCTCTGAGCTTCTGAACCTGTGCTGGCATCTTATCGGTATAGAAAGATTCACCCTTATATGAGTCAAATTCAATGCCGAGTTGTTTATAAGTTCTGTTATACTCAGCAAGAGATACACTTACAAACCATCTCCAAAGCTCAAGGTTTTCTTCATCCCCTTCTTCGAGCTTGTGGAACTCAGCTCTCGCCTGATTGTTGAGTGAGGGATCCTTCTCAGCTTCTTCGTGGAACTTAACGTAGATCTTTACAAGTTCGTCTATTCCACCCTTTTCTATAGTTTCACGATCACCCCATTTTCTAAAGGCAACGATCTGCTTACCGAACTGTGTACCCCAGTCACCGAGGTAGTTGATTCCTGTACAGTCATATCCAACAAACTCGTGGAGAAGCTTCAGAGAATGTCCGATAACAGTTGTTCCGAGGTGACCTATATGGAAAGGTTTGCAGATGTTGGGGGATGAATAATCGAGAACAACGCTCTTTCCCTTGCCGATATCGGATGAACCGTATTTTTCGCCTTTTTCCTCGATTTCACCAAGAACGTGTCCTGCGAGATAATCGGATGACATTTTGAAATTGAGGTAACCGCCTACTGCAGATGCAGTTCCGAATTCAAAATCAGAAGTTTTCTCGGCAAGATCTGCTGCTATCTTCGGCGGAGCACTTCTTAAGATTTTTGAAAGTCTAAAGCACGGAAAAGCGACATCCCCCATCGTTTGATCCGGGGGATATTCGAGCATACCGGCGATTTCATCTGCTGTAAAGGAAACATCAGGTGTAACTGAAGTTATTGCTTCCAATATTTTTTCAGCTGTTTTCTTTTTGAAATATTGCATATTTTCTCCGGTGTATTTAATTTCTGTTTTACTTTATTTTTTGAATTTTCTGTTCTGTTCGTCAAGAATATTATGTATCTTCTTAACAGGATTGAGAAGAGTGCTGATTGAATGATCCTGATTGAGAGTATCAACGAGGAGTGCAACATACTTGCAAAGGTTAACCTCAGCGTACCAAGGCTTATCAATAAGTCCATCAGGACGATAAATAAGGTTTGTTGTAAAGCACTTATCGAAGAGGCCTTCTTCATAAGCCTTATCAAACACATCAAATCCGTTTGTGAAAAGACCAAATGTTGCGAAGTGGAAAATACGTTTTGCGCCCTTATCCTTAAGCTGCTTGGAAACGTCGATGATAGAGTCGCCGGACGAGATCATATCGTCAATTACGATAACGTCTTTACCGTTTACATCTTTTCCGAGATATTCGTGAGCCTCAATGGGATTCTTACCGTCTACAATAATTGAATAGTTACGTCTCTTATAGAACATTCCGAGTTCAAGTCCCATTACAGAAGCGTAATACATTGTACGGCCGATAGCACCTTCATCGGGAGAAATGAAAATTGTATCGTCATGTGAGAGGGAGATATCGGGCACATTTCTAACAAGAGCCTTGAGCATCTGATATGTAGGTCTTACATTATCAAAGCCTGTAAGCGGGATCGCGTTCTGTACTCTGTCATCGTGTGCATCGAAAGTAATAATATTGGAAACACCCATATTTGTGAGTTCCTGAAGTGCAATTGCACAGTCAAGAGATTCTCTTGATGAACGCTTATGCTGTCTGCCTTCGTAAAGCATAGGCATAATTACTGTGATTCTTCTTGCCTTACCGCCGATTGCAGAGATAACTCTCTTGAGATCCTGGAAATGATCATCAGGACTCATAGGAACTTCACGTCCAAACATACGGTAAGTTACACTGTAGTTGAAGCAGTCAGAGAAAATATAAACGTCGTGTCCTCTGAGAGAATCATGAAGAAGACCCTTACCTTCACCGGAACCGAATCTCGGACAGTCTACTTTAGAAATAAATGAAACACTATCGTTATCGTGACTGCGCCACTCACGAAGGTAGTAATCCACCTGTTTAACAAAAGAATCGCATCCTCTCATTCCAATGACGGAAAGCT
>SVUC01000147.1 GCA_015063455.1 Oscillospiraceae bacterium
ATTTCTTCTTCCTGCAAAAAATCCCTGAAGAATCGCCCGACACTCACCCTCGAGAATACCGAAGCTCACCTCAGGCTTGTGATTGAGCGGATATGAGTTCAGATTGATAAGCGAACCCATAGCACCCGCACGCGCATCCTTCGCGCCGATCACGACTCTCGGCACTCTCGCCGCCCAGCAAGCTCCCGCGCACATCGGACACGGCTCAAGCGTGACGTAAAGCGTGCATCCCACAAGCCGCCATCCTCCGAGTATCTTTGACGCCTTAGCAATAGCTGATGACTCTGCGTGATATAGCGCGTCGCGGAAGGTCTCGCGGCCGTTGTAGTCTCCCGAGATGATCTCGCCCGCTGAATTTACAATAACACATCCGACAGGAACTTCCCCGTCATCTGCGGCAGCACGCGCAAGAGAGAGTGCAGCTCTCATAAAATATTCGTCCCTACATTCAGCCGTCATACCGACGGTTTTTTCTCGCGAATCTGCGTATCCGTCAAGAATCGCGTTGATTCTTCCCTCGCGCAATGTAAGATCATTCATCGCTGTCGCCATCCTTTTCTGATGAAGAAGATTCAGGCATACGGGCACTTATCACATTACGTCCCATATAAATTATCGCCGCGATCAGCGCCGCAAATCCGATGAAAACAAGGGCGATATCTATCCCGTCCCGTATATCCTCTTTGTCGGCAAAAAAAGTGAGATAAGCGTACGAGCGCAAATTTATCAGAACGTGAACAATAAGAGAGCACAGCCAGTCTCCCGTCTGCTCAACCGTTACAGCGAGAACAATACCCGCAAGAAGCGCGTATATCATTCCGTTCACCGTATCGTGTACGATCGCAAACATTACAGCCTGCACAAGTGCCGCAAAAATCGGATTCATAAGTCTCAGATCCCCGTAAAACAGGTTTCTGAAGAGGTATTCTTCAACGATCGGGTGGATTATTACAAGGGACAAAAATGCCTGTACGGTTTTCCCCGGCGTATGAACCTCCTCACCAAACACATACGTGCTGAGAAGTCCCATCAAAACTATGAGGATCGCCGCAGACATCGAGACCGACATAAAGCAGTACCTTTTCTTGACCTTTACAAGAGGAGGTATTCCGTCTCCGTCATCCTCAGGATTGTCAAGCGGGATCAGCTTCAGACAGGTCACGGCAACAGCGGCTGACGGAAGGAATGCAAACAGCTCACCGAGGGTACTGTCGGGAATAAACCGTCCCGCAACTATAAGAAGGAACCGCTGCAGAAGAACCATCACGATAAACGGCACGACAGTGTGCAGCAGTCTGTCAACATTTATTCTTTCTTTCATTTTATTTCTCCACTATGCATTGAGTATTGCAAGTGAAATATTCGCAATATTCCCTGTTCTTATGATTCATTTCTTTTATTATACGACATATCAGCGCGATATTCAATGACATTCCTGTTAAAAAATGAGAAAACAGCTATTCTTTCTCACCAAATTCTAATATTATCAAACTGTGAACATTCGCAGGAGTTTATTGACGGAGCAGAAAAATCACAGTATAATTATTATATAAGCAAAAAAGGGGGAATATGAAATGGACGAAAACAGAAATCCGCACACCACGGACTCTGAGAACCAAAACAAAGACAATTTTAAGATAACATTCAGCGGAAATCCGTCCGCACTCTTTATGGCTATCGTAAAGCTTGTCGTGATCGGAATAATTCTGTACGTCGCACTCAGCCATATTTCATCTATCTGGGGGGCAGTCGACAAGGTATATCAGATACTCAAGCCTCTTGTTATGGGCTCGATCCTCGCGCTTGTTCTCAACACGCCAATGGTCGCACTCGAAAACTTGATCACAAAGATCTCGCACAAGCTGAAGCTGACACCAAACAAAAAGATCATATCTCCTGTTGCAATTCTTCTGACGTTTGTTTTTCTTCTTCTGATCGTGTACGTCGTGGGAGATACCGTTATTCCGCAGATCGTTGAATCATTCAAAGCGATCTTCCAGCAGATCAAGGACAACATTCCCGAATATATGGCTCTTCTCGATGAGCTTGAAGAAATGGGCTTTAACACCGATCCCGTATCAGAATGGCTCTCAAATATTGACATAAACGGTCTCATCAACAAGCTCACAGAAAACGCACAGAATATTATCAACACCGTAATAAGCAGCGCATCCTCAATCATCAGCGGTACATTCAATGTGATCACGTCGGTAGTTTTCACAATATATCTTCTCGCAAACAAAGAGAAGCTCGGCTGCCAGGTGAAAAAGCTGATGTACGCTTATCTGAAAAAGTCGTTTGTCGATCAGTCTGTCCGCCTCGGATCTATGATCACAAAAACATTCTCAAACTTCATCTCAGGACAGTGCCTTGAGGTCGTTATCCTCGGAACCTTGATGTTCGTCGCAATGACGATCTTCCGCTTCCCCTACGCTCTCACCATCTCCGCAATACTCACGATCACCGCACTCGTTCCGTATATCGGAGCATTTGTCGGAGGAGCATTCGGATGCCTTCTCATTCTGATCGACGACCCGCTCAAGTCTCTTTTGTTCCTCGTAATGTTTATTGTGATCCAGCAGCTTGAGAACCACCTCATTTACCCGAAGGTAGTCGGCGGCTCCGTAGGTCTCCCTGCCATCTGGACGTTTGCCGCAGTTATTATCGGCGGAGGTGTTTGGGGAGTACTCGGAATGGTACTGTTTATCCCTGTGTTCTCCGTCGCCTACACCCTGCTCCGCGAGAACGTCCGTATCAGGCTAAAGCATAAAAACATCACTGTAGATTCTCCCGATGACTCGGGCGGAGGTCACGAGAATTCATATACCGTAAAAATCTATGACAAGATTGCCGCACTCGTTAAAAAGATGTATGACTTCATCCGCAAAAAAATATCTGAGATAAAAGCAAAGATAAATAACAAAAACAACTGAAAAAAGTGGCTGTTGCAAACAGAAATATATTAAGTAAAATGCCAAATGAAGACAAAAAAATCGTAGGGGACGTCGCGGCGACGTCCCCTAAATTTATTTGTGTATTTTAACCTTAATGCGACAGCCCGTTTTTTGTTTTGTACAATCGTCAATCATATACTTATCCGAGAAGAACATCGGAGATGAGCATTACACAGAATCCTACAAGAAGCGCGTACGTCGCCCCCCTCTCCGAGCCGTGTGCGTGAGTTTCGGGAATCATCTCGTCACTCACAACATAAAGCATGGTTCCCCCCGCAAATGCGAGAGCAAAAGGAAGTATTGCCGAAGCAATCGTTACCGCAAAATATCCGATCAATGTACCCGCCACCTCGACAAGACCTGTAATCATTGCGGCAATGAAGGTTTTTCTCGGGGTAACTCCCGCCGCGAGCATAGGCCCGATAATAACCATACCCTCGGGGATATTCTGGAGCGCAATACCGCCGGCTATCATCAGAGCCTGTGAAGTGTCACCGG
>SVUC01000148.1 GCA_015063455.1 Oscillospiraceae bacterium
ATAAAGGCAGAGTAAAATCCGAGACCGAAATGACCGATAATTCCGTTCTGTGCGGCGTCTCCTTCACCTTCATATTTCTGAATGAAATCGAGAGCACCTGAGAGTGCGATCTGACAGATGTATTTCTTAACTTCATCTTCTGTCATGCCGAGACCTGTATCGATAACGGTTATTGTTTTTTCATCCTTATCGAACTTTACTTCGATTTTTGCACCGCTCATATCAATGTCGTGTACTTCGCCAAGCGAGATCAGACGTCTGAGCTTCGTGATAGCATCACAGGCGTTAGAAACGATCTCTCTCAGAAAAATCTCCTTATCGGAGTAAAGCCATTTTTTGATAATAGGGAATATATGCTCAAGCTCAATGGAAATTCCACCGCTTTGAGTATTTGTGTCTGCCATGGGTATGTCTCCTGTAAACTTATATTATTTTAGAAAAACAAACTTCTTGATAGAATAATTATATACCAATTTGTGCCGTTTGTCAAGAAGATTGAAAATAAGATTGTGTAAAGAATGAGCAAAAATGCACACAAGACTATTTGTGGGAATAGGGACAAATTGTCAATTTGACACGAAAAAAGTGTGTAAAACACAGATTCACTGAAAAAATATAAGTTATAAAAAATGCCGCAAGGTCAAAGCGATCTTGCGGCGATGTGTATTAATGGAGAGTATCTTCGATAACCGATCCGTCAGGATTGAATAAAGGAAGCTTTTCGAGATAAATAATGTCATCTCTTGTCTGAGCATCCCCTTCAGCGAGAATCGTCATCTTACCAATTATTTTTCCGCCTGCAGCTTCAACAAGTTCCTCTACAGCGCGGAGTGATTCGCCTGTGGAGATAACATCATCAACGATTAGGATTCTTGAACCACACATAAGTTCTGCGTCAGCTTTGTCGAGGAAAAGACTCTGCTCACCCGCGGTGGTGATAGAATTTACTTTAACTTCAAAAACACCACTCATGTAAGCCTTTGCTTTTTTACGAGCAACAAAGTATTTCTGATTACCTGCAAGACGAGCCATTTCGTGAGCAAGCGGAATACCCTTTGCCTCGGCAGTTATGATGTAATCGTATTCGGGAGCGATTTTCAGAAGAGCGTCAGCCGATGCAGTCGTAAGTTCAGGATCACCGAAGATTACAAACGCACCAATGGAGAGATTTTCATTTACAGGACAAATCGGAAGCTCGCGCTTAACGCCTGCTATTGTCATAGGATATGTTTTCATATTCTTTCTCCAATCTTAATCTGCTTTTATTATTACTCCGATTCCGTATCGCCCCGATCTTCTTCCATAGAGTGAAAGTCCGCTGTCAGAGAGTGTACGAATCGTGAGTGAGAATTTTTGTTTTTCAATAAGTTTTATCAGAATTCTTGAAGGAACTTTGATGTTGCAGAGATATCCGTAAGATCCTGCTTCGTTTAGTAACCGATCAGATTCCTGGTAATGATGTGAAAGTGCACCGCGTGAATCGGCAGGTGAATCGGGAAGGGAGACGATACCGCACGCTTCTCCGTCGATCAAAACTTCAATAACCCCCGGGTGTACATATTCGTCTGTCTGATGGAATGTATTTGGATTGTCTTCTGGGTTACACTCCTGTCCGCGTAAATAATCTATATCTTTTTTTTCACATTTTTTAATTGGATAATCGTGAGTCATTCCGGGACGAGTGGAAGCTTCAAACACAACCCTTAGATTATTTGCGTTACATAATCCGGGGATAGCTGATGTGTCGATTTCTGCAGTCATCTCTCCTGATCCGAGACCGCTGAGCTTTGATGACGCTATCGCGGGAATTACAAGATCAAATCCCGATGTCTTGAACTCGCGTGGCTCAACAGTAAGAACGTCATCACGAATACCGTCAACGTCAAACAGAATGAAATTGCGCATAACCGTCTTGCCATTGTCACACAGTGCAAACGATACGTTTACAATTCCGTCAGTGTCAGGCATTACAGTGCTGATAACACCGGCTGAAAACTTTCCGTAATCTTCCCAAAGAATGTTGTAAGATCCGCAATCAGAGATAATCGTTTCTTCGGTGACAGGATCAAGATACGCTGTCTGCCATACAACCTCGAGGACTTTTCCGTGATATTTGTCAGAAAAACTTGATCCAAAGAGCGAAAGCGTAACATTGTTGCCGGGTTTTACTGTGGTCATAGGCCTGTAATCTATTCCGAGATAATCCTGAGAGTGAAGATCGTAAAGACTCATTCCATAAGCTTCGAGACCGAAATCTTTATCGGTATTGTCTATCTTGTAATGGCCGTTGAACTCGTTCACAACATCGTGCAGCTCGGTAAAGACAAAGCCGCAGTGTTTTTCGTGTACTCTGAATTCATTCATCATAAATTTATAATGCCACGAAATATCACTGCTTCCCGCGTTACCGTCAACCCCCCAGAAGTTGCCGCATTCACTGTTCAAGAAGGGAATATCTCCCATTTTGTATCCTTCTTTGAAGTTGTGATTTGAACCGGGATAAGCACCGTTTGAGAAGATACCCATGAGTTCCTTTACATAGTTGTAACTGTTAGCATAAAAATGCCACGAGGAAACGTCTGTCACAGTATGGTCGCAGTTGCAGGGGGAGTGATCCTCAACAAGTCGTGTGGGATCAAGCATTTTGACACGTTCGTAGCAAGAAACGACCCATTTTGCAGTTTCGGGAAGATATACATTACGTTTCTTTCCGTTTTCATCGGTGATGGCTGTGTGAAGTCCCCAAGTTTCATTAAAGAGCACCCAATAGAAAATCGACGGATGGTTTCTGTCGCGAATGATTTGTTCATCCATCTCACGAACATATTGAACTTTTGTTTCTTCCGTTGGCTGACCCCAGAAATTAGGGATATCTGCCATAATAAGAACACCGAGACGGTCTGCCCAATACAGCTTTAGAGGTTCCTCTGCCTTGATATGAATTCTTGCAGTATTAAGTCCGAGACGTTTTACGCGAAGTATCTCATCTTTGCAATCTTCGTCCGACGGAAGAGTGAAGAATCCATCGGGATTGAAAGATTGATCGAGAACACCTGTAAGAAATATAGGTTTTCTTTCTTTTGCATCCACTACAATTTTATTCGGAAACGAAAAACGTATGGGCGCATATGGACACCATGCGCTATCCCCGGCAGATGCAGGTGTTTTACGAGGTAGCTCCTTTTACGAAAATTGGCGTTATCTATTACAGCGAAAGCATCTCCTCGGTAAGCAGCTGCAGATCCAGGGATTCCGCCTGATCCAGGCCGACGAATTTCGCCGTCTTACCGGTCTGGGCAATCGCTTCGCCAAATCCGTTGCCCCTGCTATCGATAATGATGACATCCGATTTCATAGTGCATTCTCCTCCTGTGAAATTTTGATCGTATTGTCAATCCGCCCGTTCAGGGGGGCGGATTACCTGTCGATCCAGCTG
>SVUC01000018.1 GCA_015063455.1 Oscillospiraceae bacterium
GAATCTACAGTAACTACATTGTTTTCAACCTTTGTGATTCTGCGGCACTGTCCTGCTCCTTTTCCTGCTGTTATGTAAAGTCCGGGGGCTTCAGTTCTGTCTGTTACAAGTATCAAACGAGGGTCGAGAGTAATTTTACAGCCATTTACTATAATCGGATTTGTTCCGAGCTTAGAGTAGCTCATATCAGTCGTGTATGCTTCGCGGTCATTGTGAAGAACTTCGTGGATACTGTTTCTTGCAAAATACATATCCGTTGCAGCGTTTCCAACAGTTATTCCATTGAAATCATTGTCTTCAATAATTGCGTGGTGATTGTAACCGAAGAACGCCCATTCTTCGTGACGTGATATGACTGTATTTCCTTTGAAGTGGAAGTTGTATATCGGTTTTGGGGGAGCACTTACACCGTCCATTTGAGGCCAGAACGAAATTTGCGGACAGTAAAAATATGAATCTGTAATACTTACGTTAGTTCCCGTAAAGATAATAAATGCAGAACGAAGATTGGGATCAATAAAATATGTCTTGTCATAAGCGATCTCATCTAATGCCTTCTTCGCTAAGTCTGTTGAATAGTAGAATTCACGTCCGGTGAGAGGCTGGAAATTGACATTAAGACGTCTTAGAACGATATTTCTGGGATTGGGGGAATCTATACCAAGATTCATAAAAACGAACGATCTTGTTCCGCGGAATTCAATATCTTCGATTGTTACATCAGATCCGGTACTGATAATGTAATCCGGAAGATCTCCGAGCGCCCATGTATACGGAGCCCAGAAAATCTGTGTTCTGGATGATGATTCACCCTTGAAAACCGTGTGCTCCGGAATACTGATCTTGTCAGTCAGCTTATAACGACCGCGAGGGAAGAAGACTACACCACCGCCGTTTTCTTTTGCCGCGGCGAGTGCTGCTTTTACAGCATCTGTTTCATCATCGTACCCCTTACCGGTCGCACCGAAGTCACGAACATTAAAAATTGTCTGAGGCATAACTTCAGCGTGAGCAATTTTTGCTTCAATCGGCATAGACCAGGCTGTGTTACCGCCGAAGCCGTTTGTGAGATAAACCTTGTATGAGCCAATCTCGAAATTCTCGGGGATCTTCACTTCAACGGAATAAGCATCGTAAACTTTCGTAATTTCCATCGGAGTGAGCTTTCCGTCTTTTTCAAACACAACGGAAGTCTCACCATCGTCGATTACGAGTTTTTCACCGCAGATTCTGAGCCAACCGCCGGGAGTTGCACATTCACCGATGTCCCCCTGAGTCCACTTGACAGAAGGCGTGTTTATGTAAAGAATTTCTTTTTCAGCACCGGTTTCAATGATAACGCTGTAAATACCCATCTTGAAAGATTCGGGAATTACAAACTTTACAGATTGATCGGTCTGCTGGATCAGTCTTACAGACACAGGATCATTTCCGCATACAGCGTCGGATGCACCTGATATCTGATCGTCAGTCGGGATTGAAGTGGGGGTGATAAGGGTGATATAACCCGGTTTGTCGTTTATTTTTTCATCACAAAGTCGTGTGACGGAGATGTTTTTGATCTCACTCAGACCGTCACCGTAGAGAAGGACAGTGTCACCGGTATATGTGAGAGTGTTTCCGGAAAAGTAGATCGTCATTGTTTTTTCTCCGTTTCTTTTCATCTTTTAGTAATTTTCAATGAGGATTTTTGTTTCGTCATCGGCATCGTATATGACTGTAAGAGGATTTGAAACATTTCCGGTTATGTCGTTGTTTCTGATATATGATGTAGATGTGTGACATTCCACATTGATACCGTATTCCGAATCATATACTTTATTGTTTTCGATAATCAAGTTGTCAACATAACCGTCACCGAAGAATCTGAACATAGCGTTATCCGTAAGCTCATTGCGTTTGAAATGAATTGCATGGCTGGTGATAACATTTCCTTTGATTCTTACACCTACTGTTGTGTATCCACTCCACATATCAACTTTTTCACAGTCACTATCTTCCGGTGCAGGTGCTCCATAATAGTGGAAATGATTTCCACCTATACAAGAATTGTTGAGAACTGTAATAAAGTATATACCCGTTTTCGTGTTCCCCTCAATCCAGCTGAATGTCAATATACCACCGGCATGGTCTACTTTGTTCCCGTCAAATACGGACAGGCACTGGTCAACAAAGAATTGAATATGTCCTGCGTTGTTAATATAATTTTCAATGAGATAGAAATCTGTTCGGATGGTTCCGCCGTAGTTGAGTTCAGACGTCTCATCAGGTTCACATGCAAACGGGGAATCAAGAGTAACAATATTTTCTTCTGCTTTTACAACCGCTCTTGCTTGACCGGCACCTTTTCCATTAGCTATGTACAGTGCGGGATTTTCTGTACGGTCTATATGTAATCGAGTACCTTCGGGGAAGATTACTTTGTTACCCTCAAATTTTGCATTGGCTCTTATGATAGCTGAATAACTCATATCTGTAGTATAAGCTTCGCGGTCACGGAACATGGTATTAATCATCTTGTTACGTGCAAAGTACATACCCTGACCGGCGGATCCTACAGTGTTTCCGTCGAATATGTTGTCTTCAATAATAGCGTGTCTGCTGTATCCGAAAAATGACCATTCGTCGTAACGGGAACGGATAATGTTATTCTTGAATAAGAAATTTGTCTTTGGTCTTGACTGAGAACCCCATTTTGTGGAATCCTGCACTTGAGGAGCAAATGTCACCTGAGGAGAGTATATGTCGTTATCATATATACTGATATTATCACCTGCGAAAAAAATAAGTGCGGAACCACGACCGGGACGTGTGAAGTAAGTTACAGTACCATCAATTTCGTTCATTGCATCCATATAATGCTTCTGTGCAGGAGCAAATTCAATACCTGAGTATGGGTTGAAGTTGATGATTAGACGACGAAGTGTAATATTCTTTGGATTCGGCGTGTTTTTACCGAGATCCATGAATACATAAGCTCGTGTTCCACGAAACTCGATATCTTCGAAAATTACATTGGATTCTGCACTTATGAAATATTCTGGAAGCTTATTAAAATCGTACTTAAATGGGAACCAGAATACTTGCGTCTTGTTCTTGGATTCACCGCGTATGGTAGTATAGTCTGGAATATCAATAGGATCGGTGATCTGATAACGTCCGCGAGGGAAGTAGACCACACCTCCGCCATTTTCGCCTGCAGCAGCAAGAGCAGCCTTGACAGCATCCGTGTCATCAACGAGACCTGTTCCGACAGCACCGAAATCGCGAACGTTGAAGATCTTCTCGGGCATAACCTCGGGGTACGCGATTTTTGCGATCTCAGGCATTGACCAAGCGGTGTCACCGCCGAATCCGTTTGTGAGGTAAACCTTGTATTCTCCTGTTTCAAAATCTGCAGGAATCTTTACTTCAACGGAGTATGCGTCATAAACTTTGCTGACTTCCATCGGAATCAACTTGCCGTCTTTTTCAAATACAACGGAAGTCTCACCGCCGTCAATGGAGAGCTTCTCACCGCAAATTCTCAGCCAGCCACTCGGGGAAGCAGATTCGCCGTTGTCGCCCTGAGTCCACTTGATCGCAGGAGCGTTGACGTAAAGAATTTCCTTTGAGTCAGCTGTCTCAACGATAACGCTGTAAACACCCATCTCAAGAGATTCGGGAATAACGAATTTTACGGACTGGTTGTTCTGCTGAATCAGTTTAACGTTGATAGAATCTTTTCCGAAAACAGCTTCTGAAGCACCTGCGAGTTGTTCTGATGTCGGAATTGCCGCGGGAGTTATAACTGTAATATAACCCGGCTTGTCTGTTACTTTTTTGTTGCAGAGGCGGGAGACTGAAATGCTTTTGATTTCATCAAGACCGTCACCGTAGAGAAGTACGGTCTCACCGGACTTTGTAATTGTGTTTCCTGAGAAGTAGATTATCATTTGAAGTTCCTCTTATGTTTATCATTCTTCAATAAGAATGCTTGTTTCTGCTTCATTAATATGTTTGATACAGTACGGGGTATCAACAGTATCGAACGTATTGTTACGGATATACGAATTCTTTACATAGCAGTCAAAGTTAAATGCGTAGTCTGAGTTTTTGATGGTATTTCTCTCAAAAATTGCATTTTCGACAGCTCCTACACCGTGATACTTGAAAATTGAATTATCGTTCAGTTCGTTGTTTCTGTAAAGGGCACCGTGAATCGATGTGCCTGTGCCGTTCAGAAGCGCACCGATAACAGAGAATCTGCTGAGCCAGTCAAAATCAATACCTCCGATAAGTTCGCTGTGTTTGTCACAAGTTGCACCGAAGAAATGGAAATGGTTTCCGCCGAGCAATTTGTTGTTTACAAATGATATGAACAGGTGAGTCTGGTATGTGAAGTAATCAAGAGTTGCACTTTCATCCCCCGGAAGCGGCTTGAATCTGTTTCTGGGACCTCTCCAGCCAAACAGCATAAGTCCGCCTGCCTTGTATATTTCATTTCCGTCAAAAATAGAGTAACACTGGTCGGGATAGAACTGAAGATGCCCTGCATCAAATGTACGGTTATTTACAACATAGAAGTGTTTACGAAGTGTGCCACCGAAATTGAATTCTGTTGTTTCATCAAGTTCGCATGCGAAGGGAGAATCTATGGTCAATACATTATTTTCGATTTTCTTGACAGCTCTCGCCTGTCCCACACCCCTACCGTTGCAGATATAAAGTCCCGGGACGGTCGCTCTGTCTTTAATAAATTCAATACCTTCTTTGAATGTGATCTCACATCCGTTGACACTTACGGGATTCGCTCCTATCTGAGCATAACTCATATCTGTTGTGAATGCTTCACGGTCACCATGCTTGACATTGTGAATATTATTTCTTGCATAGTAAACACCGTCGCCTGCACAACCGGATGTTACACCGTCAAACTCATTATCTTCAATAATTGCGTGATCCATATATCCGAAGAATGCCCATTCTTCATGATGAGATTCGAGCGTATTACCACGGAACAGGAAATTATGCTTTGCAATAGTTGAATGGTCTTCATTCAAATGACAATAGAAAATCATATGAGGCGCATTGATATAACAATCAGTGACGCTGACATTGTCACCTGTCAAATAAATGAGGGCAGCATTTTTACCGGGACGTGTGAAGTATGTATGTTCTGCGGAAATTTCATCAATAACCTTTCTTCCGAGTTTTGTTGAATGATATAGCGCGTGACCGGCATAAGGATTGAAGATGATGCAGAGACGACGCAGAACAATATTTTGGGAATTGGGCACACCGCCGAGATTCATAAATGTGAATGTGCGAACTCCGCGGAATTCGATGTCCTCAAAGATTACGTCAGATTCTGCTTTGATGAAGTAATCCGGAAGCTTATCAAAATCCCAGGTGTACGGGAGCCAGAAGATCTGTGTTCTGGTTACGGACTCACCGCGCATGGTAGTGTAGTTTGGCACTTCAAGGATATCAGTGAGCTGATAACGGCCGCGAGGAAAGTAAACCACGCCACCGCCGTTTTCGCGAGCTGCGTCAAGAGCAGCTTTGACGGCTTCTGTGTCGTCAGTTTCAGCGTCACCTATTGCCCCGAAATCACGAACGTTGAACACCTTCTCGGGCATAACCTCGGGATATGCGATCTTAGCCTCAATCGGCATAGACCAAGCGGTGTCACCGCCGAATCCGTTTGTGAGGTAAACCTTGTATTCGCCTGTCTCAAACTCTTCGGGAATCTTTACTTCAAGGGAGTACGCGTCAAATACTATGCTGACTTCCATAGGAATAAATTTGCCGTCTTTTTCGAATACAACAGATGTCTCACCGCCGTCGATAGAGAGCTTTTCACCGCAAATTCTGAGCCAACCACTCGGGGAAGCACACTCGCCGATGTCACCCTGTACCCATTTTACAGAAGGCTCGTTTATGTAGAGAATTTGTTCTTCCGTATCGGTGGAAAGCTTTATGCTGAACACACCCATATCGAGTTCTTTGGGAATGTGGAACTTAACCGACTGAGCTGTCTGCTGAATAGGAGAAGTGCAAATGTGATCTCCCTCAAAAACAGGCTCAGACGCACCTTCCGACTGTTCTGCAGTCGGAACTGATACAGGGGTAATAAGTGTGATATATTTAGGAGAGGATGATACTTTTTTGTCATCCAATCTTGTTACTTCAATTTTTTTAATTTTGTCAAGTCCGTCACCATAGAGAAGTACGGTGTCACCGGGCTTTGTGACTGTGTTTCCTGAGAAGTAGATCAACATTGCGTTATTCCTCCGAATAATGTGAATTAATATATTATTATAATGAAATAAAATAATTTTTTGACGACTTGTCTGTATTATAGCACGTGTGATAAATAAAGTCAACAAATTTCAAAATCTGTTATAATTTATTTTTTTGTGCTTTTTGTATCCACAAAATAATTGTAAACGAGCTGTAGAAATGGATGATAAAAATGTTAAAACTAATCCAAACGTGTTATAAGGTGCATTTTTGAGAAAACCCGTCGTGTGAGAATATTATGCATCGCATAATGGACAGATCGATCACTGTAGAGCAGCTGTAAGGACTGATAAAAAGAGAGAATAATAGGGTTGATATGGAGATGTGAGTTCTAATGAACATTGTTACATTATCGTGAAAATGAGAGGGTTTACCTGTTTTTAATACATATAATGATGAGAATTGTTGCGAAAAATCTGTTCATATAAAGAGAAATATTGATATTTTCTTCATCAGGGGTTGATTTTATTGAAAAAATATGGTATATTAATAGGTGTATGCATATTAACAGTTATCTTCTGTTAACAAAAATAATATCAAAGAAAAGCTCGGTGAAATTGCCGTCTTAATAGTACGTTATACGAAAGGAAATATAATTATGTCGAATTATGTTCTCAGCGGATGCTCAACTGCCGATTTGTCCCGCGAGCATTTTAATTCCAGAAAGATTGAGTATATCTGTTTTCACTATATTATGGACGGTGTAGAGCGTCCCGATGACCTTGGTCAGACAATGCCTTTTGAAGAATTTTATGCTGCAATGGTAGCAGGTGCTGACACCAAAACATCGCAGATAAGTGCCGGAGAATATATCGAATACTTTGAAAAGTTCCTTGCAGACGACAAAGATGTGCTTCACCTGTCACTTTCATCAGGTATCTCAGGCTCTTATATGTCAGCTTGCGCTGCTGCTCAGACACTTTCCGAAAAATATCCCGATAGAAAAATCAAAGTTGTCGACTCACTCGCTGCATCCTCAGGATACGGTCTTATCCTCGATAAGCTCGCTGATTTCCGTGATTCCGGTATGGAACTTGATGAGCTTGTACAGTGGGCTGAGGATCACAAGCGTGAAATGCACCACTGGTTCTTCTCGTCTGATCTGACATTCTTCGTCAAGGGCGGACGTGTATCAAAGACTGCAGGTGCTATCGGCGGAATACTTGGAATTTGTCCTCTTCTCAATGTTGACAATGAAGGTCGTCTTATTCCGAGAGAAAAGATTCGCCCGAAGAAGAAGGTTATTCGCCGTATCGTTGATGTTATGAAGGAACACGCTGTGGGCGGTACAGAATACAACGGTAAATGCTATATGTGCCATTCTGCTTGCTTTGATGACGCTCGTGCGGTTGCAGACCTCGTGGAAGCAGAATTCCCTAACATCGACGGAAAAGTGATTATTAACAATATCGGTACAACAATCGGAAGCCACACAGGTCCCGGTACCGTCGCCCTCTTCTATTGGGGTGACGTTCGTGTTGACTGACCATTTAAGACCGATGAGGACAATATGAATCAACTCAAAACAGATAACGTGGAAAAGAGTACGGATATGGTAGAAAACGATAAGTTTCTTGACGGTGAAATGTTTGCGACTATGGTCAGAGGCGGGGCTGCACAGCTCCGTGCAAATGCCAAAGAAGTAAACGACCTCAACGTATTCCCGGTGCCTGACGGAGATACCGGTGACAATATGAGTATGACAATAGAAGGCGGAGTCGCGGCACTCGAGGGAATTCATACAAATGACCTTGCGGCTGTTACGCAGACATTGTCACGCGGTATGCTTCTCGGAGCACGCGGAAATTCCGGTGTTATTCTCTCGCAGTTTTTTGCGGGAATGACAAAGGGATTTTCAAAATACAAACGAGCTGACGCTGTTGTTGTCGGTGAGGCAATGCAGGAAGGCGTTAAGCAGGCGTATGCGTCGGTAATCACTCCCACAGAGGGAACGATCCTTACCGTTGCGCGTGAAGCGGTCGAATATGCAGTGGCGAGAATCAATGAATCTACCACGATCACCGATCTTTTTTCTGATTTGATCAAGGAAATGTATGCGTCTCTCCAGCGCACACCGGATCTTCTCGCTGCACTTAAAGAAGCGAATGTGATCGACAGCGGCGGAGCAGGGCTCTTCTATATAATGCAGGGATTTGTAAAGATTCTTAAGGGTGAGGAGATCAAGGAATCCGATTCTCTTGTGCTCGTAGAGAAAAACTCCGTCGACCTTTCTGCTTTTACTGCGGACAGTGAGATGGTATACGGATACTGCACAGAGCTTCTCCTTCAGCTTATGAATGATCGCGTCGATACAGGAAGCTTTGATGTCAAAATTATCTCGGATTTTCTACAGACGATCGGAGATTCTATTGTTGCGTTCAAGACCGACAGTATCGTGAAGATCCACGTTCATACAAAAACGCCTGAGAAGGTGCTTGAGTTCTGCCGTCAGTACGGTGAATTCCTCACCGTGAAGATCGAGAACATGAACGTTCAGCACAGCCAGGCTATTACCGAGCAGCCCCGTCCGATGAAGGATTATGGTACAGTAGCTGTTGCGGTTGGTGACGGTATCAAAGAAATGTTCCTTGAACTCGGTGTAGATGCTGTTGTACACGGCGGACAGACACAGAATCCGTCTGCAAGTGATTTCCTCGCTGCGTTTGAGGAAGTGAATGCTCGCCATATATTTGTTTTCCCGAATAACGGAAATATTATTATGGCAGCAAAGCAGGCAGGCCAGCTTTACGAAAACGGCGAAGTGTACGTTATCGAAAGTAAGGATCTCGGACAGGGGTATGCTGCGATCTCTGCTCTCAACTTTACCTCAGATGATCCCGAGCAGATTGCAGAAACTCTTACAGAAGCAATGCAGACAGTAACGACCGGATGTATTTCTACCGCCATAAGAGATGCAGAATTGAACGGTATTCACATAGAAAAGGATGACTACATCGGATTTGCCGGAAAAACAATGAAGGTTTCCTGCAAAACAATGCTTGAGGCATCACAGGAATTGATCCGCGTAATGAGTGAGAATGAAATATTCATGATTACTGCGTTCGTTGGTACTGATGCAACGGCTGAGGTTGTGGAAGCACTTGAAAACTGGATGTCAGAAGAATATCCCGATGTTGAGTTCTATACCGTAAACGGCGGACAGGAAGTCTACCCGTTTATATTTACTGCTGAGTAATACCGGAGAGCAAAATGAACGGAATGACAAGACGCGAACGCGAGATCACGGACAGACAGGAGATTCTCTCCATACTCGATCGTTCAAAGATAACACATATCGGACTCGTTGACGGAGATGAGCCTTATGTTGTGCCGATGAATTACGGATATACTATGAATGAGGACGGAAAGCTTTGTCTGTATCTCCACGGCGCTACACAAGGCAGAAAGCTTGATGTAATGCGAAAGAATCCAAACGTTTTCTTCTCGATGGAATGTGATATTCAGCCGTTTGAAGGCGATGTAGCCTGCAGATACGGAACAGCATATAAGTCACTTATGGGACGAGGAAAGGCTCTGATACTTGACGATCCTCGGGAAAAAATGAAAGCTCTTTCCATCTTTATGAAGACTCAGACAGGAAAAGATTTCGAGTTTAACGAAAAGCTTGTAAAGGTTGTGAGCGTCATCAGAATTGATGTGAGCGAGTATACCGCCAAAGGAAGAAACTTGCCGAAGCCTCGTGAATAAAACATAAATACAAAATCGACTCCTTAACTGCAAAAGTTACGAAGTCGATTTTTTGTTTTTATTAGATTCGCTCGGTAAGATTTTTGTCGATGTTTTCATAGAAACATTTCGGTGATAGATCATCTGACGGGTTGTTCTTTGACAGGAACGACCTCATTGCATAGCAGAATGAGCATTTTGTTGGATATCCTTGTGGATCCGGAACAAATCCGAGGTTATGAGCATATTCGAATAGCGACTTTATTCTGCCGCATACGAGTCTTGACATAACAGGGTATTTGTCGGTAGAAATATCCCCGCATAAATAATCTCTCGAGTTTGCACAGAGTCCGGGACAGCCCGATGGAACCGCATTTCCGTATAGATCAAAATGACAGTGTTGAGCTGAGAGAATATTATGACAGGGAGGAGACTTGAGAAGCTCATCAACTGATTTAAGCGGATAAATATCATACGATATCGCCAATGCACGGCCATTCATTCCGAGACCGTATTCTCGGGCGGTGTAGGTTATATAGTTTTTACCAAGTATTTTTTCAAGTTCTTCTTTGGAGTAAGTTCGGTTGTGATCGAGATGAATGAGCTTTCTGAGATATCGTTCTTGCCATATAAAATAGTCAAACCCTTCTTCCGAGAGGAGTTTAATAAGAGTAAGAACTCTTGAGAGAGGGACATATTCGATATGGAACGGATCTGACGAAACCATAACAGTTGTGACACCTCGTTTTGTAAGCTCCCACAGACGATTTTTCACTATATCTTCATCTTTTGCCCAAAATGCGTTGGTCTCGATATAATCCACACCTATTCCGTGCCGATTAAGTGCATCAATAAGCGAGAGCAGTGCCGGAAAATTCATAAAAGGTTCTCCCCCGCCAATGTGAACAGACGGAGTACCTGCTTCTTCAAGTATAGATGCAATGTTTTCAGATTCTTCTGTAGTGATGTATTCTTTCGGGCATGAAGGGGACGAGCCGAACATACAATGCCGACATTCTGCCGTGCAGACGTAATTTGTGATGATACCGGAATAATATGGTGTGGTCATAAACGAACCTCCGTTTGTTTTATTCAGTATACCGAAAAAACGCTGTTTTGTCAATTACCTAAAATAGATGTGATGCATTTTTTAACTCATAGAAGCATATAAAAAGCCGACTCACTTTTCATGAGTCGGTTTTTGCTTGAATTTTCAAAAGTTCGTTCAGATCATCAGGGGTGTCCACATCTTTTAATTCATAAATATCACGGGCATTTACAGTACGAACTCGCTCGGGATATTTTTTTATAATTACACTGCCGCCTTTTCCCTCTGGAAGATCTTGCAGATCTTTATATGACCACTTTGGAAAAATAACAGGGGAACCGGGGGTATTGCCGCAGAACGTTCTCCAAATGTTATCCGGATCATTCTTTGATGAGAACGCAAGTGACACAACTGTTTCACGGCGAAGAAGCGGTTGATCGGCGGGCGCAAACATACAGCGGTTCGTGTTAGATAATGCTTCAATTCCCAACCGAACGGTATCGCTTCGATATGGGAGTGAGTGAAGTATTGTTTGAATACCGCGTTCTTCACAATACTGCGCGATTTCAGGATACCTTGTCACAACCACACGCTGTGAAAAGATATCATCTGTGGCATCAAGAATGCGTGAAAATAATGGGCTTCCATGAAAATCCGACAATAACTTGTTCGTACCGAATCGTTTCCCAAATCCTGACGCCATTATCACGCAGCCTATGTTTCCGAATGGATCGTCCAAATCGATAATAAATACATCATTTCGATCGCACAGCTCCTTCAAGAATGGAATCTCTTGCTTGCGGACAACTGCAGCGACCTGCTTTTTGTCAAACAGCTTCAGCAGGGCTTCGATGTATGCAGTACACCCGACTTCAAGATAACCGATTTCATCAATAGTGACCCACGGATCGGGGAGCTCTATACAGCGATTTAATGCAGGAATTCCGAGAACTGCAAAACCGTCGCTTTGTAAAATCATTTTATTTTCCAAGCCGGGCAAAGCGGGATAAAAAACTCCTATTTGAACAGTCTCTCCCGAAAGATTATCACGAAGAAATACCGCTTTTTCACGCTCTGCCCAGGTGGTAATACCGGGAACATTTTTGGGAAAAAGTTTGGCAAGCAGGGAAGATTTGCCGCTGCCTCTCTTACCTGTTATAATCAGATGTCGTTTACCGCTCTTGTGGAAAGAATTCCAAATACAATCTGCTGTTAGCTTGCTTACAGGCATCACGGTAGGATTCATAACGCTGGAGCCACTCCTTTCCTTCGGCTGTCAACTGGCTTCCTCCGCCGTTTTTTCCTCCTGTTGATCGTGTAGTCAACGCAAACCCCAAAGCAGCTTCCGCATTCTTGATCAAGTGAAGAGCTTTAGTGTATGCCATACCCATTGACATGGCGGCAGCGCGAAGAGAACCGTTTTCCTCAATTGCGTGCATTAATCTTGCCGGACCTTCGCCAAAGAATTTTTCATTGTTTTCATCAAAAAAGGTGATTTTGGTTACCGCCTTCATACCTCATCCTCCTTGATCATTACGATTTGCGCCTCGCCATTTCGATTGTGACACACCTGTAAGCTGACACTGCCGTATATCGCGCTGAGCATATCCTCCATTTTCTGAAGCGGATCTGTTTTTGGATGCAATACTCCCAAAATACCGCCATCTGAAAGAAGGAGAAGCCGATCGCAGAAATTAAGTGCAAGCGCGGGATCGTGGAGTGTAACGATGGCACTTCGGCTGTCCGAAGACATCCAATTCTTAAGTAAAGAAAGTATTTGATATCTAAACCGAAAATCCAGTGCACTTTCAGGTTCATCCAAAAGGAGAAGCTTGCTGTCAGAAACCAGGGTTCTCGCTAAAATGCAAAGCTGTTTCTGCCCCTCGCTGAGATGGAGATAATTGGTGTACTCTTTTCCAGCTAGTCCAACCTGACGCAGTGCATCGACGGCGGATTTTTTCATAGACTCGGTAGGGTTTTCAAGAAGCTTCAGGTGTGGATTAAACCCCATCAATACTACGTCAATAGCTGAGATATCAATAGAAATACCGCTGCGCTGGGGAATGTAGCTGATGTGCTTAGCGATCTGTCTGGGGGATAGATCTTCCAGCGTCATCTCATCCAGAGTGCAAAAGCCTCGATGAGGCAGTATTCCGCAAATCGCTTTTAGCAAGGTGGTTTTTCCGCTTCCGTTAGCGCCAAGAACTCCCAAAAGACATCCGCAATCAAGCTGAAATGATACGTTTTCAATGATTTTTTGTTTTCCGTAACCTGCAGTTATCTTGTTGACACATAAAAAACTCATATCTGTTTCCTCCCTCGAACGATCAGGAAGATGAGGAACGGTGCCCCTAGAATACTTGTGAAAATACTCACAGGAAGCTCAGATGAGGCGACAGAACGCGCAAGAATATCAGCGCCGCACAAGAGAATCCCGCCGAGAATTCCGCTGAAAAACATTGTGCCAATGCGGTTGTTTTTTGTTACCAGCCTTGCAGCGTGTGGAGCGAGCAGTCCGACAAAGCTGATGAGCCCTGTCAAGCTTACCACAGAAGCGACAACAAGTGTTGCGATCAGCAAAACGATTAAGCGGATCGAGGCTACATTTACACCCAGCATTCTTGCTTCTCCTTCTTCAGCGGAGAGAAGTATGATCTGGCGGTGGAGCAGAAATAACGCAACCAGGCAGACCACACACAAAATCACGTTTACAGTAACGGAATAAATGCTGATACCGTTTAAGCTGCCCATGATCCAGTATTCTATAGAAGCCAATTCACGCTCAGGGTCTGCTGTCAACTTCAGACACATCAAAGCGGTCTGAGCGAGAGAGTGTACAGCGATACCTGCAAGAACTATCGTGCTGTTTTTGCCGTTTTTATCCAAAGCTGAAATTGCAAGTGCAAACACAACGGCTAACAGAGCACCGGCAAAAGCGCTGATCGTCACGGAAGCGGCCCCTTGGAAAAACAGGATTCCAAACGCGGCACCTGTACTTGCACCTGAGGAGACACCGATAATATCCGGAGATGCCAAGGGATTACGGAACACAGTCTGGTACACGAATCCTGCAATACCTAATGCAAATCCGCCGATGACACCCACGACTGTTCGTGTGAGTCGCAATGTCAGAAATACACGCCACTGCATTTCGTCTCCCGCAAGTAGCTTTGAGAATGAAAGCGGATATTTTCCGACAAATAAACCGACAACCGCAATAGTAATCAATACGATCACTCCTGCAGTACAGATATATTTAGTTTTCGCTGTACTTGAATTCGTAGAATGTTTCATAGTATTCGTCGATCATTTCTGAACATTCGGTGTCGGTCAGCAAATCACTGTGAAGGATATTTGCAAGCCATATTGATCCGAGTATAGCACTTGGAACAGGGCTGTCCCAAGCCTCCGCTTTGTTTGGAAGCTGATATACATTTCCGTTAGTTACAGCAGTGCAGTTTGCAAGATTAGGATCTGCCAACACATCTTCTGCAGTATAAGAAGCATCAGACGCGAGGATAATGTAGTCGGGGTCCCAGCTGAGAAGCTGTTCATAGTCAATTTCTACCCAGTATGTGTCCTCGATCTCAGAAGCCACATTTACTCCGCCAGCCAGGCTGATCATATTGGACTGGTACATAGCGCTTCCGGCTGTGGAGAGCATACTCGAATTACCTGCGAGGTATACACTCGGAGTATCAGCACCTGTAAGAGCAGCAGCAAGATGAGCTTTTTTATCCTCGATAAAGCTGAGAAGAGCATCAGCTTTGTCTTTTGTGTTAGTTGCGTCAGCGATCATATTGATCATTTCGGTAAGCTGTTCTTCATTTTCGGGATTGACCAGCAGAACATCAATTCCGAGATCTTCAAGTGTCTCTACAGCATTTTTCAGCTTGAGGGGAAGAATGACAAGATCAGGTTCAAGTGCGGCACATCCTTCAAGGTCAAATTCCTTGGCAGTTCCTACATTGGGGAGGTCAATCAAATCAGGAGCGGACAGTTTGTAGATCGAGCGCTTGTTTGCTTTTGCTTCAATTCCGACCATTTTTTCATCCAGCTCAAGTGCGATGAGCAGACTTGTGGAAATGTAGTAACCACTGACCAGCTTCTGCGGCTCATCTTCAATGGTCACTTGGCGACCTGCGTGATCGGTTACCGTGATGGGATAGTGACTTGCCTTTTCTGTATTATCGGGTGTTGATTCGTCTGAATTGTGGGGTAAATTGCAGGCTGTCAATGATACGAGCATTGTTAGCACAAGAAAGAAGGAAATAAATCTTTTCATATTATTCTCCAATCGTTATAGTTTTAAAAATACAATGATATTATACCAAATCCTCTTTTCAAATGCAACAAAAAATGCTATAATTATACTATATTATTAATGAAAATCTTAAAATCATTTTTGCAAACATATCTTACAAGGAGCATTTATTGATGATTACGATACAGAAATATGTTCGTGCTCAGTCTTTGGAAGAAGCCTGGCAGCTAAACCAAAACAGCCGAAACCGAATTTTAGGCGGAATGATGTGGCTAAGATTGGGTAGGGGAAGTATTGGTACTGCGATAGATATCAGCGATTTGGGACTTGATACCATTACTGAAGATGATGAACAATTCTCAATTGGTGCAATGGTTACTCTCCGTGACATTGAAAAGCACGAAGGGCTGAATGCTTATACGAAAAGCGCGGTTTCCAATGCAGTAAATAGTATTGTTGGGGTCCAGTTCCGAAATATGGCTACAGTTGGCGGTAGTATTTGGGGAAGATTCGGTTTTTCCGACGTGCTGACCGTTTTTCTTGCACTTGATACATACGTTGAGCTTTATAAGGGTGGAATAGTATCTCTCAAAGAGTTTGCGAAAATGAAATATGACAACGATATCCTGGTTCGACTTATAGTCAAGAAGACACCCGTAAAGATCGTCTATACTGCTATGCGGAATCAGCGTACAGATTTTCCCGTACTGACTTGTGCCGTGTCTTTAATAAACGGTGAATACCGCGCTGCTGTCGGTGCCCGTCCTTCACGTGCGATTCTGATTTGCAGTAATGAAATGGAGAATGCAGGAGCATTTGCAGAGTACGTTGCGAAGAATGTACCGACAGGAGATAATCTCCGCGCAAGTGCGGCTTACCGTACCCGTTTGGTCAAGGTACTGACCGAGAGGGCTGCAGCAGAACTTGGAGGTATGTAATATGGAAATCAAAATGAAGCTTAACGGCAAAAATATAACTGCTTTCGTGGATGCTGATACAGTTTTACTTGATTTGCTCAGAGAAAAAGGATGTCTCAGCGTTAAGCGGGGCTGTGACACATCAAATTGCGGACTTTGTACTGTTCTGATGGACGGGAAACCAATTTTATCCTGTTCATTTTTGGCGGTGCGTGCCGATGGTCATGAGATCTATACCCTTGAAGGCTTGCAGCAGGAGGCAGCAGATTTTGTAGGTTTCATAGCAGATCAGGGAGCTGATCAGTGCGGTTTCTGCAATCCAGGTATGGTGATGAATACAATTGCGCTGCTGCGCGAAAATCCCGATCCTACCGATGATGAGATACGCGCATTTCTCGCAGGAAATTTGTGCCGATGCTCAGGGTATGACGGTCAGCTTCGAGGCATACGAAGTTATTTGAATTTTCGTAAGGAGGGTAGAGTCTGAAAATGTCTATAGATAAAAAAGAATATAAATCTGTTAATAAATCCGTTCGTAAAAAGGACTCAATGCAGCTTTTGCTAGGAAAGCCTGTCTATACAGACGACGTGACTCCAAAGGATGCGTTAGTTGTGAAGATTCTGCGTTCCCCTCATGCAAATGCAATCGTGGAATCTATAAACACCGAAACAGCAAAGAAAGTGCCCGGAGTTGTCGATATATATACCTGGGAAGATGTACCTAAGACACGTTTTGCTATCGCAGGTCAGACTTACCCCGAGCCGTCTCCTTATGACCGATTGATCCTCGACCGCCACGTTCGTTTTTCTGGGGATGCAGTTGCAATAATAGCGGCTGAAACCGAGAAAGCAGCACTTAAGGCTATGAAGCTCATCAATGTAGAGTATCAGGTTTTGGAGCCTGTTCTTGATTTTCGATCTGCAAAAGATAATCCTGTCTTGGTTCATCCCGAGGACGATTGGTTCCCACCTTGCGAAGTGGGCGGAGATCCAAAGCGTAATATGGTTGCAAGCGATGACGAAATTTTCGGTGATGTTGAGGGGATCCTTGCAGAATGTGATATCGTTCTCGAACGTACATTCCACACCAGAGCATTTAATCAGGCTATGATGGAGCCGTTTATTTGCTATGCTGATTTCGACCGTTATGGTCGTCTGCATATAATTTCCTCAACGCAGATCGTATTTCATACACGCAGAATTTTGTCCCGTGCACTAGGACTTCCCAAAAGTAAGATTCGAGTAGAAAAACCGCGTATAGGTGGAGGATTCGGTGCAAAACAGACTGCTGTCTGTGATGTGTATCCCGCATTTGTTGCGATGAAAACAGGACGTCCGGCAAAGATTATATATACCCGTGAAGAATCCCAGATTGCAGGCTCTCCGAGACACGAGATGGAGATCACGGTAAAGATGGGTGCTATGAAGGACGGCAGGATTCGCGTTATGGACCTCTACACTCTGTCCAATACAGGTGCATATGGCGAACACGGCCCCACTACCGTAGGACTTTCAGGACACAAGGCAATTCCGATCTATACAGGATCTCTTGAGGCATTCCGTTTCCACTACGATGTGGTCTACACAAATCAGCAGGCAGCGGGGGCTTATCGCGGTTACGGAGCGACACAGGGATTTTTTGCTGTGGAATCTATAGTCAGTGAGCTTGCTGAAATGCTTGGTATGGACGCAACTGCCATTCGTGATATGAATATGCTCAAGGAAGGCATGGTCATGCCTGCTTACTACAATGAAATTGCGAATTCCTGTGCACTTGATCGCTGTATGGATCACTGCCGTAAAATGTTCAACTGGGAAGAACGTTCCAAAGTTCGTGACATGGGAAACGGCAAGGTGAGAACGGCAGGAGTAGCTATGGCAATGCAGGGAAGCGGTATTTCTAATGTAGACGTCGGTTCAGCAACCTTGAAGCTTAGCGAGGACGGCACTTATAATTTGATTATTGGTGCAGCCGAT
Organism: Oscillospiraceae bacterium; assembly: GCA_015063455.1. Taxonomy (GTDB): domain Bacteria; phylum Bacillota; class Clostridia; order Oscillospirales; family CAG-272; genus UMGS1696. Next base: position 18,179 of record SVUC01000018.1, read on the forward strand.
ATGGGTACAGGATGTGATACTATACTTGCTCAGATGGTTGCGGAGCTTATGGACTGTGATGTGGATGATGTCGCAGTCTTCGGTGCAGATTCTGACGTTTCTCCCTACGATTCAGGCTCATATGCTTCATCCACAACTTATATCACCGGACAAGCAGTTGTAAAGGCGTGTGCAGAACTTAAAAAGAGAATATGCTCTATTGCCTCAGAAATGATGAATTGTACTGAGGATGAGGTTGAATTCCAAAGTACCTGTGTGCGTAAGATCGGTACAGATGAAACCGTTTCTCTCACCGATATTTCATATAAATCACAGCTTGGCAACACAACACCTGCCGAATCGACTGCTGCCCACACCTCTCCCATTTCACCACCGCCTTTTATGGTAGGTATGGTAGAAATTGAGCTTGACAAGTTTACGGGAAATGTAGATATACTTGGCTATATGGCAGTTGTTGACTGTGGTATTCCAATCAATCCCGCTTTGGCAAGAATACAGGCTGAGGGCGGTATTGTCCAAGGCATAGGACATACTTTGATGGAAAATATCACGCTTGACTCAAAAGGTCGTCCCATCGAATCAAGCTTTATGCAGTACAAGATCCCCACTCGACTTGATATGGGAAAATTGAAGATTGAGTTTGAGCACAGCTACGAGCCTACAGGGCCGTTTGGTGCAAAATCAATTGGAGAGATCGTCATAAATACACCCGCACCGGCTATAGCCCACGCAATCTATCGCGCTACAGGAGTATGGCATCGCGAGCTGCCCATCACTCCCGAAAAGATCGCAATGTCGTTGTTCGAAAAGTAAACAACAAAAAAAACGCCTGATTTCTTAGGGAATCGGGCTATTTTTTATTAGTTATGAATACTTGATGTCCCCGGAACCAGAGATGAAAAAGATACTGATCTTTATAAATTAAGCCCCCGACGTTATATAAATCGTCAGGGGTTCTTGTCTTATTCAGATTTTGTTATGATTGGTGTACGTTTAAAGAAGATTTTCGACCGTTACGTCCATTGTCAAAAGCGGGATTCCAGCCATAGAAATTCTTAGCGTCCATGTTATCCTGCGCTATACGGAGTGCTTCACCGAATCTTTGATAGTGTACGATCTCTCTTTCTCTAAGGAACTTGATCGGGTCGCAGATATCGGGATCATCGATAAGTCTGAGGATGTTGTCGTAAGTTACCCTTGCTTTCTGTTCAGCGGCCAAATCTTCGTGGAGATCAGCGATCACGTCTCCCTTGACGCCGATATATTTCATATCGTGTGGGACACCTGCGGCGGAAACAGGATAGATTCCCGCAGTATGATCTACAAAATAAGTGTCAAAACCTGTTTTCTTGATGTCTTCTATACACATATCGCGTGTAAGCTGTTTAAGAATGGTCCCGACCATCTCAAGATGTGCAAGCTCTTCCGTACCAACATCATTTAAGATTCCAACGACCTCTCTGTAGGGCATCGAGTAACGCTGATTGAGATAGCGCATTGATGCTGCGAGCTCGCCGTCGGGACCGCCCAGCTGCGAAATTATGATCTTTGCGTAGGCAGGATTTGATTTTTTGATGTTTACAGGATATTGGAGTTTTTTTCATAAATCCACATATTTCTATTCCTTTCTCCGTGCTTAAGATTCCCACGGCCACGGTTCTTCCACCCATTTCCAACTGTCGCAGGAGGAGCCGCCGAAGATAGTCATTTGTCCGTATTTTTCTTCGTATGTCTTTACAGCATCGCGAAGAAGATTCATATATTTCTGGTAGTGTCGCAGAGCCTGACGGCATCTGGGGTGTGTGTCGAGATACAGAGCAGTTTCATTTATCACAAAAGAATAACTCTGTATCATTTTGAATAGCTTTTTCTGCTCATTCATAATAGATTACTCTCCTTACTCTTTGAAAAATTGTATATTATCTGCATCCGCATCCGTTTCCGCAGTCGGAATGATTGAAAGGAAGATTCAGCTCGTTGAATAATGTTCCCATTTGAAGAGCTTCCTCAGCCTCATAGATTCTGTGCCATTCCTGCCTAGGAACATAAGCCATAGCAATAGGGAAGCCGTACATACGGTCATCGTTTGCACACGATCCGCAATGTTCGTGGTTTCCGTTTGGCTCTTCGTAACGGCGTGAATTGTTTCTGCAGGACTGTTTATCGTCCCACGAAGAACGTCTGCCGCCTCTTTCGCAGTTTTCATTTGATGAACGGTTGTTTCGGTATCCGCAACCTTCGCGTTCAGCAGAACGGTTTGCACGACGGCTGTTTCCGCATCCATAACTTTCGTGCTCAACAGAACGTTTTTCGCGGTGATGGTTTTCCGAATCGGATTTTTCATAACCGCATCCTTCACGTTTATCGGAATGGTTTGAAATGTTTCTTTCAGATGCACCGTAACAGCCGCAACGGCCGTTCATATCATCGCCGCCGAGTATCTGTGAGAGAATATCATTGTCGATCCATTCTCTCGGTGTGTAATCATATTTTTTTTCCATAGTCCTTGATTGTTACCTCCGTAGGTTATTGAAGATACTTTATCCGTACCCTCATTTAGAGTATATGAAAAAAAGTGAACCCCGCCACAAAAATGTTTTCATCTGTTACGAGGTTCACTCTTGAAATCAACGAATGAATATGATATACTGAATTACCGAATAAAAAGAAACGGAGAGATTATGCTTCACGTAGATATATATACCGACGGATCTTGCCTGAGAAATCCCGGACCGGGAGGATGGGGAGCAGTTCTTGTCTACAAAAAAATAGAAAAGGAGCTGTCAGGCGGCGAGGCTGATACAACAAACAACAGAATGGAGCTGACAGCAGCTATTGAGGCTTTGTCTGCCCTTAATAAGCCGTGCGATGTAACGATGACCACCGATTCGAAATACCTCTGTGACGGAATTTCTAAAGGCTGGGCTGCATCGTGGAAGAAAAAAGGGTGGAGAAAAAGTGACGGATCACCTGCTCTCAACCCTGATTTGTGGGAAAAGCTTCTTCATTTGTGCGAGATTCACGATGTGAATTTCGTATGGGTAAAAGGACACGCAGGCCATCCGTATAATGAACGGTGCGATGCAATGGCACAGGCGCGCGCCCGTGAGTTTTAATATTACTTTTGAAATCTGATATGGGAGAGTGCACGTGACATATAAATACTTTTTTGTTTACCTCGTACTGATCTCACTTGCTGCAATAATCATTACTGTAGCAGACAAAATAAAGGCAAAGAAAAACAAATGACGTATTCCCGAAGCAACACTACTTATTGTGTCATCCCTCGGCGGATCCGCCGCAATGCTTTTGACGATGCTGATTATACGTCACAAAACGAAGCACGTCAAATTTATGCTCGGAATACCGATCATAATATTGTTTCAGGTAATCGTTGTTCTGTGGACACTCAGCCGTTTGGGGTTAGGGTGAGCCTGTACAGATCAATACCTATTTCCGCACCAACAGATTCGGCGGCCTCTCGCGTACTCTCGTCCATATATTCGTAAGCTTGTTCGCTTATTATCATAGCTTTCGGCAGATCATCAAATGTGATCCCGAAGGCTTTTTTGTATACGGGGCTGTGATTTCCGAAAATTATGTACTCAGCCTCAGATGCTGCGGAGGTTATCTCCTCATGAGATTGATTGAATGAACACGAGAGAAATACCACGTCATCTCCGTGGGCTGAGATCTGCAGTGCAGTTATCGGATGCGTTGAACGGGAAAGATATTTTCTTTCAAACAACGTAATTTCAGTATCACCGAACGCGAATGATCCACCTCGGTCTATCGTGAAATGATCAATTCCGTAATATTCAGCGGTTTCAAGCAAAGAACCGTATATTTCCGATTCGCGTTCATCTATAGGCTCCGGAAGATAAATGCATCTGAGGATCTCGCGCTCGCACAGACGACCGAGAAGTTGAACGTGCTTGTTGTGATAGTGAGTCAGCAGGAGCGCTTCGATCTCACAGACATTCATCTCGGTGATCTCATCGGTCAGATTGTACGAATATCCGAAGGAAGCATCTGAAATTTCACAAATCAATGCCTTTCCGTTTGATTTCAGCACAAATCCGTCATTTTTCTTTTCACCAATATATGTGATGTGAACATTATCCCGGTCGAGATATGACGTTACACCGACTACTGAGAAAAAAGTTACGCATAACAGTGAAAGCGATATTCCGGCAGCGATCTTTCCTTTGCGTGGGAGCAGCATAATCAAAAACAGAATTACGGTTATCGGGATAAAGAAAAACGGTGTAAATGAATAATTGACCGCGATCATTACGTTTTCACCGCTTGACAGTGACCTTGCAAGACTTGTGATCAGCCCACAGTAAGAATTGAGAAGGAGTGCCATCGGATAAATAAGTATTCTGAGTGGATAGAGAATGAGAAATATTCCTGTGAGATACATCAGAACGGTGATCAGGGGAATAAAGATCACGTTTACGGGGATCGAAATGACGGATACTTCACCGAAATACAGCCAGCTCATTGGAAGAATACAGATTGTAACGACGGTAGTCATAAGAAGAGTTTCGATAACAGCAAGCAATGCGCGGAGGATGGGATTCTTACGAGGTGAATATCCGAGCTTCTTTCTTATCCGCGAGTTAAATTCAGATTTTAATTTTATGAATATCAAACATCCGTACGTTGCGGCAAAAGATAACTGAAGACCGCAGTCGAGAACCGCAAACGGATTGAGCAGTACGATCAGTACCCCCGATATTGCGAAGGAGTTTATCATTTTTGCCCGTCTTGTCGCTATTATGGAAAGCTGTGATATTATGTGCATAATTCCTGCTCTCATAACAGACGGAGTGAATCCCGTGATACCCATAAGAAATATGATGAATCCGATACTGCAGAGTGCGCGCGGCTTCCTTTTAAGCTTTGTATAGCGCATTGCCTGAGTGATAAATGATATCAAAATAGCAAAGTGTGATCCGCTTACAACAAGAAGGTGTGATACACCGATACGTCTGAAATCGCGTTCTGTTATGTCACTCAGCGCATCACGGTTTCCGAGAAGAACAGCGGAAGCAATTCCACCGGCTTCGTGATCGAGATTCGCTGTTATCATAGATGACAGCTTTTTGTTGATTTTATCAAACACGGAAGAAATATTAAACGTTTTTTCTTCACCTGATACATACAGACCATCGTCATCTGACGAGAGCATAAGTCTCTCTGTCAGATAATATCTCTTTGCGTTGAATGTGCGTGAGCTAAGTTCATCGAGGGAAGTGTATGTGATATTTCCCAAGAGGATATCTCCGTTTTCGAGGTCACCAATAGGAGAGTTAACAAAAATTTTTGCTCCCTTTGGGATGATCTGTGATTCCATAACAGTTGCTTTATAGCGTGCTGTATACGAGAGCGAAAAGTCACATTCTTCGATTTTCAGCTTGACCGTGTCACTCTTACCTTCGTGCTCATCAAAGCTTGCGGCATAAATGTCAAGTGTATATACTGACAGTACACACGCGAGTATCAGGGCACCGCATATAAGCATAAACGATACAAATATACCATTCAGATCTGGGAACTTGCCGACTATTCTCAGAACCAAAAAAACTATGAATATGAGAAGAGCAGCGGCGGAGAAAGCAATTTTTATGTAAATTCCGACGTATGCAAAAATACACAGACCGATAAAAAATGACAGAAACATGGCAGTGTATTTGTATATCTCAAGCAATTTCATGATGATCTCCCCGCCTCCGCAAGTATGCAGAAATGTCTTTACATTATGATATCATAAAACTGCAGAAAAGTATATAAAAATGTCGAAATTACTCCCGTATATCTTCAAGAATATCGCATAGAGTACACGGGGTAACTTGTCCGCTGCAAATAATTTCAAGTAATCTTTCTGCTTCAAGCTTGCTGTCCGTAAGATATGGGATAAATTTTTCTTCAGTATTACCGAAGTCATCAACAGCTACAAGCAGAGAGTACCTTGGATTCTCAGAGGCGTCAGATCTTTCCTCGCATAGCTTGTAAGTAAGAGTTAAAGCGTCAATACTTGTTCTGATGAAATACAGTTCCTTTGTTTCAGTGCGATTTGTCATGATGTGTGTCACATCCTTTCTTAAATTGTTTTGTGAATCAGGGGTTTGGGATATATCATACCATACGATTTTTGCCGAAAATTAATTTTTGCTTTTTTTCAAATCGCTGAGGTGAAAATCTATAAACAAATTCTAAAAACTATGCACAACATCTTGTAAAGATGATTTGAGAATACACAACATATTGTGGGGGAGAATAAAAATAAAATGTCGAAAAAAATTTTGTGAAATAATGTTGCGGTACATATTGTTTTTGAGAAAAAGATGTGATATAATGGGGTAACTGTAAAATCAGTGATATGTTTTCAATGAATAGTGGAGGTTAATTATGATCAAATTTGGATGTTGTATTCCCGGTGGTTCACTTATGCCTGAGGGTGTTGCTGAAGTTCCGGATTCACCGGCGGTGCAGATAGTTCTTAAATGCAGAGCACTTCTCGACATGGGATACGATAACACAGAGTGCGGCGGCGGTCTTCTTGCAGGGCTTACCGATGAAGAGGTTGAGTATCTCCGAGAAGAAAATGAAAAAAGCTCTCTGAAGCTTGCGGCAGTAAACAGCCTTTTCCCCGGAGATTTCAGATTGGCAGATCCTGAGGCAGATCACGCTCCTTATATGGAACGCGCTGTGAAGATCTTCTCAATTATGCAGAAGCTCGGAATTAAATATGCTGTTTTCGGAAGCGGAAAATCAAGAAGAATTCTTGAAGGTGTAGATGAAGAAAAGTGCAGAGAGACACTGTATAGTTTCACACGCGCTATGGCAGACGAGGCTGAAAAACGCGGAATTACCATTTGTATCGAGCCTCTTCGCAGAAGTGAATCAAACATATTTGTATCTGTTCCTGAGGCTGCAGAAATTATCAGAGATGACATAAAGCATGACAACGTAAAGCTTCTTTACGATGCATTCCATATGGCTGAAGAGGGTACAGACATCTCCTGCGTTAAGGAATGTGCTGATCTTCTCCGTCATTGTCATATGGCAGAGTCGCCGAACAGAAGCCGTCCGGGTGCTGAGGACAGTAAGGATCTCAGCTATAACCGTAAGTTTGCTTATGAGCTTTACAAGACAGGTTATGACGGAGTAGTTTCCGTAGAATGCAAATTCGGTGATTTCAAGACAGACGCTGCTCTTGCACTCGATCATCTCAGAGATATTTTCGATGTTAAGACAACATTCGAATTCAAGGCGATCCGTGATATGAAATCCGAGCCTGTATACATCAAGCCCGCTGTCGGAGAAGTTGCAGACGACGTGACAGCTCTTGTGTGCGAAGGAAAGTCTTTCCCCGCATCAAAGTACAAAGATGGCGTTATTGCAGTAATTACAGCAGCTCGAGGAGAGGAGATGCTTCTCACAACATCATCCGAAAGGGCGGACAGCGGTGTTGAGATCGCAATGAAGAATGATGAGAGCAAGGTTGAAGTTCTTATTGATGGCAACCATTTCTCTGAATATGTTTACGACAAGAATATCAAGAAGCCTTTCTTCGGTCAGGTGGTTGACAATGCGGGAAATCCTTTTACAAGACTTGATCTTGAAACCAAGGAGCATCCGCATCAGAGATCAGTATTTATCGCTGTGGGAAGTGTTAACGGTGTTGACTGCTGGAACGAGCACGTAGAAAACTACGGTCTTGTAAGAAATGAATCTATTACCGACGTGTTCTCAGGCGCAGCCTACGGTACATTTACAGCGCACAATCGCTGGACCGACCGTGAGGATAATCCTCTCATCAGTGAAAAATCGAAGTATACCGTATATAATCAGAGTGAAGAATGCCGCGTACTCGATATCGAAACAACATTTACCGCAGATTACGGCGACGTTGAATTCGGAAAGACAAAGGAAGCGGGTCCTCTCGGAATCAGAGTAAGAGAAGATCTCAGAGCAGACATCGGTTCAGGCGAGCTCAGAAACTCCTGGGGAGGAGTAGGTGAGAAAGAATGCTGGAGCAA
>SVUC01000149.1 GCA_015063455.1 Oscillospiraceae bacterium
GCGAAGATCCGTGATCTTCTTATGATGGCGACAATGAACTTTATGATAGACCGCGATGAGGACAAAGAGCAGAGATGGATCGAGGATTTCTTCACCCGCGAAGCGAATCATATGCCCGGCGCATTTCTCGATTACAACACATCGGGCTCGAACACCTGCGCAGCTCTTGTAAAGAGAGTCACAGGAAAAGATTTTCTTGAATATATGCGTCCCGAGCTTGACATTATGGGAATTGATCCAGACATTGACTGTGTAAAGACTCCCGAGGGTGAGGACTGGAGCGGATCTGGCGTGCGTGCAACTCTCAAAGATTTTGCCAAATTCGGCTATCTATCACTCAAGAGAGGTAATTGGTTCGGTCAGCAGCTTATCTCTGAGGAATATATGAAGGAAGCAACGAGCTTCCAGATCTACAACGGCGCTGACGGATACGGATATCAGTTCTGGATGGACGGAGATAAAGGCTTCAGACTCTGGGGGATGGGCGGACAGTATGCGTTCTGTTATCCCGAGAAGGATCTTCTGATCGTCACACTTGGCGATACACAGGGCGAGAGTGATGACATCATTCATTTTGCGAAGGATGATCTTCTCGACAGTGTTTGTGACGAAGCTCTTCCCGCAGATGCAGATGCGAAAAATGAGCTTGACAGAATCACTCAGAATCTTTCTATTGTTGTACAGAAGGGTAAGACTGAGTCGCCTCTTTCATGTGAGATCTGCGGCAAGACATACGAGCTTGGCAAGAATCCGATGAAGATGAAGTGGATCAGATTTGAGTTTGACGGTGACACGGGCAAATTCATTTACGAAAACGCTCAAGGTGAGAAGGAGATCTCGTTTGGGCTCGGCAAAAATGTAAGCGGAAGCTTCCCGCAGGAGGGATATCCGTACAGCAGAGCTACCGAGAAATCAGACCGTCTTTACGATTGCTATCACAGCGCAGCGTGGGTTGAGCCGCACAAGCTTGTGATCCGCGGATGGCTGATCGACAGATTTATCGGAAACTGGACGGCAGAGTTCTCGTTTGTTGAAGATACGGTTAACATTCATATGAGCAAAACAGCGGAGTATTTCCTCGATGAATACGAAGGCTTTGCGTTCGGTCATTTGATAGGATAAAATTAAAACAAAACAAAAACGGTCGGGGTTGCGAGACTTCCCATAAGGATGTTTACAAATTGTGGGGATCGGCGTCCTCGACATCCTTAATACACACATAAAAACCGGCAGGTATTGTTCCCTCTTCCGATTTGTGTTATAATGGGCGCAATAAAAAGCCTCCCTCCCGGAGGGAGCCTTAGGATGCGCGCAACTTCAGGGGCACAGCTTTGCCCGATGTCTATGTAATACAAAGGCGAAACCGGCGATAAAGTGGAACGATAAATAGGAATTTGACGGAGGTAACAAAAATGAAACTAGACGGTTTTGGATTGCTCGTGGATGACATGCCCACGATGGTGCGTTTTTATAGAGATGTCCTCGGATTTGAAATCACCGAGGGTGAAAATGCCGTAAATGTATACCTTGTCAAAGATGGTACGCTTTTTATGCTTTATGAGCGGAAGAACTTTGAGAAAATGACGAGCAGAAAGTATGAATACCTCAAGGGATTCAACGGACATTTTGAAATTGCCCTATATGTTGATACTTTTGATGAAGTAGACTTGGAATATGCCAAGGCAATTGAGAATGGAGCACGTTCTATATTGGAGCCAACAACAGAACCCTGGGGCCAAAGAACTTGTTACATTTCAGACCCCGAGGGAAATTTGATTGAGATAGGTTCTTTTAATAAGCCGTTTAGAAGTTGACGTTTCGTTTTTTAGCGCGTCAAATCCCAATTTATCAAACGAAACAAACTCCCGACAGATATCGGTCTGTCGGGAGTTATTATTTATTTAACGTATAGCAAATGTGTCTTGGACTGTCGAGGACGCCGGTCCCTATAATGAGAAATCAAACTTCCTTATAGGAGTCAACTTCCCTACCATTTTTCTATTTATCTTTATTTTTTCTTAGGCTTTCTGATCTTGTTGAGCTGCTTGTTGAATTTGAGGAGTTCTTCCTTTGTGAAGCTTATGTTCATCATACCCATCATACTTGTGAGACGGAGAACAGTGAAGCTTGACATCATTTCCATAAGTCCGCCGCCTGAGGAGAGATCAACGTCAAATCCGCCGGATTTCTTTTCATCGTCCTTTTTGTTTGCGTTCATTTTTTTCTTGAGTGTCATGCCGAACTTTGCAAACCACATCTTACCTCTGAAGCTTCCCATAATATCACCCATTTTGTCATTGAGTGAGAATCTTCCTTCGGGAGCGTCAATGTCGAACCAGTTGAGAACTGCGCCCTTTTCAACGAGAACGTAATCCATGTTCATCTCGCTTACTTTGCGGATCGTGCCTTCGTCAGAGAAGTTACCTGCAACAGCCTTGATCGTGGACTCGCCTTCATTCTTTACATCGAAATAGAAGAAGTGGTCAGCAGCTGTCTTTTTGCCGATACTCTTGCCGTTGACGAAAAGCTCAACTTCGGGAAGGTTAGAATATACAGTAACCTTTGTAACATCTTCAACACGGTCGATATATCTCTTTCCGCAGAGGTGAACGAACGGATCTTCTTCGGGGGAACGGAGCCATGCTTTGTATGCGTAGAAAGCATCCTTTTTGTATTTTCTGTCCATTGTGATCAGACCCTTGTGGTTCTGACCGTTCTCTCCGCCCTCAGCTCTTGCGTCAGCTCCGAAGTCGAACATATTCCAAACGTGAGTTGCCCACATGAACTTTCTTGTGAACAGCTGCTTGATGAGCTCTTCGTGGTAGTATGCCTGATATTCTTCGGTGTAGTCTCCCTGCTTAGGATCGGAGGTGTGCCAATTGAGTGCTTCACATCCGTATTCTGAGCAGCCGATCGGAATAGTGGGATGAGTAGCGTGCCACTTATCGAACCAAGGACCGTTCATACTTGTTTCACCGCCGTACCAGCCGAAGTAGTGGTTATAAGATACTAAGTCGGGGATCTGGAGATACGGGTCGTCCATCTTACACATTGAAACTGCGGCGATGGTTGTGAGACGTGTTTTGTCAAGCTCGTGAACGAGATCGTTGAGGATCCTGTGGTTCTCAAGCAAGTCTTCATCTGATCCGCCGATCGAGATTTCATTTGAGAGACCCCAAACAACGATAGATGCATGGTTGTAATTCTGGCAGATAAGCTCTTTCATCTGAGAGATCGTGTTTTCACGTCCGCCGGGCATATGCTTTGAGATGTAAGGTATCTCAGCCCAGATAACAAGACCTTTTTCGTCACAGAGATCGTAGAAATACTGATCGTGCTGATAGTGAGCGAGACGGATCGTGGTTGCGCCAACTTCCATAATGAGATCAATATCTTCTGCGTGATGC
>SVUC01000019.1 GCA_015063455.1 Oscillospiraceae bacterium
TAAGGAAAGAATCTTTGTTACAACCGACCGCGCAAGAGGTAAGCTCAAGGAATTCTCCACCGAAAAGGGCTACGAAACATTCGTAGTTCCGGATGATATCGGCGGACGTTATTCCGTTCTCACAGCTGTAGGTCTTCTTCCCATTGCTGTTGCAGGTATTGACATCGACGCGATGATGAAGGGCGCGGCAGACGCAAGAGAAAAATATTCTGATAAGTCTCTCGCAACCAACGAGTGTCTTCGTTACGCTGCAATCAGAAATGTAATGTATAACAAGGGTAAGAATATGGAAATCCTTGTTGCATACGAGCCTTCTGTTCAGATGTTCTGTGAATGGTGGAAGCAGCTTTATGGCGAAAGCGAAGGTAAGGACAATAAAGGTCTTTATCCATCATCCGTAATTTTCTCTACAGACCTTCATTCTCTCGGTCAGTATATCCAGGAAGGTCAGAGAACAATGTTTGAAACTGTTATAGATTTCAAAAAATCGGTCGATACTGTGGTTATTCCGGACGATCCTAATAATATTGACGGTCTCAACTTCCTCTCAGGCAAGGAACTTCACGACGTAAACAGAATGGCAATGACAGGTACTCTCTTTGCTCATAATGACGGCGGAGTAGGAAACATAGTTATAGAAGTTGAAGACAGAAGTGAGTATTCGTTCGGATATCTCGTATACTTCTTTGAACTCGCGTGCGCTGTATCAGGATATATGCTTGGCGTAAATCCGTTTGACCAGCCCGGAGTTGAAGCGTATAAGAAAAATATGTATGCACTCCTCGGTAAACCCGGTTACGAGGATCACAAAGCAGCCCTTGAAGAAAGAATGAAATAATAAAATTATCGGAGGATATCATCATGATTAAATTAATTATCGGCAAAAAAGGTTCCGGCAAGACAAAGACTCTCATCGAACTCGTAAACACAGCACTCAACTCTACTAAGGGTTCTGTTGTTTGTATCGAAAAAGGTGACAAACTCAAATTCGACATCAAATATCAGTGCAGACTTATCGATACAGAAGAATATCTTGTATCTGACGGTCAGTCACTTTACGGATTCATCGCAGGAATTCTCGCAAGTAACCATGATGTAACCGATATTTTTGTTGACTCAGCTCTCAAAATCTGTCAGAATGATTTTGCAAGCTTCGACGTTTTCCTCAGTGAACTTGAATCTCTCGCAGGAAAGAGCGATGTCAATTTCGTAATTACATCCTCTCTCGATCCCGAAGAAGCTTCTGACACAGTTAAGAAATTTATCTAAGATAATCAAATAATCAAATAAGTAAAAAACAATTAATCAATATATGAATATGGAATCTTATTTTGTTTACCCGTCTGTAGTACAGGCGGGTAAACATTCAACAATCAGAGTTGTACCTCGTAGCGAGCACGGACGACTCGACAATAAATTTATGTTTTATCCTCTTGACGAAGTTCAGATGATAAAGCGTTTTCCCGATGAATGGTTTGACCACAATAAAGATCTCACTGTAAAGGTGCTTATCAATAATCTTTACAGCTCATATGTTCCTCAGAATGAGTCTGAATGTTATACCACAACAGTCCCTGTCGATTCAGACGGCGGTATAACAATAGATTATCTCTTTGACAGGGAACAGGAATATTTGATCAAGGTTTCAAACCCTCACAATCATAACTCATGGAGATATGTTTTCTCTGTATATGCGGTAGGCGACGATCTTTTCGGAAAGCGTGCATATAAGGGTGACTTGCATATCCACTCAATTTACTCTGACGCATATCAGTCACTTGAGATCAACGCAGCAAATTATCGCTGTGCAGGATTTGATTTCATTGCTATGACCGATCATTGTAAACGCTTCCCGTCACTTATGATGATGGATCTTATGGACAAGCATAATTTGGGACTTACAGCTTTTGCAGGTGAAGAAGTCCATGTACCCAATATTGTTTTCCATTACGTTCATTTAGGCGGTGACTACAGCGTAAATGAATGGTACGCTGATCATATGGAAGAGTACGAGAATGAATTCAACGAGATATACAAAACTATCGATCTTCCCGAAGGACGATCAAAAGAGTATGCAGCTCGTCTAAAATGGATTCACGAGGCTAACAAAAAAGCCGGTGGTCTCTCAATTTTTGTTCATCCTCATTGGGTTTGGAGATGTCAGAATCTTCCCGATGATGTTATCGACTATGTTTTCGAAAACGGATTTATGGATGTTTTCGAGTTGTTCGGTGGACAGAAGCTTCCGATGAATAATACACAGCTTGCTCTTTGGCAGGAGTATGCCTTTAAGGGCAAAAAGTATCCTATCGTAGCATCTTCCGATGCACACACATCTGAATCCAGACATGAATTCGATGATTACTATACGATTGCTTTCGCTGATAACTGTTCATTTGATTGTATCAAGGATGCTATTCTTAAAGAGGAAGTTGTAGCAGTAGATAATTACGAGTCCTTCAGAGCTCACGGTAGTCTAAGATATGTTCGTTATGCTCAGTTCCTTGCTAAGCGTTATTTCCCGGTCTACACCGCGCTTTGCAATACTGTTGGTATGAATATGAGACTTTACTATGAGGGTAATCCCGAGGCTCTTGAAGCGGCACTTATTTCTCAGAGAGCAGCTGACTCATTTGCAGAAAAGTTCTTCGGCAGAGCATAAAACAGTTTAATTCCGTGTCAAAATCAATTCACACAACATAATATGATAGAGAAGAGGGTGCTGGTCAGTAATGATAGCACCTGTCTTCTTCTCAGTCAATTCATAGAAAGGCATGGAATTAAAAATGGCTGAATACAGAAATTCGGGCGGGAATTGTTCAAAAGACCGCGATATGATCTGTATTGATACGTATCGTGTTCTTGACTCCTGCCGTGATAAGGATTGTTTTGAGGATGTACGTGTATATCTCACCTGTGTTGGTCAGGAGATAATTGACAGAACAGGTGTAGTAAGAGCTAAATCCGCCAAAGTTGTCTGGTCTTGTATCGACATTGACAATGTTCCGTTTAACAGGGGATTCTATCAGCTCTTCATAAAGATATATGTAAAAATAATTTTTGAAGCTTGCATTGGGCAGGGAAATATGCAGGAATTTGAAGGTGTTGCCGTAGTCGAGAAAAAGGTTATTCTTTTCGGAAGTGAAGGAAACGTAAGCGTGTTCAAAAGCGGACTTTCACAAAACAGCGCTTTTTGTTCCTGCCATAAAAATGGTGCAAGTCAATCTTCTACACTGCCGATAGCAGTTCTTGAAGTTGTTGACCCTATCATTCTTAACACGAAGGTTGTTGATCCCCACAAGCCTTGCAGATGTACTTGCTGCTGTACTGTGGATGAAATCCCGGATTGCGTTTGTGCAGGCCTCTCGTGCGATCTGAGCGACGAAGCGGACTCAAACATTCTTCTTGTTTCACTCGGATTCTTCTCGGTTGTGAGGATCGAGAGACCCGCTCAGTATCTTATTAACGCCGTAGAGTACTGTGTTCCCGAAAAGGAATGTGTTCTTCCTCCCGTTGAAGATCCGTGCAGTCTCTTCAAACAGATGGATTTCCCGACAGCCGAATTTTGTCCTCCTTCGATTTCGGGTGGACTCAGTTATGGCGGAGAAAAAAAGTGCGGATGTACATGAAATAACGTCAAACAGATGGATATTCCGAGGTGGTTTATCCATCTGTTTTTTGTTTACCGCCAATTTAAATGATTTGTTATCTGTAAATTCGAAAATATTTTTTGCTATCCTCTTGAAATAAATACTATTTTGTTATACAATATAAAGTGATAAATTTTGTAAAAATATATGCGGGCGATCGCACAGGAGGTTATTATGACTTTATTTATTCTTGCAGCAGGTATGGGTTCTCGATATGGCGGCTTAAAGCAGATCGACAGATTTACCGAACACGGCGAATTCATCATCGACTTTTCAATTTATGATGCAATCAAAGCCGGATTCGACAGAATCGTTTTTGTAATAAAGAAAGAGAACTATGAGATCTTCAAGGAAACTGTTGGCCACAGAATAGAAGATAAGATCAAAGTTGAATATGTTTTCCAGGGAATGGATTCTCTTGTTCCCGCTGATAAGATTCCCGCTGACAGAGTTAAACCGTGGGGAACCACACACGCTCTTCTTTGCGGTAAAGAAGTTCTCAACGATGGATTTGCTGTAATCAATGCAGATGACTTCTATGGACGTGACGCATTCATGAGAGCTGCTGAATTCATTAAGAATAATGATGAAAATTCCGCTCATTTCTGCATGGTTGGTTATATGCTCGGAAATACTCTCACTGACCACGGAAGTGTTGCAAGAGGCGTTTGCCACGCTGATGAAAACGGTATGCTCGACGGAATCACAGAGAGAACAAAGCTCTTCAAGGAAGACGGTGGTGCATACTTTGAAGAAAACGGTGAAACAGTACATATTCCCAACGAAACAGTTGTTTCAATGAATTTCTGGGGATTCTCTCCCAAGGTATTCGACGGTCTTGAAGAAGACTTTGCGCAGTTCCTTGCTGTGAACGATCAGGCTGCTGATCCGCTCAAGACAGAATGCCTTCTCCCCAATACAATCGGTAAGATGATCAAGAACGGCGACTGCGACGTTAAAGTTCTCACAACAACTGCAAAGTGGTTCGGTGTAACTTATTCTGAAGATAAGCCCGTTGTAATTGAAAATCTCAAGAATCTCATTGCTGAAGGCGAATATCCTAACGGTCTTTGGAAATAATTCTGATAAATCAAGGAAGGTAATAGTATGGCAATTCTTGTTACAGGTGGAGCAGGCTATATTGGCTCCCATACCGTCGTTGAACTCCAGGAAGCAGGATATGATGTAATTGTATGTGATAACCTCTCTAACTCCTCTCAGAAGTCTCTCGACAGAGTTGAACAGATCACAGGCAAAAAAGTAAAGTTTTATCTCGCTGACATACTCGACAGGGCAGCGATGGAAGATATTTTTAAGTCAAATAACATTGAGCTTGTTATTCATTTTGCGGGACTTAAGGCTGTTGGTGAATCTGTTGCAAAGCCCTGGGAATATTATAACAACAATATCTCCGGTACACTCGTTCTCGTTGATGTCATGAGACAGTACGGCTGCAAAAATATCATTTTCTCATCTTCAGCAACGGTTTACGGAAATCCTGCATTTATTCCGATTACTGAGGAATGTCCGAAGGGAACTTGTACAAATCCTTACGGTTGGACAAAGTCTATGCTTGAACAGATCCTCACAGATATTCAGAAGGCTGACAATGAATGGAACGTTGTTCTTCTCAGATACTTCAACCCGATCGGTGCACACAAGAGTGGTATGATTGGTGAGAATCCCAACGGTATTCCCAATAATCTTATGCCGTATATCACACAGGTTGCTATCGGAAAGCGTCCTGAACTTGGCGTTTTCGGTAACGATTACGATACACACGACGGCACAGGTGTTCGTGACTACATTCACGTAGTTGACCTTGCCAAAGGACACGTTTGTGCTATAAACAAGATTCGTGAGAACTGCGGATGCAAGGTTTATAATCTTGGTACAGGAAACGGTTACAGTGTTCTTGATATTGTTAAGAACTTCGAAGAGGCTACAGGTGTTAAGATTCCTTACGTCATTAAGGACAGACGTCCTGGTGACATTGCGACCTGTTATTCAAGTGCTGATCTCGCTTGTGAAGAGCTTGGCTGGAAGGCCGAAAACGGAATACTTGAAATGTGCGCTGACTCATGGAGATGGCAGAAAAATAATCCTAACGGATATGATGATTGAGGTATAAGATGATTACTAAGAAATTGTTCGGAACCCTCCCTTGCGGAGCAGAAGTGTATGAATATATACTTGAAAATGATTCTCACGTTTCGGCTTCTATCCTTAATTACGGTGGAATTATCAAGAATCTTTTTGTGGCAGACAAGGATGGAAAGATCGCAGACGTAGTTTGCGGATTTGATAACATCGACGGTTATCTTAAGTCAGGCGGATATCAGGGCGCTCTTATCGGAAGAGTCAGCAACCGAATCACAAACGGTCAGTTTAAGCTCAACGGCGTGACTTATAATCTTTTCAAGAATGACGGTAATAACTCTCTCCACGGTGGAAAAAATGGCTTTGATAAGAAAATTTGGAACGTTGAGCTTTCTGGTACAGAAACTAATCCTGCAATCGTGTTAACTTATGTAAGTCCCGATATGGAAGAGAATTATCCCGGAAAACTTACTGTAAAGGTTACGTATACCCTTAATAATTGCGGTGCGCTTTCCATACATTATGAAGCGACGACAGACAAGACAACTATCGTAAATCTCACAAACCATTCTTACTTCAACCTTGCGGGATATGAGGCAGGAGTTGTTGACAACCACACACTTTGGGTTGATTCCGACAGAATCAACAGCTTCACAGACGAATATGTTCCGGACGGAAAGCTTATTGATGTTGAGAATACTCCTTACGATTTCAGAAAAGAAAAGCTCCTTAGCGAAGGATTTGCTTCCGATTATCCTATGCTCAAGGATTACGGCGGATACGACAACAATTTCTTCTTCACTGAATTTGACGGAACATTAAAGCTCAGAGCAATCTTCAAAGATACTGTCTCCGGCAGAACAATGAAGTGCTACACAGACCTTCCGTGTGTTCAGATTTACTCCGGTAATATGATCGATCCCACTGATCCGCCGTTCAAGAACAACGTAACTCAGTATAAGCACTGCGCTGTATGTCTTGAAACTCAGTGCATGCCTGATGCGATAAATCACCCCGGATTTACGAATGTAATTCTTAATCCCGAAGAAAAGTACGAATCAACTACAGTTTACGCGTTTGAAAAATAAGAGCAGATAATAACCGAATGATGACTCCCACATATGATCGCTGTATCAGATGTGGGAGTTTTGTCATGGAAAATGACAATAAATTTATTTTTTGTCAGAATAAAACAACTCATATTGACTTTACCATAAGTTTGTGATATTATTTAAGATGTGTAAAAAATTAAATCATAAGGAAAGTTTGCCTGATGAATCGAAATATAGAATCTTTTGAAAGAAATAATATTGTAAAGAGTATAACAATTACAATCCTAAGCGGAATCCTAACCTTATTTAGCGGCGGGGTTTTATGGCAGAGTATGCTTCTGTATTATGGGATAAGTAATACTGTAATAGGAACTCTTGGCTCTATAGCGACATTTTCTCAGATTATTGCAATGATAATGAATATTTTTGTTGCAGATAGAATTAAGAATCCAATTAAAATTATTGCCTTATGTTCGTTGTCGGGGCTTTTATATTTTCCTGTGATCATCATTACATTCAGAGTTATGGAAGGTGCGATACTCGCGCCTGTTTTATTCACAGTTATCTTTATTTACAATATTTTTACCGGTATTAGTGGCGTTATTTCCTATAAGCTGCCGTATTTAATTTATAAAATTGAAAATTACGGCAGGGTAGTAGCTGTGCAGGGTGTCATATCAAACATATTCACAACTGTTCTGGGGATAGCTGCTCCCATTATTATAGCAATGATTGATTACGAAACAGCCATGCTTATAATGTATATTGTATGTGCGATTGTATCAGTAATCACAACACTTTTATACTTCAGTATGAAGGTGATTAACAAACATGAACAGCGCGACCAAGAGGGAAAAGCAGTTTTGCCTAAGTTTTCATTGAAAAAACTCTTTATTCAGGATAATGTACGCGTTTTGTTTATGCCTAATTTGCTCAGAGGTATTTCTTCAGGTATCATTGGTAGCGTTGCACTGTTTGCAGCAAAGATGTTCGATGTAACAGCATCCGATCTTTCGGTTATAGCAACGCTTGGCACCGCGGCAGCGATCATAGGTAGTCTGATATTCTCATTGCTCGGAAAGAAAAATGTAATGAAATACCTCTGCCTCGTTTCTTGCATTATTTTCGGTATATGTGCAATACTCATGCCGTTTTCAAAGTCGTTTATTGTCTTCCTTGTACTGTATACAATTCTGATGTGTTTCAGTATAATAGTAGACGGAACAATCCCTGTCTTGATGACATATTTTATCCCGTACGAAGAAATAGGTGTTAATACATCTCTCAGACTTATAATTACATATGTAGGTACAATGGTGTCGCAGTCTCTCACGGGTATAATTCTTGACCTGGAGATAT
Source organism: Oscillospiraceae bacterium (assembly GCA_015063455.1). Lineage (GTDB taxonomy): Bacteria > Bacillota > Clostridia > Oscillospirales > CAG-272 > UMGS1696. The sequence continues at coordinate 8,162 of SVUC01000019.1, forward strand.
CCAACACAATCTTACCGATCATAGCGCTTCTCGTCACAGCGGGTGTAACTCGATTTGTGACCGGTTACGTTTACTACAGATATAGTAAAAAGTGCGGAACCTGATTTGTCATTGAAAATGTACACACCCTAAGAATATCATATAAACCGAAGCATATACTTGATTGTAAAGTATATATTCGGAGGATGGTATGTTTGAAGGGGAAGAGAGAAGTGTAGATCTCGCCAAGTACATAATAAGTGAACAGTGTACAGTTCGTGATGCGGCAGCTCATTTTGGAGTAAGTAAATCAACAGTACACAAAGATGTTACACAAAAGCTGAAACGAACAAATCCTGTACTGCACAAAAAAGTAAAATCAGTTCTTGATAAGAATAAAGCCGAACGTCATCTGCGAGGCGGTGAGGCAACAAGAATAAAATACTTGAGCTTACATAATAAATAGAGTCTTGCTGTACGCCGAAAAACAAATAAAATACAAACCCTCATTTGTTAAATTTGATTATTGACATATGAGGGTTATTATTTTATAATTAATTTATGAAAATGGAGAACAGAGTAATACGGTTTCTCCACCTTGATTTCTTTATATCAAATTATACAAAATGCAAATTTTGTATAATTTAGGGAAGTGATTTTGAGTAAATATGAGTCGGATACGCGGTATTTGATCTGTTTTGAGCTGTTATTCTGATTTGGAGGTTGTGAAATGCTTCTTGCACTTGATGTTGGTAATTCAAGTATTTCTGTTGGTCTTTTCGATATTATTAATGATAATGATAAATTCCATGCAGCACTTCGAGCTTCTTTTAAGATCTCCAATAAATTCTATTCTGCTGATGAGTACGCAATGCTTATCAGAGACTTTCTTAAAAATTATAATGTTTCAACTTCTTTAGATTCAAATTTATCAGATTCAGCTCAATCGATTATTAATCACACAGTTATCTCGTCAGTTGTTCCTGAGCTTACTGATATCGTATACAGTGCTGCTAAAAAAATTTGTGTTTCTTCTCCGTTTATCGTCGGTCAAGGTATTCACACGGGTTTTGGTATAAAAATAAAAAATCCTGAGCAACTAGGGTCTGACATCGTTTCCAATGTAGCCGCAGCTGTTGAAATTATAAAATCTCCATTTGTAGTACTCGATGTAGGAACCGCAACCACAATTACATTTGTAGATGTAAATATGGAGATCATAGGATCGATTATTATTCCAGGCTTAAAAATATCAATGACAGCTTTAACTGATTCTGCAGCTCTCCTCAGCTCTGTTCCATTGACATTTAATGATGAACTAATAGGTAAAGATACGCAGTCGGCTATAAGATCCGGAGTTATAAACGGAAATGTATATATGATAGATGGATTTATAAGAAATATCAGAGAAAAATTCCTTGATAAATCGTCAGATGAAAAGCTTGGTTTAATAGCCACAGGCGGTCTTGCACAATGTATTCTTCCGTACTTAAGAAACAAATTTACTTATAATGAAAATTTGACACTTATTGGTATGGCATCATTGTATTGCCGTAACAAACTTAATAAACGATAATAACGGCTACGGTCGATATTATATATTTCGTCGCATCTTACCGCTTTTCATATTTCAGGAAGACAGCGACAGTTACTTGGAGGTAAAATATGAAAAAAACATCACACGCAAAAATTCTCATGATGGTAGAGTTTGCATTTCTCGCCGCAATCGAAGTTGTTCTGACTCTGATAAACATACCTATCGGAATCGGGACGATCACACTGAACTTCGGTCTTGTACCGATAGTAGTTTCGGGAATTGTTTTCGGTCCTCTTGTTGGCATGACTATGGGTATTGTCTCCGGTCTCGTTACAATGATCCAGGTTCTGACCGGACAAGGCGTTTTCTATGTGTTCCTTGTAGCAACAAATCCTGTTGTTGCTTCTATTCTTTGTGTTGTTAAAACTGCAGCTGCAGGCCTGATCTCAGGACTTATCTATAATTTGACCTCAAAATACTCAAAGCATAAAACCGTTGCTGCGATTGCTGCGTCTGCTGCTTGTCCTATTGTCAACACAGGAATTTTCGCGCTTGGTATGCTTACAATATTCGGAGATGCGTTGATGGCAGATCCTGTCATTTCAACTTGGACTACAGGCGGACTTTTTGCACTAGTATTTCTTGGACTTATAGGTGTCAATTTCATCGTTGAACTTATCAGCACTATTGTAATAACTCCCGCAATTACAAAAGCGCTCCGCGCCGCAAAACTTGTAAAATAATAAAATAACAAAAGCTGACGTCAGCAGTGTTAATGTAACTGCTCGTCAGCTTTTTATTTTATTCAATTCCGATAACTTTGCCGTCCTGCATTTTGATTATTCTATCGGAAATTTTAGAAAGATCCGTATCGTGAGTGACCATTATCACGGTACAGTTCTGTTCTTTCTGTGCCATCTGAAGTAAGCTTATCAACTCTTCCCCGTTCTTCTTATCAAGATTGCCTGTGGGCTCGTCAGCGAACAAGATACGTGGACGTGAGATCATAGCACGTATTACAGCAACTCTCTGCTGCTCGCCTCCTGACATCTCAGAAGGCAGGTGATCTTTTCGTTCAGAGAGTCCGAGTCTCTCGAAAAGATATTCTGCATACTCTCTGTCAAACTCGTTTTCTGTGTAAATAGATGGAATCATAACATTTTCCCACGCAGTAAGAACAGGCAGAAGCGCGTAATTCTGGAATACAAAACCAAAGTTTTCTCCCCTGAATTTTGCAAGTTTTTTAGGAGAGAGCGCATACAGATTTTTCGGCGGATCTTTGTCATTTTCATTCTGTGGATATACAAATACACTTCCGCCGCTTGGGTTATCTATTCCGCCCATCAGGTGAAGAAGTGTCGATTTTCCAGAACCCGACGGGCCGACGATCGCAACGAATTCCCTTTCGTAGATTTGTATATTAACGCGATCCACTGCATTGACAAAGGAACCGTTAGAACCGTATGTTTTCATCAGATTTTCTGTTCTAATTATTGTTTTATTCATATTAATCAGTATCCTTTCTGATTCCGTCTGTTATAGATTCCTTCAGTATTCGCTTTGTTGGCGGGATCGTACCGAGTAATGAAACCAACGTCGAGACGATGTGGACAGGTAACGTGAGTGCGTACACCGTGAAGACCGTTAAGACGATTCGTTCGATGACAGCCTTCTTTTCAGCGTAATACTCAGGTGTAAAGGTTACCGGATATAGCTCAGCCATTGCATTGAGCTGCTGAATACTATAGGTTTTATAACCGTATGCCAATACTAAAATAACAACTGTTGTAAGTAAAAACGCGAACAATGATGTTGGATAGGTTTCGGTACGTGTTGATTTGTAAATTGCTTTATCATCTGCACCGATCTGTCGCATTATCGCAATTTCCGGACGCATTTTTATAACCTTGAGAGAAGATGATGAGTATGTCATCACGCAATACGAGACAAATACCATAAATATGAACATGGAGATAAGAACCGTATTGGTTGCCTCGATCTTCTTCTCCGTGGTTGATTTGACAGAGTAATTAGTTACGTTGAATCTGAGAAACTCAGGAGAGGAAGCGATTTTATCTACTACTGAAAGTATTTCTTCATACGAATATGACTTATCAAAATTTACAAGAAGATTCGTGCATTTTCCATCATTTACATAACCGAGTTTTTCACCGCCATCAAATGAAAAAATTAATGTATTATTCAGTAGGTTGCCGATTCCTGTTCTGTTTTCAGGTTGTCCTGCAACAACAGCCGCCACGGTGAATTCATAAGTTTCACCGAGAGTAATGTTTCCATTATATCTGTCGCGTGTGTATCCGGCTGATATGGAGATCTTGTCTCCCGCTTTGAACTCTGAGCTGTTGGAATAATTGAACACAAGAACTTTATCGTCACCATCAAAGAGATCATTCGGATCCCCCGAGACAATATTTTTATATATCAGAGGAAGTACATTTTCGTCACATATCAGGTATTCGTAAGAATCGATCCCGTACCAGTTTGAATCGGTATAGAAAGTAGGATTTGTTTCTATGTAGTAATTTTCATCACTGATTGATGAAGCGGAAATCGTATTCTTTGAAAACGCTCCGATAGTATCAATTTCCGGAATGTTCTCAAGAAAAGCACGTTCTTTTTCGGTGATCATTGCGTATTTTCTTTTGATGAGAATGTTTTCCAGATCATCTTGTTCGTAAGAGCTCTTCCCTATCAAGCTTACCGACATATCCGCAGCATTACTTTTTGTTTCAGTCAAAATTGAGCTCGCAGCGGATTTGTAAACTATAAGCAGATAAAAGAATACTCCGCACACGATGCAGATTATTGATGTTACTGCAATCGGAAGAATAGATGATTTAATACTCCGCATTGCCCTGAGAAGAGAAACTGATCTGATTCTGTCTTTACTTTTTTCAAGTTTATATGCGGACTTTTTTACAAACGGATAATTTGATCTAAAGGAGCCTGATATCAATATGAACGGGTATTCCCTTGTCAGGTTTGCGATCATAAGATAAGTAAAGAAGCAGGAGAGAACATCAAACCAAAGAGATGCACTGATAAGCTTGGACCACGGAACAGCGAAAACATAGTCAATATCCGTTGAAGAGGCAGCATTATATACCGAAATATACATATTTGAGATAGCTGCAGAGAAAAGTATTACGGGAACAGATGCAAGTAATGAAATGAAGAGAACCTGACCCGCTGAAATGGCGCAGAGCTGTCTTCGGTTTGCTCCTATTGCCCCAAGCACGCCGTATTCTGCCGAGTTAGATGTCATCCAATTACCTACAAAAGATGCAAGCATTATTGCAGCAATTGCTATAACAGGAAGAGAGATCGTTACAAGAGGTATAGACTCCTGCTTGACTATATATCGTGAATACCCTTCGTTGATATACTCTCTGTAAATTCTGTAGTGTTTATCTATTTGCGAAAGATAACTGTAATCACTTGTATCCCTTTTCTGCCACTCGGTGTCGGGAAACTTACACAACGAATAAACATCATTGAGAACAGATGCAATATATTTTTCACTTGAGTTTTTGCATCTGAAATATATATCATATTTTACTTTAGAACCCGTCTCATCCGCAATACTTTTTGCCGTATTTGCATTAACGAATACGTATCCCGCATCTGAAAAAGACGATTCATAAATTCCGCTGATCTTGAGCGGATAGTACGTCATTTCCGTTGCAATAAAATACAGATCGTTTTCTTCACCTGCAGAGAATTCCTCGAAGTTACGATACATTACGTCAGATACTGCAATTTCACCATCCCCGGGAGGTGTTCCCCATATATATTTCACACTGAGATATTCATCAATTTCGGGTGTCTCAACACAGACTCTGCCGATTATTGATGTATCCACAGAGGATTCAAGAAGCGATGTGTATGGAATTACAAACGTACTCTCAACTTTGCGGTGTCCCTCAATCTTTTCTGAAAAGTCATTATACATCCCTCGTATAATAGCGTGATGAGTTCCCCACTGATTCCTTTGTACGTCCTTTAGTGAATATGATTCACTCACCTCAAGAAATGTCATTACACACGTCAAAAGAACGATCGAGGTCAAAAACACAGAGATATAAGATTTTTTCCTTCTTAATATCTGACGCGAGGAATAGAAAAAGAGTTTTTGAAGAATTCTTTTGATTTTATTCATCATTTACCACCAATCTCTACTTTTGTCTATAATTAGTTTATCATATATAACTAATTTTGTCAACAGTGAACGTGAATAATATTATTATCAAAAGAAAAAACAGCGAAATGAATAATCACTTTGCTGTTTTTTTGTTTGTTTTAACAAGTTGAATCTATGAAATCATGTATTAAATACGGATTTCAGTAATTCCGTACATGCGTTGTTAAATGTATCGCGTCAGCTGCCTGAACAGTCAGGTAGTCAGGTTATCTTCCGTATTTTTCGTAATTCGGTTCAATAATGGTTTTGTTGTAATCGTTTCCTCCGGGATAGTTTGCACTCTTGAGAATTCCGGGAGTAATTCCCCTCTCAAGAAGCTTTTCTACAGCTACTGACGTGATATTCCACATAATGTAGTCTGATGCAATACCTGATGCTGCCGCAAACTTAGCTTCGATTCCTTCGACATCAAGCATAGCTTCAGCTGCAGGAGCGCAGTTGTCAATTGTAAGGGTTGCCATTTCGTAAAGTTTCTTTCCGGAGGGATGTACGGGATCAACTTCTGTCGCATATTCCATACTTGTAAATGCAATAACGTTGATTCCGAGTTTTACAGCTTCAAAAGTAAGATCAACTATATCTTTACTTCTGCCGGAAACCGAGCTTACAAAAATAATGTCACCAGGACGGAAGCGAGGTGTCTTGTCAGCATATCTTGCAGTATCCCCTTCTTCAGCGATAACAAGATCTTCAAGCTTTCTGTAATTGAAAGCCTTGTAGAACATAGGACCACCTCCGCGGTAAATGAGATCGTTCTCAATGCTGTGACAAATTCTGCTGAGGAAAATGCATCCTCCTCTTTCAACACAGTCAGCGATCATTTCGCCTGCTTTGATAATGTTCTCAGTCTGGGTATCTCTTACTTTCTTAAAAAGATCGTCTACCGCTTTCTGATATCTGTGCATTAACATAGTTAAAATCTCCTTTATCTTTTGACATTAAAAAGGTATTCTGAATAATATTGTTTGAAAAACTCTTTGTCTGTCGAATCAAATTTTCCATGGACTTGATAGAAATGTCCGATTACAGATCCAACGATCGGTTCAAAATCCGGTAATATTATTTTTATATTTTTATCGTGATTCTCAATTTTATTTTTATATGTCGAGAACATCAATTCGTGTCCCTTCCAGATACTTCCTGATACCGTGACTGGAACTGTGCCGGGAATGTTATACATTCTCATAAGTGACATCAATTGATCGGCCATAGAAGCGCCTGTAGCTTCAATTATCTTCAGTGCAATTCGGTCTCCTGCATAGGCAGCTTTTTCCACGAGGGGAGCGCAGGAAGCTACTGAAGAGGCAGGTGATACATTCTTGCGACCATAGATCGAAAAGATTGCGTCGTGAAGGTTGTCACGCTCGAAATGTTTTGTAATGAATTCTGTAAGAAGTGTTTTCTCTCCTCTTCCCTCAAAATCCTTTATTGCGTAATTTAATGCCTCTCTCGACATCCAATATCCCGAACCCTCGTCCGAAACTATGGCTCCATATCCGCCTACCATATATTCTTTACCGTTAAATTTTGCGAAAGTGGTGGCCCCTGTACCTGAGAGCGAAAGGATTCCATCTCCGAATATTCCGGCAGCATATAGTCCGAGCCCGAGTTCCCCGTAGGAGATTTGTTCCTCTACAGTACATACTTCGTTTAATTTGCTTATAAGAGATCTGTCGTATATGCCTGCTACTCTGTTAATTACTGTATTTTCTGTTATTCCAAGCTGTTCTACCAAATCCGACGCATTTTTCTCAACAAGTTCCGGAGAGGTAGTGTTTGAACGCATACTCCCAACTTTTGCGCGTCTAAGCGGCTTGAAGTTTTCGTCATACAATATAGCTGCAACCTTTGTTCCGCCGGCATCTACTGCAATGTAATTTGCCATAGATCTATCTCCTTGTAACGTGAAATCACATATAGAAAATGTTATCCTTGTACTCTGCAAAGATCTTTGCGTTGTGCTCGTCACCGCCGTTGAGATTTGCGCTCATAAATACGGGCGGTACTATACCGTCTGCAATCATTTTTTCAACAGATTCTATAATAAGCGCGTTGATAATTGATGTTCCGACAGCTGTTGATGTAGGACCAATCTTCTCTTCAAGTCCATCGAGTTTGATCGAAGCATCGCCGATCTCACCGCAATTGTCAATAACGTAATCACAGGACTCAAACAGTCTCTTGCCGCTCGGATGTCTTGATGTAACACCTGTTGAATAGTCAAGATTTGTAATACATACAGTCTTTACACCGATTTTTGCCGCTTCGATAGCCATATCAACAGGAACGGTGTTTCTTCCTGATACAGAATGAAGAATCAGAAGATCTCCGCTTTTTACGTGATTCTGCTCAAGAATGATCTTTCCGAGTCCTGAGAGTCTTTCGAGCTGACTTGTCATAGTAATAGGTCTTGTGTTGAGCATAAATCCCGGGAAAAATATAGGATTGATAACAGCAAGACCGCCCGTTCTGTAAAATACTTCCTCTGCAATAATTCCTGCATGAGAGCATCCGAAAACAAAAACATTGTTTTTCTTCTCGATAGTTTCAGCGAGAAGAGCTGCAATCTCTTTAATTTTATCTTCCTGTGTTGACCACGCTTTTTCGATACATTCAACTACATTCTTAATGTAATCTGTTCCGCGCATAGTAGTTCTCCTTTTATGATTAAAATGATGATTTATACAGTAACTTTTGTTTTTTTATATTATAAGTTATACATTTCAAAAATGCAATAGTTTCACTAAAACAATTTGTTATTGTGGTACTTTATTAGTTTATGAGTTACTGTCTAATAAACAATAAAAAGAAAAAGCCGAAAAAATCGGCTTGAACTCGTTATTTGATTTTGATGAGCCTGAATACCTGCTCGGTCATATCGCTCAGATTTTTGTATGCGTTGTCAATATCCATAGCATCGGTGAGATCACATGGGACTTTAAGGATAGGAAAAAAAGCATCTATCCCGTACTCATTACATTTTTTTGCATCATCCGTGACGCATCCTGCGAACGCTATAACGGGCTTTGAATATTTTTTTGCAAGCTTGGCGACACCTATCGGAGCTTTTCCCATATAAGATTGCCCGTCAAGCCTTCCCTCTCCTGTAATCACATAATCAGAGTTCTTTATGTGTTCCTCAAGTCCTGTTTCTTTTATTACGAGATCCACACCTGAGGTAAGCTTGCCTCCGAGATACGCCATAAATGCGAATCCGAGACCGCCTGCAGCACCCGAACCATGATAATCTGGATCTGCATCAGGATTTATCACTTTAGTAAGATCAGCATATTTTTGAAGCCACACATCCATGAGATCAATCATATCGGACGATGCGCCCTTTTGAGGTCCAAAAACTCTGCTGCATCCGTTTTCACCGCAGAGTGGATTTTTTACGTCACAGGCGATGCTGAACGAACATTCACTCAGCTCCGGAACAACATTCACGCGCTGTATGTCCACGATATCCCGAAGACCTATAGCGCCGTCAGGAACTAGATTTCCATCTTTATCAAGGAAGGAAAAACCAAGTGCGGACAACATACCAACTCCGCCGTCATTGGTTGCGCTTCCCCCGATTCCGATTATAAATTTTCTACACCCACGCTTTATTGCGTCAAGTATCATATCACCTACGCCGCGTGTTGTGGTATAAAGGGGGTCTCGTTCATCAGGTTTAATAATAGTAATGCCGGAGGATGCCGCCATTTCGATTATCGCGGTTTGAGTTTTTTCGATGAAGCCGTAGCTGCTCTCGATAAATCTGCCAAGAGGATCGTGTGCTTGGACTTTAATTATTTTTCCGCTGCAAGCAGATACTACTGCATCTACTGTTCCTTCTCCGCCGTCTGCGAGAGGGGATATATAAATGTCTGAATCGGGAAACACACGTTTGATACCCTCCGACACAGCCTTAGCAGAAGTGAATGTGTCGATACTTCCCTTAAATGAATCTAAAGCTACTGTTATTTTCATAATCTGACTTCCCGCTGATTATATTTTTTTATTTGTTCCAATAAAAATAGTAAGATGATATACAAAAAGCATCAGGAATTACCTTGGCAGTAGTAATCATACAGCCATTTATTTCTTTCTTCAAGCCAATTCTTAAGGTATTTGATCTCACCTTCATATGTGCCGTCAACCGGATTGTGTTCATATATGTTGAAAACCGCAGTTGTAGTCCAAAGAGTGTTGTTTCTATCTATATCGTTACCGTATACATCGAGTAAACGGTCAATCATACACTGACCGAGTTCATTGTCGCGGTAGAGATTGATAATAAGAGGCTGAAGCTTTTCATAAAGTTCGCAAACAAGATTACGGAATTCTTCATAAGCAAACAATTGTTTGTTATATAATGTTACGTTGTAAATGCCCTCATAGGAATTACCTGAAGTATCAACATTGTTGTAGGCTGGATAATATGATTTTGAACAGTTCCCCATACTCAAATCGAAATCCCAGACAGGTCCCTCGTATAGTTTGTTATCCTTGACATAAAATCTTGTACTGCTTTGGAAGTAGTCGACATTCTTGAATAGTTCCTGGACGATATAGTTTCTCGCAACAGATTCAACGTCAACATATTCAATGACACGATTGTAATCTCCAGACATTATAGCATCTTCAACGTTTGTTATAAACGAATAAAGCCATTGACGCTGTTCATATGTCGGAGCCTCAGGCTCGTTGTAACCGAGAATTATATTATAGTGCGGTGTTATAAGGCAATAGTCATTTGAATACCCCTCATAAGGTTCAACTTCAAGAAGGAAATCGTTGTCATCAATATTGATATCAACTCGTGTCTTACCTACGGCTACAGGCTCGCAAATCTGGTATAATCCTGAATATACTCCATTCACGTAGACCTCTGCAAAACGCGAGTTCGATGTATACTCTATTCCAACGTCTTGTGCAAAAGAATATGCGAGAATATTTCTCAGCTGTGTTTTGTCATACAGATTAGCGAGCATATTCCACTTTTTGCCTTCTCCGAGTCCGAGCAAATTAAGCTTTGAGGAGAATTTTATATTATACGGAGACTTCACACCGGAGGATGTTGAATGACCGCGAATTTTGATTGTTGACTCTGTGTCGAATATATCATCGTACACACCTGTTGGATCGTGAACGGTAACGGTACACGGAATATATTTTGTTCGATTTACGGTATCATTTACTGTTATGTAAATTTGCGGTGATAAAGACTTGGAGGCAGGAGGTTCTGTTTGTCCGAGTGGAACGATTAGGGTTCGTTTGTTTCCATACGGATTCGAATATTCATCGCTGAGAGTTCCTGAGAGTGTATCCGAGATATATTTGATCAGTGCACTGCGATTTGTTTCGTCGTTTTCCTCTGCTTCACTCAGGACTTTATATATTGTCGAAATGTGATCATAAGCAGAGAGACTGACGGCAAGTGTATAAGCATTATCCGGCTGAATCGGTTCATCAGCGATTTTTACATCCGATATACGTCGTTCTCCTGTAATATCAACGAGTGCACCGTTTGCATCTTTTTCAAAAGATGGTGAATTATTTCTATTAAGAACATGAGAAATTCCACTCAAATGAGCAAAATCTGATTCGTTCGAGTCAAGATAAATAGTCTCGAATAGGTCAAGAATCTCTGTACCTGATATGCTGACGGTAACCAGATTACTTTCATTAATGAAAACGTCATACAGATCGCCAATTGTAATCTCTCCCCTCGAGATACCGCTGTTTATTTCTCTGCCAAACACAATTGCAATATCTGAATCTGAGGCAAGACGGTAAGCGTCAGCGCACAGATCTCCGAGATTGGTTTGCGCTGAGGAAATAATTAGCTTTTTACTATCCGGATCGGTAGTTATCAAATCGTATTCACTGATCCCGACAACTGTATCGGGATCAACCCTTGGAATAGTCGTCTCATCAGATGAGTTGTCAGATTCGTTTCCGAGATGATCGGAAGTATCTGAAGATTCCGATGTTTTATCATCGGTTTGGTCGATTATTTCGCTTGGCCTCAATTGACACCCGACGAGAAACAGAGAAACGATCATAGCGAACAATGTGAGAAAAGCTATTCTTTTCACGTCGACACCTCTTTTCAATTATTTTATTCGTTGGGAGGTTATTAAACACATATATTATTAAGTATACCCTGCCACCATTCAAACCAATGCGCTTGGACAGTAACAGGGTATTCACAGATGGAGACGGCGGGAGTCGAACCCGCGTCCGAAAACCTATTCATGCAACTTTCTCCGGGTGCAGACCGTCTATTGTGTTTCCCGTCCTTGTCACCGGCGGTCAGGTTACAAGGATCGGTAGCCCTTTCGTGCGTGACAGATACAAGAGCGAACTCTCTGTTCACGGACGCCACTCAGATTATGCCGTGGTCAAATAAGGACACACTCCCAATCGGGACACTTCGGAGTCGTGGCAGTCTCCGAACGGACAGCCGCCCTTAGGCAGCGTATGCTAAATTATCGTTAGCGTTTAATTTTAAGTTAGAGATTATTTAAGAGGTTCCCCAACCTCTACCCGCTTATCGCACTTCAAAATCCCCGTCGAAACCTTTACGTCCCCATAACAGTACAAGATAATTTGTACCTATACAACAGATTCCGTTGTGCCTTTATATTATACTATATTTTTTTGCGATTTACAAGGAGTTTAATCTTATTTTAATACTTAACATCAATAATTTACTTATCAATCGTCGTAATCGCGTCTTCCCCTTGATTTGACGGCTCTCTCGATCTCTCGTCCAGCTTCAGCCTTGGCGTCTGATTCTCTCTTGTCCCAAAGCTTTTTACCCTTACAGAGCCCTATCTCCATTTTTACGTTTGAGCCTGAAAAGTATAAGGAGAGAGGAACAAGAGTATAGCTGTCCCTTGTTACATATTGACCGAGTTTTAAGATCTCCTTTTTATGCATAAGGAGCTTTTTCTCTCGCAGTGGATCTCTATTAAAGATGTTTCCTTTTTCATAAGGAGAGATGTGGACTCCGAGTGCGAACAATTCACCGTTAATGACGCGGCAGTATGAATCTTTAAGATTAACCTGTCCCTGTCTTACGCTTTTGACCTCGGTACCATAGAGTGCAATTCCTGCCTCGTATGTATCTTCAACAAAGTAATCATGACGGGCTTTGCGGTTAACTGCTATAATTTTCTTTCCTGTTTTCTCCTGCGGCATTTTATACTCCTTGAGAATTTATCGTTTGTAATATTATATCACAACAATGATGTCGATTTCAATAATTATTTGCGGTATTGATTTGTTTAATCTGTTTTTTCCAGTATTAGAAAATGATCTCCGCCCATATTTGTGGTACGATATCCTTGGACAAGATATGCCGCGACATCGCTATCGTTTATACTATAACGCTTGTCGAAGATAACGTAGTCTACGTTTCCCTCGTTTTCGTGATAGTTTATAGCGTATACTTCTTCACGATCGGCAACATGTGCAAGAAGAAATGTAGAGACGCTTAGGGACGCATCATCCGGTATCTGCTCAAGAATCTCTTCCATTTGTGCATACTTCTCATATCCTGTTGAGTATCTCTTTATATAAGTACCTGCTTTGGGAAGAACAGTTGAGATATAAAGACAACAGCAGAACACGGCGGCAACTGTCATAATGGTTCTCTTAGACGGAGCTTTCAGCTCGTGCAGATTAAGGATTGACGCGTATATTAGAAACGCGATTATTCCGAAATGATACTGGTATTCTGTGATGTATTGGAATTTATAGTTCGTCAGAACATTCATAAGTATCGGTGTGAGAAGAAGCCAGCGCGACGGTTTATTCGTAAAAAACGGTAAAAAGCCAAGCGGCAGGAAAATCTGAAGAACGTATGATAATTTGCCCCATCCGCCATCACTTGTTGTAAAAAGCTGTGTCAGAAGATACCCTGGGTTGAGAAGCGCAGTTTTTACAGCACCAATAATACCGTCTTCTTTATTGTTTATCAGATTATCAAAACGGTTTATCATTGGTCCGGCAATTTGAGGATTGGGAGATGCTTCCGAATATAGATTGGCGTAGTATTCGCTTGCGTTCTCAAGAATATTCATAGAAACTGCAAAATACACAGATGCGGCAGCGGCGAGAATAATACCGTGAATATATTTTTTCTTTGAAAATATTACAAAAAGTGCAAACAATATGACATATACTGCGGCATCTTCTTTTACGGTAAGTGTGAGGAATGCAAAGAGATACATCGGCGGGTATTTTTCACGTTCTAAAAAATAAAACATCCAAAGGAGCAGCGGGGTGAGAAAACAGTTCTCATGTATATCGTAAGTACAGCTGCTCGAAAGCGCGGGATAAAGTGCGTATACGAATGAAACAAAAAGCGTGGTTTTAGGCGTGAATTTAAGATGTCTGCATAAAAGGATTGTCGGTATCAACCCTGAAGCTACAACTACTGCCTGTGAGATCTGGAGTGTTATTGGGGAAGGAAAAACACAGTATATAGGAAGAAGCAGGTAGAAGACAGGAGAAATATGTACAGCGAAATGGGACATAACGACATCGCGCTCCGACGAAGCGAGAGGGATACCTGTTTCTTTCATATTGTGAAACATATTTGCAAATAATCCAAAGTCAAAGTTGGGAGACGAAAATGTGAGATATCTCAGACCGGTTATAATTGCAATAACTGAAAAGCATACAAGTCCGAGTAAGCTATAAATCAAAAACTGTGTTTTCTTTCCGGGATTCCATTTTTCGAGGAGAGAGGTGTTTTTCTTCAAAAAATAGAGTGCAAATAGACAAAATGCAGCAGCTGTGGCAAGTGAAAAAAGAATTTTATTATTTGAGTCATTGTATGTGAGAAGCCATCTAACAACGCAAGCAGACGCTGATAAAATAAGAAACCAAGAATCTGTTTCAAGATTAGTTAGCGTTATTTTTACTAAACTGAAAAACAGAAAACATCCGATTATAATTACCGACATGGCAAGAATTGATGTATCTTGAGTGTAAGATAAGGCATTAAAATTTCCACCGCGGAAGAGATTGAGGACGACAAAAGTACACCATGCAGCAATTATTCTGCATATCACAGACTCAGCCAAAAATACGTCCTTAAATGAATTTGCGGTAATTCTGAGCTTCATTCGAATATATCCATTCGTACTGCAAAAATTTATTAAATACATTATATAACATATTGTTTACTCTGTCAAGTTTTGTATTTCGTTGATCTGTGAGCAAAAAGACAGCCGCACCATATAAGGAGCGACTGCTTGATTGATTTTTCATTTTACTGCTGTGAAGAATATGATCTCACTGCCGAGTTCTTCTTCAATAGTACAGGTGAGGCCGTTTTCCATAAGCTCTTTTCCCGTTGCGATGTAACTCTGATCTTTTCTTTCATAAAAATCAACAGAATATGTGATTTCAGGATTCAAGCCGCGGATATTTACAGTTTTGGTATTTCCTTCCTCATTTGTAGGCTTGAAGAGGAAAAGTGCACCGCAAATCTTGTTCTCGGGAATATAGTCAAGACCGTACTGCATACCGTCCCAATGAATGTTATCAGGACGAGGGAGAGTGTGATAAAGATTTGCGTGCCTTATAAGAGGTTTGATCTTTTCATTATGGAGATTCACGTATTCTTTATAATATGGTGCAAGGTGTTTTATGTGCTGATCCCAGCTGCCAAGCATAACCGCTCCCATAATCATAGCTCTCATTCCGTAATGTTCGTCACCATAACCGATATAGTACTTTGATCCCGGCATAAATGTGTCAGCATTGCAGGGAGCCTGAAGCTGAGCGGGCGGGAAACAATAAGAAGAATCGTAGAACGTTGTTCTGAGGCTCTGATAATGCGCTGAGTCATCGTTATTGAAAACAACGGAACGTCGCATTGTTGCAAAATCTTTCATTGCTCCGCCTGATGAACAACACTCGTATCTGAACCCCGGAATTGTTTCATAGAGATAATCCACAACATCAAAGAAACCTCTTGAACACCAATACTGAACATCGTTTCCTTCAGGATCGTGACGGTTCTTTTTATCAGAATAGTTCGGTACAGGGCCAAAATCTGAACGCCATGTTCCAACATTGTTCTGAACAAAGAACTGATGAAGCTTACGCTTGCAGTATTCTACAGCTTCTACGTTACCGAGGTCAAGAAGTTCTCTGTTCGTAAACCATTCGGGGTGAGCGTTTTTTCCAACGGTTGTGAGAAGATCGTCCTCGTCATCGTCGAGCTCGATTTGAGAATCGTGCAGCAGGACATATACAGTCCAATTAAGTCCGAGAGATTCGAGATAATCGCCGAACTCTTTCATTGTGTTGCATCCATATTTTGTGATCATCTCGGGCATACGAAGCTTCCAAGAACCTTCGTGATACTTCCAGAAATCATCCTCTTTGATCTTCTGTTTGCTCCACCAACCGTAATCCCATTTGATAGATTGAATTCCAAGCTCTCCTGCTTTTTCGGGATGCACGTAAAAATCCACCTGTGTGTACGGTTCATTCTCGTTATCAACAAGTGCCTTGGGTGCTTTTTCATAGAAAAACCATTTCTTAAATATGTTCGATGCTTCGTCAAGGTCACCGTCATAAGCACCTACATAGATCGGAGGAACTGTAAACTCACTTGCAGGACAGAGACGTGTTGTGAAGTCTTCTCTGAAATCAGCTGATAATCTTACGCCGTCCCGTGTTCCTTTTGCAATTACTCTTGAGTAAGGCCATTCCATTGCAATATATACACCGCTGTTCTCGCCGTCAACATAGATCATCGGGATCCAGCCGTTTTTATTGAAACGCCAGCGAGTGTCTGAGAATGCGTCTACGCACACGCCTTCCTTGAGCTCATCTTTATATATGCCGGGACCTTCGAAGTACTGTGTGGTGTCTACATTCCATCGTATTCCCTCAGCTATTCCGCTCTCTTTTATGAATCTCCACGATGTAGGAGCTTTATCAAATGATGCCTCAAAAGCAAAGATCTCATCCGGGAAAATCCTGATTTCTTTGTTTGTTGTGTTTATGAGCATACCTGAAAATTCAACAGGGCCGCATAAGTCACGTCTTCCCTTTGCGCTGAGGCGATATGTACATCCTGCTGTGAGATCGTTAAAGAGAATATCAAAGCCATCATCTTTATTCATTACACGGACAGGTGTCCATTCAAACGCGACTTTTTCATCGTTTTGATCATTATATTCTTTTGGTAATGGTATTTCTGCTTTTATAGCTCTGTCCTTATCG
>SVUC01000020.1 GCA_015063455.1 Oscillospiraceae bacterium
AATACCGCGGTAGAACTGACGGAGGAGGAAGATATAAAGACCATTCTTATAAGCCAGACCTGTAAAGGAAAGAATATACAAGGGCCAGTTAGAGTTGATAAGGTTAATTGCTGTCTCGCCGCCTGTTACATTGATCGCATCAATGAGACCGCCGCCGAGCAAGTTCACAATTCCGAGTACGTCGAAGAAACGGAACTTCATGAACATTGAAAGCTGAATTGTGGAGTGCGGAACTACCATTGTGAAGATAACACAGAGGAACAGGAGTCCGTTACCCTTGAACTTGAACTTTGCAAATCCGTATCCTACGAACGAGCAGACGAATGTCTGGAGGATAGCGCAGATGAAAGAAAGTACGAAGGTGTTGAAGAACGCTGTGAAATATCCGTTATCAGTAATGATAGCTTTATAAATTTCAAGTGTGGGATGCTTAGGAATAAGTCTTACCGTTACGTCAACGAAGTCTTCGGGAGACATGAACGAGGACGCGATCTTAGTGAAGAACGGGAAGAGGATTACGTACGATACACCTACGAGAAGGATGAATCTGAAGAGGTACCATACTATCTTACCGAGAGTGTATGTATTAACAAATCTCGCCTTTAATCTTTCAAGAAGAGGTGTGCGGTCAAACTCAACTCTGATCTTGTTTTTAGATTCTCTTTTTACTTTAGTTGTTGCGTTATTCATTATATGTACCTCCTTTCTTAGTCATTTCTTCTCGAGTAGAATACGAACGAGCTGAGGATACCTGCTACTGCAGCAATGATAATGATAACGAGGAGGAAGTACATCCAGGACATTGCAGAGCTGAGTACGTCACCGTTAAGCTTGTCGTAAACTGTATCGATATATTTCATTACCTGGTTATCAGATGATGTAAATGCGTCGATAATTGTATAGATTGTATTTACAAGGATCTGAGGGCTTACCATAGGAAGAGTGATCTTCCAGAATGTTTCCCATCCGGATGCACCGTCGATTGAGCAAGACTCGTAAATTGCCGGGGAGATCGACTGGAGTGAGGAGAGGAAGATAAGCATCTGTACACCGCAACGGTTTACGATGTTGAAGATGTTGTTAACCATCTGAACAACATATGTTGTGAGCTCTGTACCAATCATCATGTTGTTGAACAGAGCTTGAACGTCCATTACGGAAAGGATCTGTTCTGCTGCTGACTGCTGACCTGTACCATCGTCGATACCACCTGCTTCTTCCATGTAGGAATTGAGTGTGTTTGCAGCATCGATATCACTCATGATACCTGTACCGAGAATAACCGGAATAAAGAATATTGCACGGAATGCCGCACGTCCTGCGATCTTCTGATTAAGAATGATCGCAATGAACAGCGAGAAGAGTACGATACACGGAATGTCGATAACGAGCTGCTTCAAGCCTGAAACAAGTGTCATTACATACGATGTATCAACAAAGAGAGCATCTTGATAGTTCTTCAGACCGACCCATTCGAGCTCGTAACCACCACCGAGAAGGATATTGATCTCGTGGAAGCTGAACTTGATTGAGTCGAAAATGATCGGAAGATAGATAAGTATAAATCCAAGGAGGAAGGGGAGAACGAATATCCAACCTGCTCTTGCTTTTTTAACATCAAGAGACGCTGAACGTCTTCTCTTTTTACCAGGAGCATTCACTTGAATCTTCTGCTTTTTACCGCTTTTCTTAGCGTCAATGTTTAAGTTCATTTATGCGCTCCCCTTTCTTTAGTCTATTCTGATGAATCTGAGTGCGGGAACGGTATATGTTTCGCCGTCGAACTCTGTGGTTACATCATACGAGTTGTAGTTAAGGATGAAGTTTACGCCACCTTCGTATTCAACGCGAACGATTGAACCGCTTGTGGTGAGGTACTTTTCCTTAGCCTTAGCTTCATTGTAAAGGAAACTGATTTCAGGAGCTTCATCTTCGATAAGATCCTCAAGCGGAATACCTTCAAGACGTGCCTTGCGGCGAAGTTCCTTGAGTGTCTTTTCGTATTCGAGAGTCTTCTGTGCGATGTAAGCAGCTTCCTCTTCTTCCTTTGCCTTCTGGTCTGCAAGAAGCTCATCTTCATCGGGCACACGGTAACCTGCGAGGAACTCATGGTCGATGATGTAAGATTCCTGAAGATCCTTTGTTGCGTTATTGAGGATCGTGTAGTACTCAGCAACGTCTTTTTTCCAGATATCGTAAGATACGGAATAGTACTTGGAAAGTGTTACATTATCCTTGAGAAGATTCGTGTTATCATAGGAGAGGATATAGTACATAGCAGCACCGTTCTCAATTGCGTTGAGGATAGCAGTGTTGATGTCACCTTCCATATTTGTTGCGGGACCTGTAAATACCTTGGAACCATGGTATACAAATCCGAGGAACGGGATAGATTCACTTGCCTTATTGTACTGAGAAGATGTAAGAGAAGAGTTAAGAATTACGTCCGCGTACTTGATTGTATATGCGTTACCGCCTTCAACCATTACGTTTTCGTATTCACTGTCCATCTTTTCAAGAACTTCTGTTGTAAAGTTCTTGCTGTCTTCGCGGTGATAAGGTTCATCTTCATCGAAGTCAGAGCTGAGGTCATATCCGAGAGAAGATACGGAAATGGAATTGTTTCCGTGCTTTGTGTAGAGAGGTGAGAAGTGATCGTACAGATATTCATAAACAGACGCGGAAATGATTACCGACGGTGTTCTTGTGAAGCTCTGTGTAGCTGCGTCGTAGTTTCTCTTGACTGTATAACGGTCGTCGATTGTTCTTACAGCGTGATCCTTCTTTGCGAATCCGTCAAATGCTTCATCAGCGATTACGCTTGTGAAGTCAAAATCGGGATATACATTAAAGTTGTTCTCTTCAGCAAACTTTACGAGATCTTCGAAGCCTTCAGCGCCGCCGAGCACCTTAGTCCACTTGAGGTTGTAAGGAACTGTGGAAGTGAGACCGCCATTCGCGTAACCTGTAAGCTTGAAGTTTACATTTCCTACACCAAGCTCAGTGAGCTCGTTGTACATTGTCTTTACATCCTCAAATGTTGTGAGAGGAGTATCAACGTTTACAGGGAATGTGAGAACTCTGTCTACAGTCTGGATAGATCCGAATGTTTCAATGAAGAGCGGGATGTCGTCCTTGGTATTGTCGAGCTTTGTGAGAGTACCGTTGTTTGTGAGGTAATCACGGTAAGCTGTTGCCATACCAACCCAAGTTGTATCGTAAGTCTTTTCAACACCGTTTGATTCGCAGTATTCTTCATCTCTGAGGAAGATGTACTTGATACGGTAGCTGTCAGTATACTTACGCTTGGATGTTACTGTATATTCCTCGTTACCACTTACAGAGATAGAGTCTGCAAGGTTATATGTGTCAGACGGACGAGGTGTAAACTGAGGATATACTGTATTGTAGGGGTGAGATGTACCACCGCATTCAGCGTTGATAGATGCAAGTGAGTCACCCTCTGTGATAATCGCTACGAAACCTGCATTATAAGAGAAGATTTCTGTATAAGGATCGCCTGTACGGTACTGACGGATCGGCAGCCCCTTATTGTTAATAACGATATCGTACTGCTGTGTGGGGTCAACGAGTGCTACGCGGTTAACATTTGTAACTGCGCCGTAGTAAGGCATTCTCATGATTTCGGAATGCTGACCTGTGATCTCATGGTAAGCGTAGTCAGGACCGTACATCTGTGTGGTGATATATACTGCCTGATCCTTGAAATCTTCATATCTGATCAGAGAACCGGAACCATCGGGAATAACTGTGTAACCCTTAAATTCGTTTGTACCTGCACCGAAGTAAGGAAGAATAGAAACGTTCTGGAACTGGTATGTGCTTTCGTCAAATTCAATACCGTTCGCGGGAAGTCTTACTTCAAGACCTTCATCACTGAGTGTGTATTCGAGTGCCAGACGGAATCTCGGAGGAGCTGCATCAAGACCGGTGTAGCCTGTGATTTCGTGGTCATATTCGAGTTCTTCCCGTGTATAAAGAGGACAGTATTTCTTGATGATGTTTTCGCAGATACGAAGCTCAGCTGCGGAAATATTTTCCTGGCATACCCATACAGGCATTTCAAGAGTGATCGGGAACTTTGCTATCATAGCAGCAATTGCCTGCTCTGACTCAGTCGGGTCGTTAACATCCTTGAGAGAGAAGTATGCTCTCAATTTTAGATAATCGAAAGAGTCTTCAGGAATATTTGCAAGGATCTTTTCTTCGAAGCGGTCTTTTCTGATTACACGGGGAACAAGACGCTGTACAGCTTCTTCACCAAGGATATATTCAACACGGATACCGTTTTTGATATTCTTCATGGTGATCTGACCGCGGAGAGCAGCTTCTTCGTAGCTGTTCATAGTCTTTTCAACGCCGTTATCAAGGAATGTGATGATAACCTGAGAGAGAAGCTGCTGTTTAACTTCGTCAGAGATAAACTGATCTTCTGTTATGGGAGCAGAAATGTCGTAGGGATTGGAGAATGTAATTACTCCGGTAGCTTTGTCGCGGATAGCAACTTCACCGGTGAATTCTTCGTACCAAAGCTCGAAACCGTTCTGGTCTCTAACGAGGATCATATCTCCGAGCTTATCCTCGGGATTATAGTAAGGTCTGAGGAGGTAGTCGATAATGGGATCTCCATTTTCATCAACTTTTTCGTCCCAAGCTGCATTAGCCGAAACAGTAAGTGCGCTCAAAATGGTAATCAGAGTCAAGAAGACCGATACAATCTTTTTAATATTCATATCTATTTTTCTCCTTTCTCTGTTACAAGCGGTAACTGATTTCGTCGATAATGTTTGTGATAAAGCTTACAACCTTACCTGTAAGTGTTGTAAAGAGGATACCAACGAACATGATGAACGCCATAAATACGATGGTAACTACACATGTGAGCAAGTTCTTTACAACGGAATAGTCGTGTGTAACCTGCATTGCAAGAACAACAAGAATACCGAGCCAGAGATACGCGATCGTGCTGAGAAGGGTAATCAAGCCGCCTTCACTCAGGTTGAGGAAGTTAGACGCGATTGTTCCGGGAAGGATAAGGATCGGAAGAGGTGTGAGACAGTAGCATGTTGCAACGAATACGTCTGCCATACTACCTTCACCATCAAAGAGCGTTGTGAGACACCAGTTAGAGATTACCCAAAGCATTACGGGTACGAAAACTGCTGCGATAGCGCCCATGATGTTAAATGTTGTGGACGGGAGAGGATTAAAGATGTAACCCTGACCGATTGAATTGTAGAAGTAAACGATGATTGTAATAAGAAGAATTACAAACGCGCTCTTCACTGAACCACGCTTTTCATGCTTGAGGTCCCAGAAGCCGTCGAACGGGTGGACGATTACATGGAAGGCATAGATCAATTCTTCCTTAAGGCTCTTTCTACCAACCTTAAGTGCGGTACGCTTATTAACTTTTCCTGTAAATCCGAGGAACTTCGAGAGAGCAACAAATGCCACAACAATGATGATCGGGAAGATCCAGAAGTTCTTGTTAGACCAGGATTTACGAATTTCTGTATAAGCCTTTGAGTAGTTTTCTGTATCGAACGCAGACTTGTAATACTTCATTGCTTCTTCGTACTCACCCTGACGGAAGAGTGACTGACCAATTCTGATATAAGCTGCGTCGAAGTTGTTATTTCTCTTGAGGATCTCTGTCCAGTCGTTTATGATGAGATCATACATTCTGTTGTTGTCGTGCTCGAGAGCTCTGACAAGGAGATCTCCATACTCTGTACGACGGAATACAACGAAGTTATCGTTTGTTGTATCAAGAAGAAGGATCTTGGATCCCTGATATGTGATAGCACCTATGGAGTCGATATTACCGAACTGTGTACCGTTCTTATCACCGAAAGCGAAGAGGAGGTTACCTGTGTTATCATAGGTAAATACCTTAGAACGCTTTGTGTCGATGATAGACCATGTTTCTTCCGGACCGAGAGCTACGTCAATGATCTTTGATGCGCCGGTGATTTCAGCTCTGGAAGAGTTATCAACCTTAACTTCACCGCCGGGGCCGAAGAAGCCGTTACGGGCAAGTACGTCGATACCGGATGCGTTGAGCTTCTTTACAGGAGAGAAGTTTTTATCTTTATTCCTGATCGCTGCCTGCTGCTGACTTTCATCGATAGAAGATGTTGTAACGTAGATGAAGTTTCTGTCGTCAATAACGATGTTATTAAACTCAGTAGAAACGTTTTCCTGACGCTGAGCCTTCTGAGCTTCTGTCTGGAAGTTTCTCCAAAGGAGTTCAAGTGCTGAGACGGAAACCTTCTGAGCACCGATGAATCCGAAGAAGTCACCGTTGAGGTTGAGGATGATAATACCCTGATAAGTTGTGGAAGATACTACGAAAAGTCTGCCGTAGTCGTCTGCCGCACAAGCGATCGGCTTGTAAACTGAACCTTCTTCGAAGAGGTTAGATTCAGGCTTACCGATGATCTTCTTGTAATTACCGTCAAGGTCGAATATTACGATTCGGTTATTGTCGGTATCACATACGTAGATGTACTGTTCGTCAACGAATACACCTGCGGGATTGTTGAAGGAGTCCGGAACACCTTGTTCATTGATGAACGTGGAGATTTCGAAGTCGAGCTTGTAGTAACGGTCGAGAACTACAACTCGGTCATTTCTTGTTTCAGAAATGTAAACCTTCATATCAGGGCCAACGAAGAGCTCGCCGATATCATCGAGCGGAACTTCGAGGCCGATGTATTTTGAGTCAACGATCGTATCGGGAACGTATGCTGTCGGAGAAGAAAGAACGTTACCTTTAATTGAGTATGTGTATGTAGCGTAAGGATTCGCTGCGCTTACGACTGTGGGTAAAACCATAAGCACAATCATAGCGACAAGGAGTATCTTATAAAGTTTTTTCATTGCAGCCTCCTTAGTCTTTCATTCCGCTGGAACCCATTGTTTCGATAATATTCGACTGAGATACAACGAATACTATGATCGGAACCATCATCATAATTACTGTAGATGCACAACCTGCGCCCTGACGAACGATACCGCCGGCAAGAATCTGACCGATAGCATAGTTGAGGGATTTGAGCTGTTCGGAGTAAATGAATGAAGATGAACCGGAGTTCCAAAGACCCTGGAATGAATAAACGATAAGTGTGAGCCAACCGGGCTTAACCATAGGCATCGCAATAGACCAGAATGTACGAAGCTCGGATGCACCGTCAAGGCGGGCAGACTCGAGAACCGCGTCTGAAATATTAGATTCCATGAACTGCTTCATAAGGTAAAGACCGAGAGACGAACACCATGCGGGAACGATAACTGCCCAATACGTATCAAACCAACCGAGTGCGGACATTGTAATAAAGTTTACGATGCCGCCGACCGTTGCGGAGAACATAAGAGATGTTCTGATGAGCCAGAATATTCTCTTTCCACCCGGGAAGTCGATCTTCGCAAGAGCGTAAGCTGCGATTGAAGAAAGAACGAGGTTACCGAATGTACCGCCAACAGAGATAAGAACTGTATTGAAGATGTATCTTGAGAACGGAACCCAAGAGTCACCCATAAGGTTGAAGAGAAGTGCATAATTCTCAAGTGTCGGATTTACTACGTAGAAACGGGGCGGGAAGTAGAAGAGCTCGTGCAGAGGCTTGAAAGACTGGATTAC
The DNA here is from genome assembly GCA_015063455.1 of Oscillospiraceae bacterium. Taxonomy (GTDB): domain Bacteria; phylum Bacillota; class Clostridia; order Oscillospirales; family CAG-272; genus UMGS1696. The sequence continues at coordinate 7,667 of SVUC01000020.1, forward strand.
CGTGTAGTACATCGGAATGAACATAAACAAACCGAAGATTGCAAGAATAACGGTAATTCCTGCGTCACCGCCTGCTGATCTGTTGAGAACAACTTCATGTTTTCTTGTTCTTAATTTAGCCATGACGTCACTCTCCTAACTTAGCAATAAATTTAGTAACTAACATGTTACTTCCGATCATCAAGACGAACATGATGAACGACAGAGCCGAGGTGTAACCAATTTCCATACGGGCTGAGTAGTCACCCATGTGGTGTCCGAGTGTGTAAGCAACGTAGTTTACTGTCGGGCTTCCTGCGAGACCTGCAATAACGCCGCCGCCCCATGAGCCTGTTACGGACATCATAGCACCGAAGAGGAGCTGAGGTTTCATTGAAGGAAGTGTGATGTACCAGAGTTCCTGCCATCTGTTATTTATACCGTCGATAGAGCCCGCTTCGAAGAGGGACTTATCGATACCCTGGAGACCGGCAATAAATGAAAGGAAGGATGTACCAAGGGAGGTCCAGAGCGCAACCATGATACAAAGAGGCCAAACGTACTGTTCTGTTTGGAACCAGAGGATAGGCTGGTCAATAATACCCATCTTCATAAGTACTGCGTTTGCCCAACCGTATGTATCGCTGGAGAACAGGATCGTCCAGATAAGGTACGCGTTACCTGCGATAGACGGTGCGTAGAAAATAAGTGTTACAACCGCACGGATCTTCGGAGCGAGCTCGTTAATGAACCAAGCTACTGCGAAGGAGATTATGTATGATGCGGGTGCTGTTGCTACAGCGTAGATAACTGAGTTCTTAAGCGCTGTGATGAATAGGTCATCATCAAGGAATAATGTTACATAGTTGTCCAAGAATATGAACTTCGGGAACTCAAGCATATTGTATTCTGTAAAGCTGATACCGAGAGACAGAACGACAGGTATGATCGTGAAGATGAAAAAGAGAATGAAGAACGGAGCGACCATAAAGTACGCAACTTTATTTCTCTTTACCAAAAACCACGTCCACTCAGCCTTTGTCATTTCCCGGCGAGTCTTTACATGCTTTTCTGTATTTTTTGACATGTGCTCTCTCCTTTTTTAGATTTTTTTACGAGTAGATCACTCAAGATAGGATTCAAGAGCGTTTGCTGCGTCTGTGAGATAAGAAGCAAGACGAGCCATTTCTTCACTTGATGTATCAAGTCCGCTGACTGCGCTTCTGATCTCTGCGATATCCTTACTCAGAATAGCATTTGTTGCTGCTGTGATCTGAGCAGAATTCTTTGCCGCGTCATCAAGCTCAGAAATAAGATCTGCTGCCTGATCGAGACGCTTGCTTGCGAGAGTCTGACCGAGCTCGAGTGTTTCGAGGTCAAATTCTTTTCTCTTTCTCGAAATTTCTTTATTAATATCATTAATAGCTCCGAGAAGTTCTTCTGTCGGGTCTTTGTGTTCGTTATAAGCTGCGAGGAATGCGAAATTTGTGTAACGTCCTGTGAAGAAGTCTCCGGGATAAGGTGTAATAGCTACGAGGTTCTGCATCTGAGAGAGGAGAGCCTGGTATTCCTTAGCTGTCCACGGAATTTCTTCGAGAGCTTCGATGTTAGCTGTAGCGTTCTTAGCTGAAGGACCGAGAAGTGCTACCATTTCGTTGGAGAATTCCACCTGGAAGTACTTATCTGTGTACCAACAAATGAACTTCCATGCTGCATCAACGTCACTTACACCTGAGAGGATCGAGATAGTACCTGCACCGGAAATAGCAACATTATTAATAGTACCATCAGCCTGAACTGTTCCGGGGATAGGACCGAATTCCCAGAGACCTGCGATTTCGTGAGCAAAGAGGATCAAGCTATTATATGCTGTGTAATCTGTAATAGCGATCGGCATTTCACCTGTCTTGAAACGGTTTGCAAAGTCGAAAGAGATCGGGAGAGTGTACTGTGTGAACATATCACACATGGTTTCAAATGCATCGAGAGCCTTCTTTGAGTCGATGTTTACTCTCATACCGTTGTCTGTCCAGTAATTACCGCCATTCTGGTAGAGGTAGATTGCGTAGTCCTGGGGGAGACCGATATCCATGTTATTGAACTGGAGAACCGGTACCATCGCAAGAAGGTCATCCCAAGTCTTCGGAATTTCAAGACCGAGGTCGGCAAGAATATCTGTACGGTAGAAGAGCATCGGCCATGACTGGGAGCTCGGAACACCGTAGATATTTCCGTAAAGTGTGATGGAATCCCATGCAGCCTGAGTGAATCTCGGATAGATCTCATCGTAGATATTAGAGAATACTTCGCGTCTTTCAGCGTTTATAGCCTTCTGCTTTTCGCTGTCGTCGGGCTTATCTTCGTATGCTTCAGGGTTAAGAGCGATGATTGCATTACGAATCGCCCAGTCGATACCGCCGCCGCCCGCAAGGGAAACATCAGGACCGATACCTGCAAGAACTGACGGGAGAAGTGCGCCGCCGTCAACGAGCTTCATTGCAGCTGCGATTCCTGTTTCGGGAACAAAGTTGTTGTCGATAAGGTTTCTGATAATCTGCGCCTGGTCACGACCGCCTGAATACCAGATTTCAACAGGAGCAGCAGCATAGTCTGTGTTAAGATCCTTTTCTGAAGCACCGAGGTTGTTATAGTCGGTGAAGAAGGATGCAAGGAACTGCTTGAACTCATACCAGATAGCCTGGAAGAAGTTTGCTTCAGCTCTGGGAAGTTCTGCTGATGCAGGCTGAACAAGGATATAGTCGATCTCGAGGAACTGAGATGTTACTGTTGTGATCCAGTTGCCGAGTGTACTTACTTCATCCTTAAGACCGGTGAGATTCTTTGCGATCTCTTCTTCGTCTGTACCCATCTTGATAAGAAGATTAGCTGACTGTTCAAGTGTTGTGGAGTTTGTGGACTTGAGTCCGTCCATACCTTCAAGGTAATCAACGATGTCCTGAAGCTTGAGAGCCTGAACAACGAGGTCTTCTACTACATCGGGAAGAACTCGTCCGAAACCGTAGTCACGGTATGAGTCGGGTGTAGGACCTGTGAGCTTGAGGATCTCGAGATAGTCGTTGTTTATAGATTCAACTACTGCCGCAACATCACGGACTATAGTACCCATTTCACCCATCGTTACTTCAAGTCTGAGAGTGTGCTTACCGGGTTCAAAGTAGAACTGGAATTCGTCCGCTCCGTTATTGAGAGGCGCTACCTGCCAGCTTGGATCGTAGTTGAACTTAGCGTGGTTAGCTTCTTCAAAAGGAACCACTCCGTCGATGTAAATACGGCGGGATGTATACATACCGTTGAGCTCGTTCTGTCTGTAACGAGTAACGATCTGATAAAGTCCTGCTTCTTTTACTTCAAATACATATTCAACCCACTGGCCTGCAGTTTTCCATTTTTCTGCACCGATGGTGTTGAGTCTGATCTTAGCTGAATCCTGAGGTTCTGTAATCGCAGATTTACGGTCATAAATCGGATATACAGTGTAGTCAGAAGTCTTTGTGGGAAGTTCTGCCGGAATGTAGATAGGTTCAGCTCCGACAGCTTCTGTCTTACCGCTTATGTATTCATCATAAGTGATCTTATCTTCGTACGGAGAAATTGTAAGAGAACCGATTACTACAGGCTCACGAATAGATGTAAGTGTGATCGTGTTTTCACCCTTCTCAAAATAGAATTCAAAGGGGTTAGCGTAGTATCCGTTAGGATCCATAAACGAGTATGTAAGCCATTCGGGCTTGGACTCAGTTTTGGGACGGAGCTCATTTCCGTTAAAGTCAGTTTCAAATCTTCCGTTATCAGCATACTTGTGAACCCATGTTTTCTTCATAAGAAGATAACGTGCTTCACTGAACGGTACCTTACCGTTGATTGAAAGTGTACGCTCGATAGAGTTTGTTTTATCCGATGTAGAGCAGTATTCGATAATGATCTCATACATACCTTCCTCGGGAACGTCAACAGTCCATGTTACATGGCCACTGTCGCTGATCTGTAAAGACTGACCGTTTCGTCCGAGGTAATCATTTACAACCTCTACATCAGCGGTAGTTTCATCCGCATCGTAGTCTGCTGCATTAATTACAACATCCGAAGAACCTCTGCCAACGTCAGCATACTTTTCGATATACTCGGCGTAGGAGAGAGTTTTGAATGAATCACTGAGTGTCTGCAGTGTCGTTTGAGCTGTAACGGAATCATCCTTTTCTGCGGCAAAAACAGCAGCAGTTGAGAGAGAACCCGCAACCATCATAACAGACAAAACAAGACTGATCAGTCTTTTGCCTTGGTGTTTTCTCATAGAACCTTCCTCCTGCAAATTTTAAGCCCTTCTCCGCTGACCGACGGATCACGGCCCATCCCGTATGGGATTTTTATGCTTCGCAATCATTTTCTATCACGAATACATATATTTTAATGAGATTTTTTGATCAAAACATACCGAAAAACCTCTCGGGAGCGTATAGAGATACCTCTCCCGATACTTATGTGCAATTATAATAACATAAATACACAAAAATGTCAAGCAGTGAGAACACCCGACTAACGTAGTTATTCCCCGTCAATTTTCTTCAAAACTCATTTTTTGCCTCCTAAATAATAATTTTTCGCATTTTACAGCTTTTTCTACCGCCATTACAAGTCACAACAAGTAAACACACATTACCTTTTATGTTTATTATCTGTAATTTCTTTGTGCGTTTTGTGTTTATTTTTTGTTATAATTCTTTGTGTTTTATGAACAATTGTAGAATGAGTAAATTAAATTTACCACAAATGTTCAACGCATCATTCTACATCTATCCCAAGTAGGTAATATGCCGAAATTTTCATTGGCAAAGTTGCACAAAAATCTGACCATTTTTTCTACATATAGACAAATTCAACAAACTTTCAAAATATTTTACAATTTATGGAAAAATACTCGAAATTTGACAAATTTCCGCTGTTTCCGCGAAAAATCGACGTTTTCACAGCTACTCCTTCGCTCATCAATGCCTGTTTTACAAATCTCGCATTTCACTCTCGGATCAGCTTACTTCAGGTCCCCAAATATATGAAATAAATTCATTTTTTTGCCTCTTCAGTATTGACAAAGATATATTTATTCATATATAATATATGCAGTAGAGCGACTGAAAACGATCGTTCAAATAAAAGAATTAAGGCAGGTTTATAATATGTACTACATTGGTGTTGATTTAGGCGGAACAAATATTGCAATCGGTATCGTTAACGACAAATATGAGATCGTTAAAAAAGGAAGCACACCTACTAAGCCCGAAAGAGGTGCTGACGCGATCGTTGAAGATATGGCTATCCTCTCAAAGAAGCTTATGTCTGAGCTTGGCATTACTATCGACGAGATTGAATATATTGGCGTAGCTACTCCCGGTACAGCTAACAGCAGCTCCGGTATCATCGAATACGCTAACAATATCCCCTTCCTGAACTACCCCATCTCCGCAAAACTCTCCGCTCTTATGGAAAACAAGCCCGTTTACATCGAAAACGACGCAAATGCTGCTGCTAAGGCTGAAGCTATCGCAGGTGTTGCAGCAGGTTCTCCCATTTCCGTTATGATCACTCTCGGCACAGGTGTTGGCGGCGGTGTTATCATCGACGGTAAGGTTTACTCCGGTTTCAACTTCGCAGGAGCTGAGCTTGGTCACATCGTTATCGAAAAAGACGGACGTCCCTGCTCTTGCGGCAGAAAGGGATGCTGGGAAGCTTATTCTTCTGCAACAGGTCTTGTAAACATCACAAAGGATCGTATTCTTGAAGCTCGCGCAGCAGGAAGAAAGACTTCTATGGAAGATATGATCGGCGGAGATCTCGCAAAGGTATCTGCAAGAACAGCCTTCACTGCTATGAAGCAGGGAGACGAGCTTGCAGCGGAAGTAGTTGACGAATACATCAGCTACCTCGCTTGCGGTATCGCAAACATTATCAACATCTTCCAGCCGAATATCCTTTCTATCGGCGGCGGAGTATGCAATGAAGGTGAATACCTCACAAAGCCTCTCGGAGAAAAGGTTTGGTCTGAGGTTTACTCCCGTCAGGGTACACCCAGAACTCAGATAAAGATCGCACAGCTCGGAAACGATGCAGGTATCATCGGCGCAGCCGTACTCGGTAAGTAATTTACTTCATACATTTATTAAACCTAACGAAATCATATCAATTGAAAAAACAGTCCTTTATAACAGGGCTGTTTTTCTATTGTTACTCTTATTGATAATTAGATTCAATAAAGACTGATTTTTATTCAAATCCACAAACCTTTAAAAATACCTGTAGAAATTAAAACAAAAACCTTGAAAATAAGCACAAAATAAGTTATAATATAGGTTGTGAAATAATTAACCTACAGATCCGAAAGGAATTTATTTATGAATACCAAAGAACGCAGAGTCGGCACAGTCTCACGCGGAATCCGCTGCCCTATTATACGCGAAGGAGACGACCTCACCGAAATCGTAAGTACAAGTGTTCTTGAAGCCGCAGAATATGAAGGATTTTCCATCCGTGACCGAGATGTGATCTCTATCACCGAATCTATCGTAGCTCGCGCACAGGGAAACTACTGCTCCACCGATGACATTGCAGAAGATGTAAAGAACAAGCTCGGCGGAGAAACAATCGGGGTCATCTTTCCGATCCTCTCCCGAAACCGTTTCGCGATCTGTCTTCGCGGTATCGCAAAGGGTGCAAAGAAGGTAGTTCTTATGCTCAGTTATCCTTCTGACGAAGTAGGTAACGAGCTCGTTTCTATCGACAAGCTTGACGAAGCAGGAGTCGATCCTTACACTGACGTTCTTTCTCTCGAAAAATACCGTGAGCTCTTTGGCGAAAACAAGCATCCCTTCACAGGCGTTGACTATGTTGCATATTACGGAGACCTCATTCGTGAAATGGGTGCTGAAGTTGAGATCATATTCGCAAATCAGCCGAAAGCCATTCTTAGCTACACAGACAAGGTTCTCACCTGCGACGTTCACACTCGCGCAAGAACAAAGAGACTCCTCAAGGCTGCAGGTGCGAAGATCGTATGCGGTCTTGACGACATAATGAATGCCCCGATCAACAACTCCGGTTACAACGCAAAATACGGTCTTCTCGGATCTAACAAGTCTACCGAAGACAAAGTAAAGCTCTTCCCGAGAGAGTGTCAGGATCTTGTCCTCGATATTCAGAAGCGTATACTTGACAGAACAGGAAAGCACGTTGAAGTTATGGTATACGGTGACGGCGCGTTCAAGGATCCTCAGGGTAAGATCTGGGAGCTTGCAGACCCGGTAGTATCTCCCGCACACACAGACGGACTCATCGGTACTCCCACAGAGCTGAAGCTCAAGTATCTCGCAGACAACGATTATGCTGATCTTTCCGGTGAAGCACTCAAAAATGCGATCTCCGAAAGCATCCGCAAAAAAGCTGACAACCTCGTCGGTAATATGGCTTCTCAGGGTACAACACCCCGTCAGCTCACCGACCTCATCGGTTCTCTCTGCGACCTCACATCTGGTTCAGGTGACAAGGGTACACCCGTAGTTCTCGTTCAGGGCTACTTCGACAACTACACAAACAACTAATCAAATATTTGCCAAACGGGGAAATCGTACGATTTCCCCGTTTTTTGTTCGCTCAGATAATATAAACCTCGCCCTCAAGTTTCGCTTCTTTTCCGAGTCTGAATTTTTTCTCCACATCCCACGGCGTCTCATCAACGTCGGGAACGTATACTCTTACCATATTTTTCTTTGATGTGGAAGCGGACTCGGAAATTGCTTCGATCTGCGTTGCACAAACAGTATTTTTCTCAGACAATACCGCTGCAGATAGTGCAAGCTCCGCCGTGATACCAAGTGTGTCACCGTCTTTTCTCACATTTATATCGGTCACGCCGACTTTTGTTCTTTTTAGTGCACCGTCAGAATTCTCAGCCCCCGCCATAGCTTCGCACTCATACCGTATCGGGATCGTCACATCATCGATCGTCACATCCCCATCACAGCTCTTGACTACGCTGATCTTAGCGGATCCGCCGAGTGTCATTCTTCCCTCTCGAATCTCGCATCTGTCAATACTTCCGCTTCCCCACGAGCAAATGTACGACGAATCTGCCCCAATCTTCATATTCGCTGAAGTCGTAAGACGTCCGTTTATCATCCCACCCGGTGTGTATGCGGAATATCCGTTCATCGTGAGCTTTTCCTCAGACTCGGGAAGATATGCGTCTGTTGTGATCTCACACTCTGTGCATTTCATCACGTCAATATCAAGATCATATTCCATTTTCCAGCTCACAACACCGTCATCACTTACCCCGACCTCTATCATAACAACGCTTGGGAAAACAGCCGCCCTGCATGTTGCATCTGCCGCCATATCGGGAAGAATGATCTCCTCCTCAAGAGGCGCTCTTCCCTTCACGTTGAAATACCCGTTGTCGGAGTCAAACATCAAAACGGTAATGTATCCCTCCCCTTTGACGACCGCTTTGTTTGATGAATTTTTGTCTATCCTCACGTCAGATATACAGATATCTCCTGCGGCAAAAATGATCTCTACTCCCTCGCGTTCTCTGATCTCACCCGATATCTCGCCGGTCTGTCTCAGCTCGCACAGCGACGCGGTCGTAAATTTCTCCGTTTTGCGTCTCACCGAAGTGATGTCAGTATTGAGAGACACATTCTGCGGCTTCTGCGACATCAGCCCGAGTCTGACCTTCGATGACAGGGTGATCTTTCGGGGGGCGGTAACACGGCAGGTCACATTATCCGCGCTGCACGACATAATGAGATCAGACGCGGAATATCTGTCATCTCCGTCACTTCCGAGTGGGATATGTCCCGTGAACGATGACGTGTGAGATGACTGTGTGATAGCCCCGTCTCCGCCGATATAAAGCAGAGTATATGTTACTCCGCCGTCCGCTTCAAGCTCATCCCCCGACAAATACTTTCCGTCAATCGAGACCGACGACTTTACCCCGATGACACGGCGTACCTCGGGCTGATAATCGGGAAGTAAAAAATCCTCTGTAACATCCATACCTATCACGCTCTCAAAGCGTTTGACATACAGTGTGTTATTCATATTCTCTCCTCTGTCGTTTTCATTAAGTAGATTTTCACATTACATTTCTATGATTTTCCTACGCCATGTATTCGCTGCGGGATCATTTTTTTATTTTTTCTTCCATTGCCTGCACCGTCTCGGGTGAGAGATAGTGCTCTATTCTCTCCGTTTCGGTGAGAACGTCCCCGCCACCACGTAGCCAGGTGAGAAAATCGAGAACGATCCTGTGCCGCCTGATCAGATATTCTCCCATCTCGCATCCTTTTTTTGTAACCGTGATGTATCCGTATCTTCGGAAATCTATATATCCCCAAACTGCCATCGACTGCGCCATTCGTGACGCCGATGACGGAGATACGTGCAGATGAGATGCAAGATCACATATCCGCACAGGCTTCATCTCCTCGCCATCCCTCGAAAGACGGTAGATCATTTCAAGATAGTCCTCCGCCGCAGGTGTCATATTACCGCTTTTTTTCATTTTCTCCGCATAACCTGCATCTGTGTACATCTTCTCACTTTTTGCATTTTTGTCCTTTCCGTAAGTGATCTCTACCAAATGTGTCACATCCTCTCCGTATCACATATACTTAAAACGGGATAACAAAGTTGTTCTTACGCAAATATATGCCGTCGGTACAAGAAAAATTACTTCATAAGAAATACGGAGAAAATATGAAAACATCGGAAAATATCAAAGAAAACACAAAATATCTAAGTGAGATGAAGGTGGGAGAATCTGCAGTGATCGTACAGTGCTGTGATCTCGGGCGAAATATTGAGAAAAGGCTATGCGACATCGGCTTCACATCGGGTGAGACCGTGAAATGCACAAACGCAAGTATGCTCGGCGATCCTCTCGCATATCTGATACGCGGAAGCGTTATTGCACTCAGAAAAGCGGACGGAAAATGTGTCACGGTAACGGCAGTACCGGATGAAGACGCAGAAGCGCTCACCGAGATATCGGCGGCAGAGAGCAAGATACGAGGAGGTGTCAGATCAGATGCGAGATAAGATCAGAGCCGCGCTGTGCGGAAATCCGAATGTCGGAAAAAGTACGGTGTTCAACTCCCTCACGGGAATGAGACAACACACGGGGAACTGGGCGGGAAAAACCGTCGGATGCGCCGAGGGTCACTTTTCTCACCAAAAAGACGGGGGAGAATTCGAGGTTACGCTGATCGATCTTCCCGGACAATACTCGCTCAGTGCGCACTCACCAGAGGAAAAAGAGGCAGCGGATTTCCTTGCAAACGGAGAGATCGACTGTGCTGTATGTGTCTGCGATGCCACCGTTCTCTCGCGTAATCTTATTCTCGTGAGACAGATCTACGACATTTGCCCGAGGGTGATTATTTGTGTGAATCTGATTGATGAGGCAAAGAAAAAGGGTATCTCGATCGACAAACAAGTGCTCGAGAGAGAAACGGGATGTCCCGTTGTTCTGTGCGCGGCCCGGAGAGGTATCGGGCTCTGCGAGCTTAAAGATGCAATCGTATCGATCAGTACAGCAGATGAAGTTCCCTCTCCAAAGAAATTTGACCCAAAAAATGCCGCAAGTCTGTCGGTCACATCTCCACCCGATCCCACCGCCGCCGACAGAAAGATCGACAAGATACTCTCTTCAAAAGTAAGCGGGATCCCGATCATGCTCGCGCTGGTCGCGGTCGTTTTTTATCTGACGCTCTCCCTCTCGTCATACATTTCGGAATATCTTGAGATGTTCCTCGACTTCATCTCATTGAATTTGAATACGTTTTTCCGCCCGCACTTGCCCGATTTTTTCTACGGTGCGATATTTGACGGGATCATAGCGACGGTTTTTCGTGTGATCGCCGTAATGCTTCCGCCTATGGCGATATTCTTCCCTCTTTTCACCCTGCTTGAAGATCTCGGCTTCCTTCCCAGAGTGGCGTTCAACCTCGACAGATGCTTCGCCTGCTGCGGATCTTGCGGAAAACAATCTCTCACCATGCTTATGGGACTTGGCTGCAACTCCGCAGGAGTCGTCGGATGCCGTATTATTGACTCTCCTCGTGAGCGTCTGATCGCCGTGATAACAAACTCCCTCGTACCGTGCAACGGAAGATTTCCTATGATAATCGCAATGCTGTCGTGCATGGGGCTGTCCTCCGTGTCCGCGTCCGCCGCAATGGTATTGATCTTTTTTGTCTGCATCGCGGTCACTCTCCTTGCATCGAAATTTCTCTCGTCAACAATACTCAAAGGTGAGAACTCGTCATTCACCCTCGAGCTCCCGCCTTACAGAGTACCTCAGATCTGGCGTGTTATCGTCCGTTCCGTATTTGACAGAACGATATTCGTGCTCGGCCGCGCAGTCTCCGTCTCAGCCCCCGCAGGTCTTGTCCTGTGGCTCACAATGACCACAAATATCGGAGGCGAGAGCATTTACTCACACCTCGTGTCATTGCTCGATCCGATAGGCAGATTTGCGGGAATGGACGGTCGGCTCCTTCTCGCATTTATTATGGCAGCCCCCGCCGCTGAACTAGCACTCCCTCTCGCACTCGCAGGAGTCGGAGACGGGGGCGCAGGATTTCTTGAGTTCACGTCTGACATAACTTCCGCATTTCTGCAAATGGGGTGGAATACAGTAACCGCTGTATGTGTGATAATCTTCACGCTGTTCCACTTCCCTTGTCTGACCACGCTGCTGACAATAAAAAAAGAGACGGGATCTATGAAATACACCGTCATCTCGGCAGCTCTCCCGACAATAATCGGGTACTCGATGTGTGTTCTTGTGAGTCTTGTCTCGTCCCTGTTCATTTGAACCCTTCAGATAAAGTGACAAAATATGATCCATATTTCAGCGGAGTTGTTGCATCTCCGCTGTTTTTTTGTTATAATTAAATCAGAAAAACTTAATTTAGCGGAGATACCGTATGAATCAGTTCGATAGTGATTTTTGGGCATTGCTCGATCGACTCGTCAAAGACTCCGATATAGTGATCGACAGACCTCGCGGGACAGCACACCCGAGATATCCGGGCTTTATTTATCCCGTAGATTACGGATATCTCAAAAACACCGCATCAATGGACGGCGGCGGGATCGACGTGTGGGTAGGATCTGCTGAGCGAAAAATTGACGCCGTGATCTGCACCGTCGATATGATGAAAAAGGATTCCGAGATCAAAATTCTGATCGGCTGTACTGAGGAAGAAAAGTCTCTCATATACAAAACTCACAACGAGTCGGAATATATGAAGGGTATTATGATCCGTCGGCAAAATGAAGAATAATCGCCGATTTTGCTCGTATATTTTATCGGATTTACCCTTTGAAATGCAGTTAAGTATCAGAAATATTCATAATTTACAAATTATTATTCACAAATTACTTGACATAACGGGTATTTCGTGATTAAATATATGTATAAATTTTTATATTTTCTCAAAGAGAAAGGTCTACTACTATGGCAAACTATTATCAAAAGGAAATCGAGACTGCTTCACAGGAGCAAATCCGTGCTTGGCAGGATGAACGTCTTGTTAAAACCGTAAACCACGTTTGGAACAACAACGAGTATTACAGAAACAAAATGAAGGCTCACGGTGTTGAGCCCGGTGATATTCAGTCCCGCGACGATCTGTGGAAGCTCCCGTTTATCACAAAGGATGACCTCAGAGAAGCATATCCTTACGGACTTATGTCCGCGCCTCTCTCCGAATGCACAAGAATTCAGTCTACAAGCGGTACTACCGGTAAGCGCGTTGTTGCGTTCTACACACAGGAAGACATCGAGCTTTGGGAAGACTGCTGTGCGCGCGCTATCGTTGCTGTAGGCGGAACAAAGGATGACGTATGCCAGGTATGCTACGGTTACGGTCTTTTCACAGGCGGTCCCGGGCTCAACGGCGGATCTCACAAGGTAGGATGCCTCACTCTCCCGATGTCATCAGGTAATACAGAGCGTCAGCTTCAGTTTATGACCGACCTCGGTGCGACAATTCTCTGCTGCACACCTTCTTATGCTGCATACCTCGCTGAATCTATCGAGGAAAAAGGACTCAGAGATAAGATCAAGCTCAAGGCAGGTATCTTCGGCGCTGAAGCGTGGACAGAAGAAATGCGCCACGATCTTGAGAAACGTCTCGGAATCAAGGCTTACGACATCTACGGTCTTACCGAGCTCTCCGGCCCCGGTGTATCCTTCGAATGTGAAGAACAGACAGGTATGCACATCAACGAGGACCACTTCATCGCCGAAACTATCGACCCCGAAACAGGTAAGGTTCTTCCCGAGGGAACACGCGGCGAGATCGTATTCACAAGTATCACAAAGAAAGCATTCCCGCTTCTCCGTTACCGCACAAAAGATATCGCGGTTCTCAGACGTGACAAGTGCTCCTGCGGCAGAACATTCGTTAAGATGTCCAAGCCTATGGGACGCAGTGACGATATGCTCATCATCCGCGGTGTAAACGTATTCCCGTCCCAGATCGAAGAAGTTCTCCTCGCAAAAGGTCTTACATCTAACTATCAGATCCTCGTAGACCGTGCAGGAACAACAGACAGCCTTGAAGTTAAGGTTGAAATGACACCCGAGCTCTTCTCCGACACGATCAACTCGATCGGTATTCGTGAAGCTGAGATCGCTGAAGCCCTCAAGTCTATGCTCGGAATCGCGGCTAAGGTTTCTATCGTAGAACCCAAGTCTATCATCAGAAGTGAAGGTAAAGCTGTTCGCGTTATCGACACAAGAAAGCTTTATTGATCTTCCCAAAATCATTGCGTTAATAAAAATAAAATAACAAAATTAAACCGACGGAGGTAACTACAATGTCAGTTAAGCAGTTATCAGTATTTGCAGAAAACAAAAACGGTTCATTATTCGAAATCACAAAGATCCTCAGAGATGCGGATATCGACATCAGCGCATTCAGTATCGCAGACACACAGAGCTACGGTGTTCTCCGTCTCATCGTGTGCGATCCAAAGAAAGCTGCAGCAGCGCTCTCCGCAGAAAACAAGATCGTAAACGTAACAGAAGTTGTAGGCGTGCAGATTCCCGATACAAAGGGCGGTCTTAACGAGCTTCTCGATGTTATCGCATCCGAAAACATCAGCGTTGACTATCTCTATGCATTCGTATCCTCTATCGCAGGAAAGGCTTACGTCGTTCTCCGCGTTGAAAACAACGAGCTTACAGAAAAACTTCTCAAGAGATACGGCTTCACCCTCCTCACCGACGAAGACATCGCAGGCTGAGAAAGTTTTTCCACAAATTGTAAAACTTAATTATTGGCAAAAAAAGGAGTTGTTGCATACCATTTGACAACTCCTTTTTTCTGTAAGTATTGCAATTTTCACAAAAAAAGAATATAATAAAAATTACAGAGAATAAATTTTATTATTCTGACATTTACTAAACAGGAGCCCTATGAAAATATTTGCAATAACAGACAGAGTTCAAAAAATTTTGGATCAAATCAACAAAACGCAAACCGTCATCGAAGGTTTACCAAAGCCTAAGAAACTGCAGTCAATATACAACAATGAAGAGCCGTTTCACGATACTTGGATCTCAAATGAAGGCAAAAACTTTGATATACGTCTTGCACTTGCACAAAATGCGTGGCGCGCCTCAGTTCGTCCGCAATTTGAAGAACATCAGTTGATTATCGGAGAAATATTACCACAAGCTATCATCACATACCCAACAGGCGTATTCAGTTGGGACTTTGTACTGCAGCCTTCTTTGGCTGAACAAAATCCGCGCGGAAATGAAATTTTATCATACTGGGAAAAGTATTTAAGCGAAAGAGAGCAAGTTCCCAGGCTTCATCACAACTATCGAAGTACTGTCGCCATCACTACAAAGGCTGTACACTCATCTCTCGATTACAGCGTCTTCCTCAAAAACGGAATCAACGGTGTTCGCACATTGGTGAAAGAATATCGCAAACAAAATCCGCAGTCTGATGAGTGGTACGAGGCTGTACTTATCAACCTTGACGGAGTAAGCGGATATATCCGCGCTCACGCAAATGCGTATGATGAAGAAGCGAAACTCATTCGTGATACGAATCCAGAACGTGCTGCCGAATGCAAAAAAATAGCTGAGAACTGTCACTATTTAGCAGACGGTAATGCTCCGGACAGCTTTTGGCAGGCGTGCCAGTTCTTCTGGTTTGTATTTTATCTGAACGGACACGATTCTCCAGGTAGAATTGACCAATATTTATTCCCTGCTCTGAAAAAAGATCTCGAACGCGGAACACTGACCGAAGAAGACGCTCAGGAAATCACCGACTGTCTGTACTGCAAAATGGCAAAACATATTGCATACGGATCCACAATCGGCGGGCAGACTCCCACAGGCGAGGATGCTACCAACCGTATGACATGGATGTGTCTTTCATCAATTTCCCGTCTCCGTTTACTCTCTCCCAGAACATCGCTGCGTGTCCATAAAGGAACTCCCGATGATCTTTTTATGGCTGCGGTTGTTTCTTCATCGGAAGGAGTTACGTTCCCGACTTTCGTCAATGATGAAGTTGTTCTTCCTTCAATGAAAAGACGCGGAACCTCACCCGAAGATGCCCTCGACTACACCTTCTGCGGATGCGGTCAGGTAACTCCTGCAGGATGCGCTTACGGCGGATACGAGGATATAGTTTTTAACACCGCAAAAACGTTGACTATTACACTGCATCAGGGCAAGGACGAGCTAAGCAACGGCGTTGTCGGTCTTGATTTGGGTTCTCCTCAGTCATTTGATACTTATGAAAAATTAGAATCGGCTGTTTTCCGTCAGCTCTCTCATCTTTTAGATCTTTTTATTTCTGCAAGCTGCGCTGAAAAAGAGTGGTGTTCAAAATATATGTCTGATCCTCTGCGCTCTGCAATGATCCATAACTGCCTCGAAAGCGGTGTGGATTTCCGTCGCGGCGGCGCGAAATACCACGACGGTATGGTGGACGCGTTAGGTTTAACTACATTGGCAGACTCTTTGACAGCAATCCGCGTTGTTGTTTATGAAAAGAAGCTTTGCACGCTTGAGAAATTGGTTGATGCACTTGACAAAAACTGGGTTGAAAACGAAGCTCTGCACAGAGCTTGTCTTGATGCCCCCAAGTTTGGTAATAACGATGACGAAGCAGATGCACTTATGGTTCGGTTGGTTACATTCCTGAACGATGATCTGTTTGCGAGAAATACATACTTTGGCGGTCACTGGGGCATTGACATTATCGGTTGGTCAGGGGCTGTTACATATGGTGAGATCACAGGCGCAACCCCAAACGGCAGAAAAAACGGTGAGCCTCTTGCGGACTGTGCCGGCCCATCTCAAGGTATGGATAAGAATGGAATCACATCTGTCCTCTTGAGTATGGCAAAATTACCTATGGACAAGGTCCACGGACCTTTAGCGCTATCTGTTAAGTTTGCTCCAAAAAGCGTGCAGGGAGAAAATGTAAAAAAACTCGCAGATCTGATTCGCGCATATTTCAGTATGGGCGGAATGCAAGTGCAGCCATCTGTCGTCAGTCTTGAAGAGCTGCGCGCTGCACAAAAAGAACCTGAAAAATGGGATCATCTTATAGTTCGTGTGGGTGGCTTTTCCGCAAAATTCGTTGAACTTCAGCCCGATTTCCAAGACGATATGATCAAAAGAACGGAAAACGAAATTTAACAAACTGTCTCTAATACAGAATAAAAATACCGAGGCTAAAGGCTGGTTCTCATAAGGAAGTTTGATTTCTCCTTGTAGGGACCGGCGTCCTCGACGGTCCAAAAAGACATAATTGCGACGCAGTAGCCAAATAATTAACCCCAACAGATAAAAAAGTCTGTCGGGGTATTCTATTCGATAAATTGGAATTTGTCAGTATTACAACTGCTTAATCTCATTGGCAATCACAGCCACATCCTTTGCGTTTGTATCAATTATAATGGTATCCAATGTT
>SVUC01000021.1 GCA_015063455.1 Oscillospiraceae bacterium
AGATTATACATAGTCTATTATATCACAACTTGATCGTGATTTCCACAAGAGATTATTAATATTTGTAACTTTTTATAACTATACTGATTATTAAACCGTGTCCTGCGGGAAATTTATGCAAAAAAGTCAGATTTTTACTTCTGAAAAAACGCAAGAATCTTATTTAAGGAAAGAATTAATAAAAAAACATTGACATTTATACAGTCAATAAGTTAAAATATTAAATAAGCATCTTAATCTTGTAAAACATATTCATTTTGATTTGCGATAAGGAAGCTGTATGAAAAAACGTATAAAACTAATCATTGGGTTTGTAATCGCGGCACTTGTAATGCAGTTGGCTGCAGTTTTGTTTCTGACACCGTTCGGGCTTGAGCTTATCTATCCGATAGTCTCAAGAACAGGTTCGGAAAAATTCGCCCCCGACAGTAATGTTTACGCTGTGTATTACGATATCAGAGCTGAGGTGGCATCAGCTGACTATATTGTTGTCGGAGTAGACTTCGACATAGAACAGAGCTACGATATTCTCGGACACTTCACAAGATTTGTGAAGCAGTACAACAATATTTCCGACGTTGTACTTAATCTTTCCACATCTCAGGGACGTGTTGTTTCAGATGTGCTTGAGGAAGAGGATGAGAGAACATATAACGAGCTTCTTGAGAAGCTTGGGGACACCGAAGGAATGACGGATTCATATATCGGGTATATTTCAGATCTGTTTTTTGTTAATCGTGCGATGCCGCCGCTCAGACAATTTGAGATATCATCGTATGCAGCAGGACGAGCTTCTCTTGCCAGTGAGAAATTGGCAGGAAGACTCTCGTATGTTGTATCAAATATAGACAGAAGCGCGCTGTGTGTTGTCGATTCAGATGAGCTCTCTCCTCATTCAGATTTCAAGGAGGAATTCGCACTTCTTCATCCTGATAAAAAGATCATTTTTATAAATACTTATTATTCTGATACGAAAAATAGGTATTCGGATACAGAAAACTCTGACAAAACACTCGAAAATATAAGCTTTCCTTTTGCAGAGGACGGTGCTGTCTACTTTGTCAATAACAAAAAGTTTGAGAGCTTTTACGATTATTACTCAGTGATAGCTGATAAAAGCGTGAAGGATAGCCGCGAAAGACTCGATACAAGATTTACCGATGTGTATTTTGTTGTATCCGGCGGAACTGTTGCGGAATGAATACGGAGACAATATGGTTAAAAGAGAAGATTTTGAATTTGAAAAGGAAATACTTTCCACAGGATATCACATAGCTCTTCCGCTTGAGATCGTTCGTGACGAAAAAAGCGGTGAGCTGACGATCACTTCATATTCATTCTGCGTGGAAATTGCAGAGGAATTTGAAAGATCATTCGCGTCCGATCCATTCTCTTCCGAAGCAAGGAATTTTCTCAGAGAGAAGATCAGCCCGATCATGAATGAAATGGGGTACGATACATCGTATTCGCTGGATCGCGTGCATTTTGAATTCCGCTCGACAAATATTGACCGATCAAAAATTCTGCCCGAGTGCGAGATCATTGACAACCTCTCAGGTGAGATTTGGGATGATCTTCCGCTCGATGAGTTTGAGCTTGATCCCGATGATATACTCGACAGAATGGCTGTGATAAAGATCGACGGAAAAATCGTATGCTATGCCGGAATTAACGATATTTCGGGAGATGACGGACTTATTGAACTCACAGTTGAATGTGAGGAAGAGTACTGTCGCCGTGGATATGGCTCGTCTTGTACAGCGGCTATCGCTGACTATTACGCAAAGCTCGGCAAATGTGCAAAATACATTTGTGCTGACGAGAATATCGCATCAATCAGGACTGCAGAGGCGGCTGGACTTGCACTTGTGAGCAAGACACTTCCGTTTGTGTGCTACAAGATGGAAGACGATGCGGACGAGGAAACTATTTGAAACAACAAGAGGTAAAATAAATGGCGTTTGATGCCGGTATGCTCCGCTTTGTAGTTGCTGAACTTAACGATAAGCTGACAGGCGGAAAAGTAGACAAAATTTATCAGCCGTCGCGTGATGAAGCGGTTTTCGTTATCAGATGCGGCGGTGAGGAACACAGGCTCGATATATCAGCAGGCGGAAATGGATCAAGAATGAATCTTACAGGGATCAAAACAGAGAACCCTGCTACTCCGCCGATGTTCTGTATGATGCTCAGAAAGCATTTTCAGGGCGCAAGATTCTCGGGAGCTGAGCAGCTTGGATTTGAGAGAGCGACACGATTGACGTTCGACACTCACGATGAGCTTGGATTTGCAACAAAAAAACACGTCATCTGCGAGCTGATGGGACGTTTTTCGAATATCATAATTACAAATGCTGAAGACAAAATCATCGGTGTTCTCAAAACCATTGATTTTTCAACGAGTGAGAAGAGACAGGTCATCTCGGGTATGAAATATGAGCTTCCGCCGAAGCAGGATAAGTATGATCCGCTGGCGCCTGAGGTCGATGAGAGATTTTTTAAGTCTCTGGCGGCATCATCTGAAGGTGACAAAAGCGCCGAAAAATTCATAATGTCAAATTTTGCGGGAATCTCTCCGCTTATCGCAAGAGAGATCGTTTACAGAGCGGCGGAAAGAGTTGATGCCACACTGAGCGAATCCGCAAGAGATCTGACAGGGAAGTTTTTCGAGATGATCGAGCGGATAAGAAATATCGACGGGAAACCCGTTGTCGTAAAAAACAGCGACGGTATTCCGATCGAATACGCTTTCTGCGATATACGACAATACGGACAATCGGCATCGGTTGAAGAGGTTTCATCATTTGGAAAACTTATCGACGTTTATTTCGGTGAGAGAAGCCGTGAAGAGAGACTTCACAAAAAAGCAGCAGACATTTTTAAGCTGCTGACGAATGCCGAAAACCGCATTATCAAAAAGATAAATCTACAGCGTGATGAGCTTGCAGACTGCGACAACGGTGAGAAATTCAAGCTGTGGGGAGATCTTATTACGGCGAATATCTACCGCCTCAACCGTGGGATGAGCGAATGTACTCTCCAGAATTATTGGAGTGATGAGTGCGAGGATGTAACAATTCCTCTTGATAAGCGTCTCTCCCCGTCCGCAAACGCACAGGTTTATTATAAAAAATACAACAAATCTAAGGCGGCACGGATACATCTGACAGAGCAGATCGAGCTTGCAGAGGCTGAACTTCAGTATGTTTATACCGTTCTTGATGCGCTTTCAAGAGCTGAGGGTGAGCGTGAGCTTGGTGAGATCAGAGCTGAGCTTTACAGCAGCGGATATGCCTCTAAAATGAATAATTACACCGAAAAGAAGAACAATCAGCCGAGTATCGCCAAATATATCACGTCCGACGGATATACGGTTCTCTGCGGACGAAATAATATTGCTAACGACCATCTTACAACTAAGCTTGCGAGCCGTGCGGATTGGTGGTTCCACGTCAAAAATCAACCCGGATCACACGTTGTTCTTGAGTGTAAGGACGGAGAGGATGAGCCTCTCGAGAGAGCATTTACCGAAGCGGCTGAGATAGCGGCGTATAATTCAAAAGCAAAAGGCGGGGTTATGATCCCTGTTGACTACACCAAGGTCGCAAAAGTGAAGAAACCAGCGGGTGCAAAGCCCGGATTTGTGACCTACACAACAAACTGGACGGCTTACGTCACACCGGACGAGGAACGCATCCTCAAAATGAAGCAAAAATAAATAGGCAAAACACGTATTGGGAGCGATAACCATGGATATCACTAATAGAAACATTGATGTGGAAAATAAAAAAGTATTCTCGTTTGATCTTGACGGGACTCTTACTGCGCCGCGCACATGGATCACAGACGAGAATCTTTCGGCACTCGATATCGTCAGAGCGCACGGTAAAAAGATAATTATTACCGGAGCTGGTCGGGTGAGCAGGATATTTACTCAGCTCAGGGAATATCCTGTTGATATTATCGGAAATTATGGACTCCAGTACGCAGTTTATAACGAAAATAAAGGCGGAATTGATGTAATACGGGACCAGCTCATTCCGTGTGATATAGTTCCCGTCAGAAAAAGAATAGATTTACTTCGCGAAGAATTCGGATTTGCCGAGTACGCCGGCGATTCTATGGATATTCATTCGACGGGATGCGTAATTTTTCCTCTTCTTGGAACAAAAGCGTCGATCAACGATAAGCTCAGCTTTGACCCTGACAGAGCGAAAAGACGGGTTATGTATGATGCCGTACGAGAAATGTTCCCTGAGTATACGGTATTTATTGCAGGATCATCGTCATTTGACATGGTTCCGAAGCCGTATAACAAGTATTATGCGCTTGATCTTTTCTGTGGTGAAGAGGGATATTCACACGATGACATTTTGTATTTCGGTGACGATTACGGAAAAGGCGGGAACGACGAAGTGGTGTACACCTCGGACATTGACTTCGTCAAAGTTGATAAATCATCGGCACTTCCCGATATTATCAAATCTTTGTTCGCATAACAATCAAAAAACAAAAAAAGCTGTCTGTTCCTTGCGGAGCAAACAGCTTTTGTTTTTTGTCAGTTTTGATTAAAGAGCCTTTACGATATCTTCTGTATCGGAAGCGATCATAAGTTCTTCGTTTGTGGGGAGAACGTAAACTTTAACCTTGGAGTCGGGAGTGGAGATCTCAACTGTGTCACCCTGGTGGTGGATCTTTGCGTTGAGCTCGTTGTCGAGCTTGATTCCGTAGAATTCCATATCAGCACAAACTCTTTCACGAAGTTCAGTGTTGTTTTCGCCCATACCTGCTGTGAATACAACAGCATCAAGGCCGTTCATTGCTGCAGCATAAGAACCGATGTACTTCTTGATCTGGTATGCGAGAGTGGAAGCAGCAGCATAAGCTCTCTTGTCACCCTGGAGAATAGCAGCTTCGATATCGCGGCTGTCAGAGGAAATACCGGAAACGCCAAGGAAACCACACTTCTTGTTCATATAATTGTCAGCTTCAGCGGGAGTCCAGCCTTCTCTTTCCATAAGGAAGGGAACGATTGCAGGGTCGATAGAACCGCAGCGTGTACCCATCATAACACCTTCAAGGGGGGTGAGACCCATAGATGTGTCAACGCACTTGCCGCCCTTTACAGCGGAGATAGAAGAACCGTTACCGATGTGACAGGTTACGATCTTTGTTTCTTCAACGGGCTTGTCAAGAAGCTTAGCCATTTCTCTGGAAACGTATCTGTGAGATGTACCGTGAGCACCGTAGCGGCGGATGTGGTACTTTTCAGCCATTTCATAAGAAATACCGTATGTGTAAGCCTGCTCAGGCATTGTCTGATGGAAAGCTGTATCGAATACGAGAACCTGAGGAGTCTGAGGCATAACTGCGAGACAACCCTTGATACCCATAATGTGAGCACCTGTGTGAAGAGGAGCAAAGTCACGGCAGAGCTCGAGCTTTTCGAGAACTTCGTCTGTGAGAAGAACGGACTGGAAGAAGTAAGGACCACCGTGGACAACTCTGTGACCAACAGCTTCGATCTCGCTCATATCGGAGATAACACCTGTTTCAGCGTCTGTGAGATACTTGATTACGATTTCAGTAGCAACGGAATGGTCAGGCATTGCGTAGTCAGCCTTGATCTTTTCGCCGTCTTCACCTTTTCTGTGTTCGATACGGCCGTCAATACCGATTCTTTCGCAGATACCTTTAGCGAGTACGGATTCTGTTGCAGTATCAAAAAGCTGATACTTGAGAGAAGAGGATCCTGCGTTTACAACTAATACTTTCATTTTGAGTAAATTCCTCCGAATTGTTAAATAATATTTGACAGTTTATTTAATATCGGATATAATTATATATGAAAACTTGGGAAAAAACAAGATATTTAAAATACTTTGTAGGATAATATAAATAATGACGAGAATAAATTCTGTAATTTGTGAATTAAACCCAATGCACAATGGGCACAAATATGTTTTTGACAGTATGTGTACGGGTGAGAGAACCGATTGCGTAAATATTGCCGTGATGAGCGGAAATCTTACTCAGAGGGCAACTCCTGCGATTTTTGATAAATACACAAGAGCAGAGGCGGCTCTGATGTGCGGAGCAGATCTTGTAATAGAGCTTCCGTTCCCATGGTGCTCGTCTGGAGCAGAAGATTTTGCGATGGGCGGAGTATCTGTGGCTTGCGGCGTCGGTGCGGAGTCTCTCTCGTTCGGCTCTGAGTGCGGCGATATCGGGAAGCTTCACAGAATTGCAGAAATAAAATGTACTCCCGAATATACAGACGCAATTATTTCGGCGGAGAGTGAGAACAGAGGAGAGGGAAGTGCGGTAAATTTCGACTCAGTTATGGAAAAATTCGGGATAGACTCACCGCTTGGTGCGAACGATAAGCTCGCATCGGAATACATTAGATTCGGGAAGCAGATGGGACTGTCCGATTACCGCGCGATAAAACGTCTCGAGGAAATTAAAAGTGCAACAGAAATACGCAGGCTGATTTTTGAAGAAGGCATTACTGATGCACAGAAATATATTCCAGAGGATGCATACGCACTGTTCTGCGCTTGCAAGGGAAAAATCTGCCGTGAGGCAAGATATAACGAGCTATTGTTTACGTATTCCCGTGTCTGTGTAAAAGATACCGAGGAGAACGATCTGCTGAGGTACGCAAATTCTGTGGCTCGCAGTACACGCACGTCAGATGAATTTATAAAAGAGCTTCCGACAAAAAAATATACCCTTGCAAGAATGAGACGAGAGATACTTCACTCGATGCTCGGTGTTTCAGAAAATGACAGAAAAAACAAGCCTGAGTTTACTCTTCTTCTTGCGGCAAACAAAAAGGGAAGAGAATATCTTGCTGAGATAAGAAGAAAGGATTCTCTTCCGATCATAACAAAACCCGCCGACACGGCAGATCTGTCAGAGACGGCGAAGCGTCAATGCAGGATGAGCTATGCGGCGGATGAGCTTTATTCTTTGTGCATTTCTGAAAGTGCGGATCACTTTATTAAAAAGCATCCGATCATTATTTGATCATTCGTTGTGTTCACGAAGTCTGAAGGATGCTCCGATATCCTGTGCGATCTGAGAGCATCTGTCAATATCGCCCTCAGGGAGAGTTCCTCTCATTGCGGTAAGTACAACCTTCGGGACGTACTTTACGATCTCCCGCGCGAATCTGACAACTCCGGTGAATGCGTCCTCACCGAATCTGGGATGACAGAGCTGCATGTATGTATAAGAATCAGCGGCGTTGAGGCTGATCGATACGGTATCAACAAGTCCCTTGAATGCAGGGGCAGTATCTTCGGTAAGTATCATTGAAGCGTGACCGTTTGTGACTACTCTTATCGGAGTTGTTGATACTTCTCTGATCTTTTTGCAAGTTTCAAGCATATCGTAAAGGCGGCAGGTCGGTTCACCGAATCCGCAGAACACGATTTCAGAAAACATATTGAGATTATACGAGGTTACATCTGCGATTATCTCCTGAAGAGTTGGCTCACGTTCAAGTCGCAAGTCGGACATTTCTGAGCGATTTGCGTTATCACGTATGCAGAACTCACATCTGTTGGTACAGAGATTTGTGATATTCACATACAGGCTGTTATTCATAACATAAGTTATTACCATTGCATCCTCCATAATCCCGAGTGGGATAAACGAAAAATTGAAAAGTTGAGCTTTGCAGGAGATTCCTGCGGAGCTCTTTTATTTTATTGCGAAAAATCTTTTGGCGTTAGATGTTGTGATCTCAGCCATCTCGTCAAATTGTTTTCCGCGAATATCGGCAACTGCCTGACAGGTGTGCTTTATATATCCCGAATAATTCATTTCTCCGCGGTGCGGTACAGGGGGGAGATACGGTGAGTCTGTTTCGATCAGAATTTTGTCTTCGGGAACGATTACCGCAGCTTCCTTGACCTTATTTGCATTTTTGTATGTTACAGGTCCGGAGAATGAGATATACCAGCCCTTTGCCGAAAGCTGACGAGCTGTTTCCGCGCTTCCGCTGAAGCTGTGAAGAACTCCGAGTACATCGGGATGGCGGGACAGCAGATCGAGAGTGTCACCCATTGCATCTCTTGTGTGTATAACAACAGGGAGAGAGACACGACGAGCGATCTCCATTTGTGCATCGAAGAAATACGCCTGTCTTTCGTAGTCTGTTCCGTCCCAGTGATAATCGAACCCGATCTCACCGATCGCGCGCACCTTTTCGTGAGATGCCATTTTTTCGATCTCATAAAGAGTACGGTCGATCTCGTTTGCGGGAACACGCTGTGCATCTGACGGATGAATTCCGACGGCTGCATAAATAAAATCGTATTTTTCAGCAAGCGCAACCGAACGTTCGGATGATGCAAGGCTTGATCCAACGTTAACGATCCATGCAACGCCCTCGCTGTGAGCTTTCATTATTGCACCGTGAGTGCCGCCGTTGAATTCTTCTTCAAATCTATGGTCGTCGTAATGCGCGTGGGAATCAAAGAGGAACATTATCTGACTCTTTCTCCGAGAGGTGTCTCGGGATCAAGGAATACTACACGGATAGTTTCTTCACCTGACGCGAGGATCATACCATTCGATTCGATTCCGCAAAGGGTTGCGGGCTTGAGGTTAGCGACAACGATTATCTTCTTGCCGATAAGTGCGTCAGGCTCGTAGAATTTTGCAATACCCGAAACAACAGTGCGCTCTTCGTATCCGAGGTCGATCTTGAGCTTGAGAAGCTTCTTTGCCTTCGGTACCTTTTCACATTCAAGGATCTGCGCGGTGCGAAGCTCAACGTTCATAAAATCTTCGATTCCGATAAGTGCAAGGCCTTCGGGCTTCTCGGGCTTTTCACTTGCCTTTGCAGCAGCTTCTGCGGCCTTCTGAGCAGCTTCACGTTCAGCCTCGATCTCAGCCATAAGCTTAGCTTCGTCAATTCTTGCGAACAGAGGAGATGCGTCTCCGACATTCTTTCCGGACTCAAGAGAGCCGAATGAAAAGATAGAGTCGTAATCCTTCACGTCAGCGCCGATCTGAGTAAAGATGTTTTCCGCTGTGGTAGGAATGAGAGAAGAGAGCATTACAGCGCCGATTCTGATTGTTTCGAGAAGATTGTATATAACTGTTGCAAGACGCGGCTTGTCATCTTCGTTCTTTGCAAGAACCCACGGAGCTGTTTCGTCAATGTACTTGTTAGCTCTGCGGAGCATAGAGAAAACGTCAGCACAAGCGTCAGCAATGTGGAATGTATCCATGTTTTCCGTAAAGCTCTTTGCCGCAGCAGCACAAGCTTCTTTAAGCTCGCCGTCAACACCTTCGTCCCCGTTTGGAGCAGGGATCACACCGTCAAAATATTTCTTTGTCATAGCAACCGTACGGGAAACGAGGTTACCGAGATTGTTTGCAAGGTCGGTGTTGTAACGGTTGATAACCGATTCATAAGATATAGATCCGTCTGTTGCGTAAGGCATTTCTGAGAGAGCGTAGTATCTTACGCCGTCAACAGAGAAGCGGTTTGCAAGATCGTCTGCATAAACAACGTTGCCGCGGGATTTTGACATTTTGTCTGCACCGAAGTTGAACCACGGATGACCGAAGATCTTGTTCGGAAGCGGAATATCGAGGGACATGAGGAAGATCGGCCAATAAATAGAGTGGAATCTTACGATATCCTTACCGATAACGTGAACATCAGCGGGCCAGAACTTCTTGAAGTGCTCGCTCTGCTCCTCATATGATTTGTCGGGATCATAACCGATAGCTGTGATATAGTTAGTGAGCGCGTCAAGCCAAACGTAAATTACGTGCTTATCGTCGAAATCAACGGGAATACCCCACTTGAAGCTTGTTCTTGATACGCAAAGATCCTGAAGACCGGGCTTGAGGAAGTTGTTTATCATTTCCTTGCGGCGGGATTCGGGCTCAAGGAATTCGGGATGTTCTTCAAAGTGCTGCATCAGACGGTCAGCGTACTTGCTCATCTTGAAGAAATAAGCTTCCTCGGTTGTGAGCTGAACTTCACGTCCGCAGTCGGGACATTTTCCGTCAACAAGCTGTGTTTCGGTGAAGAAGGATTCACAGGGAGTGCAGTACCAGCCCTCGTAGTGACCTTTGTAGATGTCGCCCTTGTCGTACATCTTTTTGAACATCTTGGCAACAGCTTTCTCGTGGTAATCGTCTGTTGTTCTGATGAAGTAATCGTAGCTTGAGTTCATGAGATCCCAGATACCCTTGATCTCTCCCGCAACCTTGTCTACATATTCCTTGGGAGTTACTCCTGCGTCGAGAGCCTTGTTTTCGATCTTCTGACCGTGCTCGTCTGTACCTGTGCAGAAAAATACCTCGTAGCCTCTCTGTCTTTTGTAACGGGCGATAGCGTCTGTTGCGATGATCTCGTAAGTGTTTCCGATATGCGGCTTTGTTGAAGCGTACGCGATAGCGGTGGTTATATAGAATTTTTCTGACATACTGTTCTCCTGTATTATTTGTTCTTTTATATTACTTATGATAAACCGTAAACGTAAAATAATGCATCAGACTTTTGCACCGAAGGCCCATACGGAGTCGATTTCAGGATCGGTTTTGTCTTTGATAATAATAAAGTCAGCTCTGAGACCTTCTTTTATTGAGCCGCAGGTATTCTCTATACCGACCATTGCGGCAGGATTCGAGGTTGCACAGGGAAGAGCATCTTCAAGGGTCTTGCCGGTGAACTTCATATAGTTCTTCAGCGCAGTGAAGAGATTGAGTGTACTTCCTGAGAGAGCACCTTCCGAGTTTACGGCACGTCCGTTCTTTACAAATACGGGAAGTCCTGCAATAGAGTATTCACCGTCGGGGCATCCTGCGGCTTCCATTGAGTCAGTGATAAGAACAACTTTATCGGCAGGCTTTGTGCGGCTTGCAAGCTTGATCATTGTGGGATGAACGTGTTCGCCGTCGCAGATCAGCTCTGTATATGCGCTGTCACACATAAGAGACGCGGCGATATTACCGGGTTCTCTGTGGTGAAGGGGTCTCATTGCGTTATATGTGTGCGTGAATGAGGTTACACCCCATTCAACTGCTTTCATTGCTTCATCATAGGTCGCATCGCTGTGAGCAAGCCCGAATGTAGCTCCGAGAATCTTTGCGGTTTTTACAAATTCCTCACCGCCCTCAAGCTCAGCAGCAGCGGAGAT
Organism: Oscillospiraceae bacterium; assembly: GCA_015063455.1. Classification (GTDB taxonomy): domain Bacteria; phylum Bacillota; class Clostridia; order Oscillospirales; family CAG-272; genus UMGS1696. Next base: position 11,175 of record SVUC01000021.1, read on the forward strand.
ATGAACGGGAAGGGGAAGCATTCTTGTGATAAAATCTTTAAGCTCATCTTTGTCGAGAGGAGCAAGGAGTGACTCGTGGTGAGCACCGCGTCTCTTTTGACTGAGATAACGTCCTTCAAGGTGAGTACCTGCGAATGTTGCGATACCGGGCTCGGAGGGTCTGTTTTCATTAATTGCTGTGATAGATTTAATGAGCTCATCGTGTTCGGCGGAAGCGAGGGTAGCCATAACGGTAGTTGTACCGACTTTGGCGTATGCTTTTCTCATTTCGCGGCATCCGTCTGAATCTGCGGTATTAAAATCATAACCTGATCTTCCGTGAGTATGAACATCAACAAGACCCGGCATTATGAAGAGACCTGTGCAATCGATTATCTGATCAGCGCTGTCCGTTATCGAGATGTCGAGTTTTTCGATGATTCCGTCTTTTACAAGAATATCCGTGCGGATAAACTGATGAAGAGCATCGGAATAAACAAATCCGTTTTTGAAAATGGTTAACATCCTGTTTCCTCCTGTTTATGTGAAATTATGTTTTCCTATATTATCCATTATAACATTATAACAGAAAAACGTCTATTTTACAAGACGTTTTTGCTATGCTTTTTTTACAGTTTTCTTTGGCGTACAAAATTGAAAAGTATTAAAACTTCATAAAGATCCCTTTGTTTCGTTCAAAGAATGTCAATAATAAGGAGCTGAGAACAAATATTCCGAATAAAGAACACCCGAAAACATTCAGACAAGCGAAATCATTCTTCGTCTTTCTTCATAACGAGGGAATACACCTCGTTTTTTGACACCCCGCGAGCCTTTGCTGCTGCTTTAATGGCATCCATTTTGCTCATTCCCTCGGATATGAGCTGTTCTACGTGCTGAACAGGGTCTTCTGGATAGTCTGTTTTGCCTGCATCTTTTGATGCGCCCGCCACAACGAGAACATATTCTCCGCGAGGCTCTCGTTCTTTGTAGATCTCTACAGCCTGTGCGATCGTTGTTCGGCAGATCTCTTCGTTCAGCTTGGTGATCTCGCGGCAGAGTGCGACCTGACGGTCTCCGAAATGTTTGAGAAGATCGTCGAGAGTAGTTCTGAGCTTGTGCGGAGCTTCATAGAAGATCATAGTTCTGACATCCCCTGAGAGCTCGTCAAGACGTTCTCTGCGTTCGCTCTTTGAGGTACTGAGGAATCCCTCGAAAACAAATCGTGTTGTTGAAAGACCCGAGAGTGTAAGTGCCGTTATTGCTGCACAGCATCCCGGTATACTTGTTACAGTAACTCCATTTTCCGCGCAAAGTCTGACGATATCCTCACCGGGATCGCTGATAGCGGGAGTACCCGCGTCTGTTATGAGTGCACAGGATTCTCCGTTTTTAAGTCTTTCGATTATTTGCATCCCTCTTTCGCGCTTGTTGTGCTCAAAGTAGCTTATCATCGGCTTGGATATACCGAATCGAGAGAGAAGAAGTCCAGAATTGCGTGTATCCTCAGCAGCAACAAAGTCTACTTCTGAGAGAACTTTGAGCGCTCTCTCGGAAATATCCGCGAGGTTTCCGATAGGAGTAGCGACAAGATAGAGAACTCCGCCGAGGATGGCGTTTTTTCCGTCAGTTGTTAAATTTCTTTTGTGATAGCTCATCAGAGCCTCCGTTGATCAATGATTGTTTTTGATTTTTATTCGAATAAATGCTCAAGAGTAAAGTTGTCGTATACTGCCTGCATATCATCTGTATATTCAGCCGATCCTTTTTCTTTGTAAATGATAAGAGGACGGGAGAGTACAGCACCGGGGGAGGCACCTTTTTTTCCTTCAACTAATGTGAGACAAGGCTTGTCTGAGGTTGTCGGATACACGAGAACAATTCTTTTGGGCTCAATCTTTACACTTTTCATGGCAAAGAGCAGCTCAGGCAAACGGTCGGGACGGTAAACTACCGTGAAATATCCGCCGAAACGAAGAAGATGCGATGCAGACCGTGCGAAATCGTCGATCGTACCGTTTTCTTCACGCCGCGCAATACTCATCTCGGGTGTGGCGTTATCGCGCCCCTGTGTAACCTTCATATAAGGCGGATTTGAGATGACCGAGTGAACTTCTCCTCCTGTTATGTCAGCGTACAATTCACGGATATCTGTGAATATCGGTGTAATTCTCTCGGACAGAGAGTTCATTTCTGCGTTGCGTCGTATGAGATCAGCAAAATACTCTTGAATTTCAGCGCAATATATGTGAGCAAACTTGTTTCTTGATGCGCAAAGAAGGGATACCACTCCTGTTCCGCCGCCGAACTCGATGCATTTTCCGCCCGTGATCGTTCTTGCGAACGCTGCAAGGAGATAGCTGTCGGTGCCGAATGTTAGCCCTCTGGTTGAGCTGATAAGTGAGAGGGATTCATTTATTTTATCGAGCCGTTCGTGCTCTGAGAGAAACTCTGAAATATTGTTTGATAAAGGTTGTGATGGCATATTTTTCTCCGTGTCATCATATTGATCCTTAAATATGGCAAAAGGGAGAAAACGGAATCCGCCCTCTCCCCTGTATGCTATGTAAGCAAACGTTTAAATTATTCTGCCTGAGGAGCTTCAACAGGACATACGCCTGCGCAAGCGCCGCAATCAAGACATGTGTCAGCGTCGATAACGTACTTACCATCCTGTTCGGAAATAGCTTCAACAGGACATTCAGCAGCACAAGCACCGCAGCCGATGCAATCATCAGTAATCTTATATGCCATTGTAATACACCTCCGTATTAAGATATCTAAATTCTATCACATATCTTCCGAAAATTAAATAGGTTTTTAAAAATTTTTTTGAAAATTTATCGGAAGAAATGCTTTTCTGTGTTAAACAAGGATCAATCTGCCGATTTTTCTCGGTGATTTCCCTTTATAACGGTTACAGTATCTCGGTGATACGATTTTGTTGTGTTGTCCCCGAACTTCACTCTGATGATGCCTGTGAGGGGGCTGATCTCAACAACGGTTCCTACACCGTCCGCTGTTTTTACTGTTGAATCAACGGGCGGAGTTTTTGCGATCTCCTCCTCGTAGGTCTCGTGCTCATACCTGAGACAGCACATGAGACGTCCGCAGGTACCCGAAATTTTGGATGAGTTGAGAGAAAGATTTTGCTCCTTCGCCATTTTTATTGATACCTGAACGAAGTCAGAGAGGAAGCTTGAGCAGCAGAACGGACGACCGCATACACCGAGTCCGCCGAGCATTTTTGCTTCGTCACGAATACCGATCTGTCTAAGCTCAATTCGTGTGCGGAATACAGATGCGAGATCCTTTACAAGCTCACGGAAGTCGACTCTGACTTCTGCCGAGAAATAGAAGAGAAGCTTGCTGTTGTCAAAGGTATATTCTGCTTCGATGAGCTTCATTTCAAGACCGTGGTCGAGGATCTTCTGACGGCAGATCTCAAAAGCCTCAGCTTCGAGCTGCTTGTTTGCTTCGTATCTTTCAGTATCCTTTTCGTCAGCGATACGAACAACAGGTCTGAGGGGAGGGACGATTTTGGACGAGTGAACAAAGCTGTTGCCTTCAGCAACAAAGCCGTATTCAAGTCCGCGCGCGGTCTCAACGATTACAGAACTTCCGGATTCGATTTTGAGGTTTCCGGGTGCGAAATAGTATACCTTTCCCGCGTCTCTGAATCTGACACCGACGATCTCTGTCTTTTCGGGCTTTGCATCTTTATTGAATGTTTTGTTTTTGCTTTCGTTTTCCATTAATTTATACCTCATACATACCGAACGATTGTATCATTCGGTTGTTTATATGTTCATCACAAGAGAGATCATAACTGTCGACTGCGAGCAGTTTGCGGAAATTTTTTCTTCTGCAGATGAAATATCCGCTGAGATCTCAATGAGTTTTTTTACTGACAGATTTTTTGCAAACTTCGGAGTACCTTCGGATTTGCTGTAAAAGAGAAGATCTCCGCCTTTTTTCTCTGAAATAATATCTCGCAATGCAAGCTTTGTGAGCGAGAGGATCTGCTTTACAGAGCTGCGATCCTTCGGGAGCGACTGCGTAACAAATGTCAGCGCTTCAGATTTTTTTGCTGAGAGAAGATTGCGGACAAGCTCACTCGCAGTCCCATATTGCTCAAGCTTTGCTCCGCCGTTTTCATAAAGATCTATCGCCTGACCGAGAGTACCCGATGAAAGATGCGCTGAGTGAATGATCTTCTCTCGATTGGCTGACGGATATTTGCGTGCGAGAAAATCTTCAATAAAATCCGGCTGGAATTTTTCTGTTTTCAGGACAGGAGCACGGCTTTTTATCGTTTCGAGAAGAACCGATGAATCTTCGCATAGAAGTATGAACATAACGTACGGCGGCGGCTCTTCAAGAGAGATGAGGAGCGCGTTCTGCGCTTGCGGTGTCATAAGATGTGCGTTTTCAATGATATAAAACTTTTTGTCGCCGTCGTTGGGTGTAATATACAGAGAATTCTTTATATCTCGGACGGCGTCAACACCGATAGAAGCTTTGTCTCCGTTAGATACTGTCATAACATCGACTGAAAAACCGCCGAGTATTTTTCTGCACTGACTGCATTCTCCGCACGGAAGAGGATATCTGCCGTCCCCTCTGTTTTCGCATAAAACCGACGCACAGATCTCTCGTGCAGCAGTATGTTTTCCGGATCCCTTTTGTCCTTCAATGATGTAAGCGTGAGCGCTTTTTCCTTCGGCAAGATCTGACGAGAGAGTATTTTTCAAATTATTATTCCCGATAAGACGAGGGAAAATATTTCTTTTTTGAATCTCTGCCATCTCTCTCTCCTTTTGTCAGAAAAAATTAATCCATATTATTATAGCATAAATTCCGCTGTTTTGTCAAACGATATAGTAAACATTAAATGAACACCGAATAATATTTGGGAGAATAATCGTTATGAAAAAAATAATCGAAAAGCACATTGCGGGATTTGAAGCACTTCTTGGTGGAATGCTGTGTCTTTTGATAGTCTTGGGTGTGTATGTATACTGTGACATAAGAAATGATAGTATTCGTAATCATTCTCTCGCAGATCTGTTTCAGACCGAGATGTACAATGCGGCAGACAGACTTTACAGTGAACTAAACTCAGGGAATTATATCACGGCGTATCACTATTCAAAATCTGCTGAGGAGTACGCCGCACGTGCTAACCTCAAAAATGAGGGAAGACTTTTCTCTAAAATTGCGTTTGAGATCGAAAACAACGGAACGGTCGGGGGGGAGACAAGCGAGGCGCTTCTTTTATATCTCACGACCGGCAGGGTGAGTGACAACACGATTACAGCTGAATTTTCTCCGAGAAATACGGAAAATGAAGTTGAAAGCGGATGGGCGGGGGCAACCTTGAGTGCCGTGTCAAAATACAAAATCGCTGCAGCAGAGAAATCGGCAGAGAATGTTGTGGGTGTGGACAGAGTCTTTCATTTGTGTGAAAAAAACTCAGCAGGTGAGCTTATTTTCACCTGCAAAAACGCATACGCTGTGATCGACGAGAAAACAGGAGAGCCGATTGAGTCAATGCTGTCTCTCGAGCGTGGAGATGAGAACATATCTTCTGACGGTGGACTTGATGCGGTGCGAGGATTTCTCGGTATGTTTTATCCGAGATCGTCTGTCGCATCCATTGTGGTTGAAAAATCCGTAACAAATGAGGCGTGCGGAACTTATGACTATACATTGCTGATCGACGGGAGGGAAGCACTTGTTTCGGTGAAATGTGACAGCGGCAAGGTAGTTCGGATAATTTCGAGGTAAGTGTGACTGCCTCTGTAAACTTCAAAGAGTATTTGTTCCTCTGCGGGATAAGTGCTCTTTTTTGTTTTGTATGGGATGTCACGGTATCCACCGTCAGCATATTATGTGAATGAGGATTACCGTATGTATTCATTCGGGATCCATACTTACAGAAAACAGGTATGTGAATATGCCGGTAAATATAAAAATCGGAATTTTGGGCGGAGATCGACGCCAGCTTGTTACTGCCGCCTGTCTGTCGGGGAGATATGAATGTGCGCTGTGGGGATTTGCCTCTGTGTACGGTACTCCTGACGAAAAATATATTGCGAATGCTGTCAGATGTGCGGATTGGGAATCAGCTGTAAAATGTGCGGATGCGATAATTCTTCCGCTTCCCGTAAGCCGCGACGGAGTGAGACTTTCGTGTCCCCTTGCAAATCCCAACGGAGAAGAGCCGCACGTTCGTCTCATGGAGATCAGTGAGAGAATGTCGCGCGGCTCGATACTTCTTGGCGGGATGATACCGTCAGTGGTAAGGCGGTACGCATTGGAGCACGGAATTGAAGTTTACGATTACTACGATTCAGAGGAGCTTCAGATCAAAAATGCTGTTCCGACCGCAGAGGGTGCGATCGCTGCTTGTATTGAGAATACCTCAATGACGATCGCAGGGATGAAGACGGCGGTTTTCGGGTACGGAAGAGTGGGACGTACTCTTGCACTGAGACTTCGTGCTCTCGGTGCGGAGGTGTATGCTGCGGCACGGAGTGTCAAGGATCTTTCGTGGGCAAAATGTGACGGATGTGTTCCGATCTCTCTTGAAGAATACAGATCCCTTCCTGTCCACTGCGATGCAGTATTCAACACTATCCCGAGTATGATATTTGATCATGTGCTTCTTGATAAGATCCCGCGAGACACGATAATATTTGAGCTGTCTACAGGATGCTCGGGTGTGGATATTTCTTATGCAAACGAGAAAATGATAAAGGTGATTCCGCTTCCGTCTCTCCCGGGAAAAACATCACCGACGACGGCGGGAGAGATAATCTGTTCTGTTGTATGCTCGTACCTCGACAGCAGATTCGCCGGAGGTGAAAACACATGAAGAAAAAACTCGGTTTTGCTATGTGCGGATCATTTTGCACACATGAGAGATCACTTGATGTTATGAGAAGCCTCGCTGATGAATATGAGATAATACCGATCTTGTCGGAGATGGCTTCTTCAACCGACACGAGATTCGGCACGGCGGTAATGCTTCGCGAGCGGGTGTCGGGGATTTGCGGACGTGACCCTGTTTTGACAATAAAAGAGGCTGAAAGATTCGGACCTGCAGAACCACTTGACTATATGATAATATGCCCGTGTACAGGGAATACCGCCGCAAAAATTGCAGGAGGGATCACCGACACAACGGTAACAATGGCGGCAAAGGCACATCTCAGATGTGACAGACCTCTTCTGATCTCTCTTGCAACGAATGACGCGATGTCGGGCAACATTGTGAATATCGGCACCTTGCTTCAGAGAAAAAACGTCTGGTTTGTTCCAATGAAGCAGGACGATATTGTCTCAAAGCCGCATTCTCTCGTAGCTGATTTTTCTCAGTGCAGGGAATGTCTTGAACTGATGAAGCAGGGACTTCAGAAACGTCCTCTGTTTATCTGAAATGGTTCGGATATGCTGTGAGGTTCAAATTTAATAAATATCTTGAATTTTTTGATAAAATGTGGTAAAATAACTGTAATTTAATTGCATTTGCTTTTCAGATTATTGTTTTACATTTGAATTTACACAGTCTCTGCGGAGTTTTTCTCCGTGGTGGAGAGGATGCATAATGAAATTTCCGAAATTAAAATTGGACAGCCGTGAGAAGATCATAGTGCAGAGAACTGCATTTGCGGCTGTAGCGTTTATTCTGGTGTTTTTCTCTGTTCTGTCATATTCAATATTGTTCAGGGGTGCAAATTATCCTGCATCTGTTGATAAATCTCCCGTGCACGAGGTTGTCGAAGTCGATGATGCTGTTTTGAACCTCATCGAGCCTGACTTCTCGTATTCGGTAACAAGGCTGACATTCGGAGGAACCTGTACCACAGCGTCGCTTCTCGGTATCGATGCTTACGGAACCTTCGGTCACGAATACAGTCTGACGGGGGCAGGACATTTCTTCGAAAAGATCGACGACATATTCAAGTCTGACGATATGACACTTCTTGGACTGAACAATGTTCTCAGCGACTCGGAGGAGTTGACTCAGGCTGAAAAAGAAACACCGGAATGGTATATCGCACCTGCGTCTTATGCTGATATTTTTGCAGAAGGGGGAGTTGACGCACTCTCTCTTGAGTGTGAGAGAACAAAAGACTACGGCTGGGTTGGATATGCCGAAACAAAGGCTGCTGTAGAGAACAGCGGAGTTGTTTGGGGAGACTCCGGAAAAGCGATATACAAGACATATGATTCGGGGATCAGTACCGCTTATTACTGCTCTGTACTTCGGGAGAGTGATAAGGACGGTATTATCGGGTGGCTGAACACCGCGAGTGCGAATCACGATTTTGTTGTTCTTTATCTGACAGACAGTGATCTATCGGAAACTCCATCTGAAACAAAAAAGTCCCTTTTCCGTGCATATATAGATGCCGGTGCGGATCTTGTGGTCGGAACGAATTCAGCCGTCATTCAGCCGTACGAGGAGTATGGAGATGGATTTATTGTGTATTCTCTCGGTACTCTTATTGACGGCTCATCAAAGTACGGGGAAAAATACTCCGTTCTTCTCTCAGTTGAGCTGAGATCGCGTGGTGGGGATGTGGTTGATACTCTGTTCGGTATTATTCCGATACAGAATTACGATTCCGATCATGCGTGGTGTCCTGAGGTTGCTGATAGTGAAACAGCTGAAGATATACTTGCAAATATGAGTATGCCGGAGGAAGTTCCCGCCTAACTAAAGCAAATCATTTTTTTGAAATCAAAACAGAATTTACCGCTCGTTCGTCTGACGGGCGGTTTTTTGTCGGCCCGAAAAATTTTATGAGATCGTTACATAATTACCTCTTAGTCGTGACATAATAAAACCGGAACAGGCGAGTACAGTCGACTGTTACCAATAATAAAAGGATGGTGTAAAATTATGGATACGATCAAGAAGCCCAATCATTCTATCGCTTGTACAGTATCTCAGTGTGCAAACCACGCACGCACTTGTGATTTCTGTTCACTTGACAAGGTATCTATCGGTACTCACGAAAATAACCCCACAGTAAAGCAGTGCGTTGACTGTGAATCATTTATTCTCGACGCAAAGGCTTGCAAGAACTGCGGAGAGACTAAGTAAATCCGGATACAGATGAGGTTACAGCTGCAGATCGCGACGGTCTGCGGCTGTTTCTGTTTTGTGTATGAATTGTTAGATAACTGTTAATGTAAACATTTTGTGAACATGCTTTTGAAAGGGCAATATACAGAGATAATGCATAAGATTTCAGACGAAATTTGACGGACTCGCATTTATTATAAAATTATTTTATCGAGTCATAAAAATAAATTGTTTGACATAGGAATGAAATTGTATTATATTTATTTATATAGATCAACATAATACAGTATTTGATGTGATATATTAAATTTGTTCACGTCATAAATGTTATTTGTGATCGTCTGCAATGAATTTTTATTCGTTACATAACAAACAATTATTTCATAAAGGAGTATCAGACAATGAAATTTAAGAAAATTGCATCCGTTGCTATTGCAGCACTTATGTCTGTTATGACATTTGCTTCCTGTAACGGCGGCGAAGACACAGCAGGTACGATCCAGATCGGTGTATCCGGCCCTTTCACAGGCGGAGCTGCTATATACGGTACCGCAGTAAAGAATGGTGCTGAGATCGCTGTTGAAGAGATCAACGAAAAGGGTGGACTTCAGTTCTCTATCAGATGTGAGGACGACGAACACGATGCTGAAAAATCTGTTAACGCATACAACATTCTCAAGGACTGGGGTATGGATATCCTTGTTGGTCCTACCACCACAGGTCCGTCCATTGCAGTTTCCAGCGAAGCTAATGCTGACAATATTTTCATGCTCACACCTTCCGGATCTTCCACAGATATTCTCGGTGGATTCCCAAATGAGTCCGGCGTAGTTGAGATCGCTCGTAAGAATAACGTATTCCAGATGTGCTTCACAGACCCCAACCAGGGTACAGCTTCTGCTGAGTATATCAAGGAAAACAATATCGGTACAAAGATCGCTGTAATTTATAACAGCTCTGATGCTTATTCAACAGGTATCTACACAAAGTTTATTGCAAAAGCCGATGAGCTCGGTCTCGACGTAGTAAGCGAAACAAGCTTCCCGAGCGATGATACAACAGACTTCAACGTACAGCTCACAGAAGCTAAGAACGCAGGCGCAGACCTTATCTTCCTTCCGATTTACTACACACCCGCTTCTCTCATTATGAAGCAGGCTGATTCCGCAGGATACGAATTCAAGTATTTCGGCGTTGACGGAATGGACGGTATCCTTACTCTTGAAGGCTTTGATACATCTCTTGCTGAAGGCGTAATGCTTCTTACACCTTTCGTTGCAGATGCTGACGATGCTGATACAAGATCTTTTGTTGAAAAGTATAAGGCAAAGACAGGCGGCGAGATCCCGAACCAGTTCGCTGCTGACGCATATGACGCTGTTTACGCAGTATATGAAGCTTGCGTAAAGGCAGGTATTACACACGAAATGTCATCTTCCGAAATGTGTGAAAAGCTTACTGCAGTATTTACAGATCCCACATTCGTATTCAGTGGTCTTACAGGTACAGATGTTACATGGTCTTCCACAGGTGAGGTTTCCAAGCCTCCGAAGGCAATGATCATCAAAGACGGCGCATACAGCGCAATGTAATCATTTCCTGAAATATACCGGAGGGTTGTCATAACAGACAGCCCTCTTTACCTATTTTTAACAAAATGTTCAGTTCCTTATAAGGAGGATGGCAAGTGACCTTTTTATCTTATTTAATTAGCGGTATAAGTCTGGGAAGCGTGTATGCAATCATTGCTCTCGGATATACAATGGTTTACGGTATTGCAAAAATGCTTAACTTCGCACACGGAGATGTAATTATGGTCGGCGCATATGTTTCGTTTGTTACGACCGTCAACCTCGGTCTCCACCCTATAGTTTCGGTAGTTGCGGCAATGCTTGTCTGCACGATTCTCGGTATTGTTATTGAAAAGCTTGCGTACAGGCCGCTGAGAAACGCAACTTCACTCGCTGTTCTTATCACAGCAATCGGTGTAAGCTATTTCTTACAGAATACTGCACTTCTCATTTGGGGAAGCGCGACAAAATCTTATCAGTCCCTTATAACGTTTGAAGCGATAAAGCTTTTTGACGGTCAGCTCGTTATCAGATCTGAAGCTATCGTTACAATAGTTGCGTGTATTATCATTATGACAGCACTTACCCTGTTTACAAGCTTTTCTAAAATGGGTAAAGCAATGCGCGCCGTGTCAGAGGACAAGGGTGCTGCACTTCTCATGGGTATCAATGTCAATACAACAATTTCCGTTACATTTGCGATCGGAAGTGCACTTGCAGCCGTTGCAGGTATTCTTCTTTGCTCTTCTTATCCCGCACTTATGCCCACAACAGGTTCTATGCCCGGCATCAGAGCATTTACGGCTGCGGTATTCGGCGGCATCGGATCTATTCCCGGAGCAATGATCGGCGGTATCCTTCTCGGAATAATCCAGATCTTCAGTACAGCGTATATCTCCGACCAGCTTGCTGACGCTATCGTTTTCGGTATCCTTATTATCGTTCTTCTCGTTAAGCCTACAGGACTTCTCGGTAAGCCGATAAGAGAAAAGGTATAAGGGGGAAATTATGAAGAAATTTAAGAATATCCCCGGTCAGACAATATCTGATTTTATCACATACGCAATCGTTGTGATCGCGTTCCTGATTATCCAGCCGATGAAGTCAGCTGGACTTCTCTCAAACTCTTTTTCGGGACTTCTTATCCCGATCTGCACATATATCGTTATGGCAGTATCCCTCAACCTTACAGTAGGTATTCTAGGTGAGCTCTCACTCGGACACGCCGGATTTATGTCAGTTGGTGCATTCTCAGGTATTATTGCGGTCATCAGCCTTGACGGTGTAGTTACATCTAACATTCTCAGACTCGTTATCGCAATGGTGATCGGAGGTATTATGGCAGGTATTACAGGTTTCCTCATCGGTATTCCTGTTCTCCGTCTCCGCGGTGACTATCTCGCGATCGTAACCCTTGCATTCGGCGAGATCATCAAGAATATCATCAACTGCCTCTATATCGGTATTGACGAAAGCGGTCTCCATTTCAGTATGGAAAGTGCTGCCGCACTCGATATGGTAAACGGCAAGGTTATTATAAACGGTCCTATCGGTGCGGTAGGTGTTCCGAAGATCTCTACGTTTGTTGTGGGATTCGTTCTTATTATGGTAACTTTGATCGTTGTTCTCAACTTCAAGAGAAGCCGCACGGGACGTGCAGTTATGGCTCTCAGAGACAACAGAATTGCGGCAGAATCTGTCGGTATCAGTGTAACAAAGTACAAGCTTATCGCGTTTATCACATCCGCTGTCCTCGCAGGTATGGCAGGAACTCTCTACGCAATGAACTATACAACTCTCGCCGCAAAGAAATTTGACTTTAATACGTCAATCCTTGTTCTTGTGTTCGTCGTTCTCGGCGGAATGGGAAATATCAGAGGATCGATCATTGCAACAGCGATTCTTTATCTGCTTCCTGAGCTTATTCTCAGAGAATTCTCCGATTACAGAATGCTTATATATGCGATCATCCTCATTGCAGTAATGCTTTTCACAAACAGTATAAAGGTAAAGCAGTTTGCAGAAGGTGTTAAATCCAAATTGCAGTCTGTCTTCAAGAGAGAAAAAAACAAAAATAAAGGAGGTGCGACAGAATGAGCAAGCTTGTAAATATCCCGAGTAACAGAATGATTCCCGAACGTGATATAGATAAACAGCCCGTTCTTGAAACGCACCACCTCGGTATAGAATTCGGCGGACTCAAGGCTGTAGACGATCTTGATATTACGATCGGTAAAACAGAGATCGCAGGACTCATAGGTCCGAACGGTGCGGGAAAAACAACTGTATTCAATCTTCTCACAAAGGTTTATCAGCCCACAATGGGTACGATCCTTCTCAACGGAAAAGATACAACAAATATGAATACAGCAAGTATCAACAGAGCAGGTATTGCAAGAACCTTCCAGAATATCCGCCTTTTTGCACAGCAGACTGTTGAGGATAACGTAAAGATCGGTCTCCACAATCAGATGAAATCGAACATGGCGGCAGATATCCTCAGACTTCCTTCATTCTGGAAGGAAGAGAAGAAAGCTCACGAAAAGGCTATGGAGCTCCTCTCAATATTCGATATGGAGCAGTACGCAAATCACATAGCAGGATCACTTCCGTACGGTGCACAGAGAAGACTTGAGATCGTTCGCGCGCTTGCAACAAATCCTTGTCTCCTTCTCCTTGATGAGCCTGCGGCGGGCATGAACCCCTCTGAGACCGCTGATCTTATGGAAAACATTCAAAAGATCAGAGAACGATTCCATATCGCAGTTCTCCTGATCGAGCACGATATGAATCTCGTTATGGGTATCTGCGAAGGTATCATTGTTCTCAACTACGGAAGGATCATTGCAAAG
>SVUC01000022.1 GCA_015063455.1 Oscillospiraceae bacterium
ATTGCGGTGCATTACTCCGTAGCGGAGAAAATCTGCATTTTCAAGTCCCGGAATCATTCTGAACACACGCTTCTGTTCACCCCAAGTGAGATGTGTCTGAAATCCAACAAGATTGTACATTGTTCCCTCTTCGTTTTCACGTCTGAGCTGAACTATCGCGTAATATTCTTCACCCGTTGCGGGATTCTTGATGCCGACGGGCTTCATCGGTCCGAATCGAAGTGTATCTTCACCTCGTTTAGCCATAACCTCAACCGGCATACATCCCTCAAATACCTTGAGCTTGTCTCCTGCTTCAAAATCGTGAAGCTTTGCCTCCTCAGCATTAATAAGCTCATTGTAGAACGCCTTATACTCAGCTTCTGTAAAAGGACAGTTGATGTAATCGGGAGTTCCTTTATCGTATCGAGAAGCGAAAAATGCTTTTGACATATCTATCGACTCAAAATCGACGATCGGTGCAGCGGCATCATAGAAGTACAAACTCTTTCCGCCGATCATTTCGCTTATTTTTTTTGCAAGTGCATCCGAAGTGAGAGGACCTGTCGCGACTACTGTAATTTCGTCATCAGGAATATCGGTCATCTCCTGCTCGATCACCTCAATATTCGGGTTCGAACGGATCTTTTCGGTTACATACTCAGAGAAGAGATTTCTGTCAACCGCAAGTGCTCCACCCGCCGCCACCTGAGTTTTCTTAGCAGACTCCATTATCAGAGAACCCATACGGGAAAGCTCTTCCTTGAGAAGTCCTGCACCATTTGTGATCTCAGCAGATCTGAGCGAGTTTGAACAAACAAGCTCCGCAAATCCGTCAGAATGATGTGCAGGGGATTTTTTGTGAGGCTTCATCTCATAAAGCTTCACGTGAACACCTCTTTTTGCGGCTTGCCAAGCAGCTTCACTTCCTGCGAGTCCTGCTCCGAAGACGTTTATCTGTTCCATTACAGTGCCTCCATCACTCGATTCCGAAAGAGAAGTCACTTTCACTTTCGGTATTATTCTTCAATACTGTCAGCGGCAGAATCTCCTTGAATATCTGCCTTGAATCCACAACCCTCTGCCTTGCAAACGAGCTGATTCTTACCTTTTTTGCGGAAAAGCATACCTCCGCAGGTCGGGCATTTTTCGTTTGTCGGCATATCCCACGACGAGAACGTACATTCGGGATATTTTGAGCAGCTGTAGAATACTGTCTTATTCTTTCCGTGTTTTGTTACAACATCAGATCCGCAGAGAGGACAGCTTACTCCAAGTGAGCGAACCTTCTGCTTTGTAAATTTACATTCGGGATATCTTGAGCACGCATAGAAGCTACCGTATCTGCCTGTGCGGAGAATCATATCAGATCCGCAAAGCTCGCACTTCATAGGCGCAACTTCAGCTTTCTTCTCAACAAGAGAATCACCCGATTTTGTCAGCGGCTTTGTGTTCTTACAGATCGGATAATTGGGACAAGCCGCAAATTTTCCGAATCTACCGTTTTTGACGACCATTTTCTTTCCGCAATTTTCACAGATAATATCTGTTTCTTCTTCGGGAAGATCGATCTCACGGTCAGCCGCACCCTCAAGAGCCTTATCAAGCTCATTTTTGAAGTCCCCGTAGAATGAATTCAACATATCAAGCATGGTATCGTCACCAGACGCGATAGCATCAAGGCGATTTTCCATATCTGCTGTAAATTCAATATCAACGATATCGGGGAAATTCTCACACATAAGCTCTGTGATAACTTCACCAAGCGGAGTGGGCACAAAGGATTTTCCTTCACGCTTTACATATCCTCTGGAAATAATGATCGTAATGATCGTTGCAAATGTACTCGGACGTCCTATTCCCTTTTCTTCAAGGAATTTTACGAGAGAACCTTCATTATATCTTGCCGGGGGCTCTGTGAAATGCTGATTTGGAGTAACATTATCACAGGAGAGGATGTCGCCCTCTTCCATTTCGGGAAGGCGGGTATTTGTTTCATCGGAATGCACGGGCTCATCTGTAGATTCCTCGTAAAGAGCCATATATCCGGGGAACTTAACTGTATATCCGTTTGTTCTGAAAAGGTATCCTGCACATCCGAAATCTGTCTGAACGGTTGAAAGCTCAGCGGATTCCATTTGGCTTGCGATAAATCTGTCCCAGATAAGCTTATAGAGCTTATACTGATCGTTTGTCAGCATCTTCTTTATAGCGGACGGCTCGTGTTTTGTGCTTGACGGGCGGATCGCCTCGTGTGCGTCCTGAGCGTTCGCTTTTGATTTATATACTCTGGGAGTCTCGGGATAATACTTATCGCCGTACTTTTCAATGATATATTCTTTTGCCGCATCTCTTGCTTCATCGGAGATTCGGAGAGAGTCTGTACGCATATATGTGATAAGACCCTGAACTCCACCGAACTCAGAACCGAGGTTTACACCTTCATAAAGCTCCTGTGCGATACGCATTGTTCTCTGCGACTGGAAGTTGAGCTTTCTTGCGGCTTCCTGCTGGAGTGTAGAGGTAATAAACGGAGGTGCGGGATTTTTGATTCTCTTACCGTTCTTTATCTCAAGAACAGAGAACGATTTTCCGTTCACGGCATCAAAAATCTTCTTAGCTTCTGCTTCATTACTGAGCTCAAGCTTAACCTTTCCGTCTTCAAGTCCGTAGAATTTTGTCTCAACGGTCTTTCCCTCAGATGTTCTGAGAAGTGCCTCGATAGTCCAATATTCCTTAGGAACAAACGCACGGATCTCATTTTCTCTGTCAACGATGATCTTTGTAGCAACGGACTGAACTCGTCCTGCTGAAAGTCCGCTCTTCACAGTCTTCCAAAGATACGGGCTGAGCTTATAGCCAACGATTCGGTCGAGAATACGTCTCGCCTGCTGAGCGTTGACAAGATCCATATCTATTTCTCTCGGCTGCTTGATGCTTTCTTTAACAACCGATTTTGTAATCGAATTGAATGTTACTCTCTTCGTTTTTTCGGGAGAGATTCCAAGTGCGATCGCAAGATGCCAAGCCATAGCTTCGCCCTCGCGGTCAGGGTCAGTTGCGAGATATACTCTATCTGCTTTTTTGACCTCTTTTTTCAGCTCCTTTATGATATCGCCTTTTCCGCGGATATTGATATAATGAGCTTCAAAATCATTATCTATATCTATTCCGAGAGTTGACTTCGGAAGATCGCGCACGTGTCCTGTGGATGCAACCACTTTATATGATGAGCCAAGATAGCTCTTTACGGTATTCGCCTTTGAGGGCGACTCCATAATTACAAGATTTACCATCTGGTATCCGTTCCCTTCATGCTATAATATTATACTGTTTTCATAAAATACTGTCAGTCATTTTCAGACTGCATAATATCGTCGGGAGTAACTCTCATAAAGTACCCTCCGCCGCCTGATTCTACCGCCCCTGCCATTTCAAGCATTGTCAGAGAGGATAAAATATCTTCAACCTGCATTCCGTCAACAACCAGCTCATCCGGAAGGACAGGAACATTCGGCTTCATTATATTATATACCTTGATTTCGTTTTCATCAAGCGTATCCAGCTCAATTTTTCTTGCAGGAATGATTTTTTCTTCAGAATTTACAGTTTGTTTTTCAGTTTTTTGATAATTTTTTTCTTTTTTATCCCCAAACAGCGAATTTATGAGTCCGCCGCGTTTACTGTTCTTCTGTTTCGGAGAATCGTTTTTATCTGTATTCACCTCGTTATACGAAGTGTTTTTTTCGTTTTTGATGATCGGAACTTCATCTCTGATACGTCCGCCGTACGAGCCTACACCATAGAAGTTCTTCTGTTTTGTACTTGTTCCGATCCTTGTTTTTGACATCGCATCCTGCGACAGTCTGTCCATATCAAGCCCGCGAAGCATCAGATGAGCACGGCTCACGCTGACTTTATCGCGGTACACAAATTCAAATTCTGCGAGGATATCCTCTGCTGAGAGAGCGGGTATCGCTCCTTCGCAGATCAGCATATTTGTTCCCTCTGCACCTTCGTCACCGACTTTGCCGGGAACTGCAAAAAGACGTCTTCCCTGATCTATCGCGCGGTTAGCAGTGATGAGTGCACCGCTTGATGCTCCCGCCTCAACAACCGTTACGGCATCGGAAAGTCCGCTCATTATGCGGTTTCTTACAGGGAAATTCTTTCCCGCCGGAGGTGTTCCCGGAGGATACTCCGATATTACCGCACCTCTTTCAAGTATCTTTCTGTATATATCTTTATGTTCGCGAGGGTAGATGACATCAACACCGCTGCCAAGCACGGCGATAACTGTCCCGCCCGCGTCAAGTGCACCGATGAGAGCCATACTGTCAGATCCCAGCGCCATACCGCTTACAACATAAGATCCGCCGAACGCAAGTCCTGCGCCGATAGCATAAGCGATTTTTCTGCCGTAATCTGTCATTGATCTTGTACCGACAACTGCTGTAAGCATATTGTTCATACAATCGGGAAGGTTACCTTTAACATAAAGAACGAGAGGATAATCTCTGAGAGATCTTAGACTGTGAGGATAATTATGATGCTCAGGTGTTATTACATCGATTCCGAGAGATGAACAGCGCGACAAAATCTCATCCGCTCTGTCAAGAGAACGGTTGACAAGCTTTTTCTTGAGTCTTCTTATCTCTTCTTCGCTGAAGTTCATTTCCGATGTTAGATCATCAGCACCATTTTCGTAAATCTTTCTGATATCACCGACAGCTTCAACGAGCTTTACCGCTGAGATACTTCCCTGTCCGAGAGTTTCGGCAAGCCATATCCAATAAAGTCTGTTATCCTCAGTCATATTTTTCTCCATTACAGTCTGTTGTATATCTTTTTTGCAATATTACTTAAATGCGCGAAAATACTCCCACAAAATACACGCAGCGGCAGCTGACGCATTGAGGCTTTCAGTATTTCCTGCCATTGGGATCTTCACGCACGCATCTGATTTTTCGAGGATCTCGTGAGACACGCCGTGTCCTTCATTTCCTATGATCACACAATCACTCTCAAGCGGTTCATACTCTCCGAGAGTAAGTGTATGCTCTCCGAGCGCAGCCGAAAAAACACGTCTGCCGAACGATCTCATAAGGTCGGCACACTCTGCGCCGTTTGAAGTAATATAGAGCGGAAGTCTGAACAATGTCCCCATAGCTGAACGCACGGTTTTATTTCCGTAAATATCCGCACAACTCGCGAGGACGACTCCATTTATTCCGAGAGCCTCCGCAGAGCGCAATATTGTCCCCAAATTCCCCGGATCTCTTATTTCATCAAGCATAAGAAGTCTTTTAGAGTTCTGCCACTCTGAGAAATTATCCGAAACGTGAATATCCGAGAGATATTTTACTACTGCAATTATTCCCTGAGGTGCTTTTTCTGTGGAGATCTTCTCAAATGCTGAATCGGCAAAGACAATGATCCTCACCTGTTTTTCTGAAGCCAACAAAGCAATCCGATCAGCAGCAGGATTACTCTCAACAGAAGAACGTGAGAAGATCACACATTCGTTCTGAGCATATCGGAGAGCCTCCTCAGTCAGCTTCACACCTTCCGCAAGGAATATTTTTTCACGGTCACGGTATTTTTTATCTGACAATTTCGATAAACTTACAGTCATAGGATTTGTTCTTGACTGAATATAATCCGCACCGTACTTTTTTACAAACAGATCAAAATCCATCACAATTTAATATTAATATGAATAAAGGGTGTCACAATGGCGCAACACCCTATATATGTTCAATTAGAGAGCTGCCTTTGCAGTTTCAACGAGAGCAGCGAATGCTTCCTTGTCAGATACTGCGAGTTCAGCGAGCATCTTACGGTTGAGATCTACGCCTGCAAGCTTAAGACCATGCATAAATGTAGAATAGTTCATACCGTTTACTTTTGCCTGTGCGGAAATACGAGTGATCCAGAGTGCTCTGAAATCTCTCTTCTTCTGCTTACGTCCGATATATGCGTAGTTGCCGCTCTTCATTACGGCCTGTTTAGCCATCTTGAAGTGTTTGCTCTTGGAACCCCAATAGCCCTTAGCAGCCTTTAAGATCTTATTTCTTCTTTTGCGCGTCATCATTGCGCCCTTAACTCTTGCCATCTTATTCTATCCTTTCTCTGTATCAGGTAAATTTCTTAGTCTTTGCAGATCAGTCTCTTAACATTAGCTGTCATAGCGGGGCTGAGGATCTGGCTGCTTCTGAGGTGTCTCTTTCTCTTTGCTGTCTTCTGACCGAGGTTATGACGGTGATCAGAATGAAAAACCTTTACTTTACCTGTACCGGTAACGGAAAATCTTTTGGCAGATGCCTTATGTGTTTTGATCTTTCCCATTTTTGTGTGTCCTTTCGATTTGGTTAATTTCGTTTTGTCGTATAGTGCGGCGGTCCTTTGTATTGTTGGATTAACTTTTCCGCGAATTACTTTGCCGAATTCTTAATCGGCGCAATGAACATTGTAAGCTGTCTTCCTTCAAGAACAGGTTTCTTGTCTACTGTACCGAATTCAGATACAGCGCTCTCAAATTTCTCAAGCATTTCACGTCCGAGTTCCTGATGGGCGATTTCTCGTCCTTTGAATCTGAGACATACTCTTACTTTATTGCCGTCCTGAAGGAACTTGCAGGCGCGGTTTGCTTTTGTTTCGAAGTCGTGAGTGTCGATTCTGCAAGAAAGCTGAACTTCCTTAACTTCGACTACCTGCTGTTTTTTCTTTGCTTCTTTTTCCCTCTTATCAACTTCATAACGGTATTTACCGTAATCCATTGCACGGCACACCGGGGGATTTGCTGTCGGTGCGATCATTACAAGATCATATCCGTGATCGTATGCATAAGCTTTCGCATCGTTCAGGCTCATTATGCCGAGCTGATCGTTGTTCTCGTCAAGCATACGCACTTCTTTCGCCCTGATGTCGTCATTGATTAAAAGTTCTTTCGCGCTAATAGTTAAGCACCTCCAAATATAAAAACAAAAAATCGCACAAAGAATCCTCTCCGTACGACAAAATTACACCTGCGTGCAAATCATATTGACCATAACGTGCCATAATGCAGTTAGGTGAGAACGGAGATGTTCTGCTTCCTTGTATACGTCTAATATTATACTACGTTTTCTCTTTTTTGTCAATAGGTATATAACAAAAAATATATGATTTTTTTGAGGATTATGGATTTATTTTTCGTTAATATTTATGTGCCGTTCTGTTCATAATAGAGTCAGAACGGCGCACATCGTTCTTTTATATAGATTGATAACCGTTATCACGGGATATCTTTGTGCGGATATCCCGTACATATTTTACAGTGCTGATCTGATTTTGTCAAGCGCTGTTTTTTCTATCCTCGATACATATCGCCGCACTTATTGTAAGTGAGTTTTTGATGAATAACACATTCCGTGCCGAAGCGGAATTTTACCGTTATTTCTTTCTCCTCGCTGAGCTCGATCCTCTCAACGAGTGAAAAAAGTACATCACGCATCTCAAACGCCGAGCTCATAAAGCTGTCAACGATCTCTTCCGCGTAATTCTCTTTGCCTACGCTGTCGTTCTTTTTATTTTCAAGCAATTTACAATCTTCTTCAAGCAGATTCCGTTCATTTTTGATCTTGTTGTAGATCCTCTCAAAATCCTCTTTTTCCAGCAAACCGCTTATATGATCCATATATATCTTGTCAAGCTTCACCGTCATATTTTCGATCTCATTCCGCAAGGCTTCGTAATTGCAGGTAAACGTATCCTCAGCGAACGAATCTTCGATTAAAGACTCGGCTATAGCTTTAAGTTTTGAGCGTATCAAATATTTTCCGCACACCTCGCTGACTTTCCTTATCACAGTCTCGTTCACCGTCTGTTCCTTGACCGTATGCGAGGTGCAAATACCGCTTTTCGTAAATCTTTGATATGTACGGCAAACAAAGTACAACACGTCCTCGCCCGACGCGTTTTTTCTGTTAATAACAGCAAGCGGATATCCACACTCACGGCAGAATATGAGTCCCTTCAGGAGATAATCGTATGTGCGGCACCTTGTACTCCTGCGGCTTTCAAGAAGTATCTGTACTTTGCGAAAAAGAGCTTCTGAGACAAGAGGTTCATGGGTCCCCGCCACAACTACCCACAGATCCCGTGGTTTTTTGTAGCTTTTTTTCGATTTGTAGCTTATTTTTTCTGACTTTCCCTGCACCATATTTCCGATATATGTCTCGTTCTTCAACATATCCGCTATACGTTCACTGCTCCATTTTTTACTGTACGGTCCGCACTTTGCAGTCGTAAGTCCTGCGTATACAGACGGCGGCGGTATCCCATCATCATTAAGTTTTACGGCAATCTGACGGCAGCTGGCACCCTCGGATGCCATATTAAAAATCCGCCTCACTATCGGGGCGGCATTTTCATCAATCACGATTTTATTCTTCTCTGTTTGATGCATTTTATAGCCATACACCGCTTTACCACCGATGAATTCCCCCTTCCGCTGTTTATCTCGCTTTACCGATTTTATCTTTTTTGAAATATCCTTCGCGTACATATCATTCATGATTGCACGAAACGGAGTGATATCATTGGCAGAAGATTCAACGCCTGTGTCGATTCCATCAAGCAAGGAAATATATCGGACTCTTTTCTCAGGGAAATACCGTTCCATATAGTGCCCTGTCATAATATAATCTCTGCCAAGACGAGAGAGATCCTTTGTTATGACCATATTCACATATCCAGCCTCGATATCAGATATCATTCTGTTGAAATCCGGTCTGTCAAAATTCGTCCCACTCCATCCATCGTCAATGTATGTAGAATATACCGTCAGACAGTGACGTTCAACAAATTCTTCAAGTAAGGATTTTTGATTACTTACACTCTCCGACGGTCCCTCATTTTCATCCTCTTTTGAAAGTCTTATGTACAACGCTGCGCGGTATTCACTTGGGTTACCGATATCTACAGTCATCTTCAAGTCCTGCTTTTTCCATATTTTTCATCACCGTAAAGTTTACGCTCCACGTAAAGTCTAAAGCACTCCTCGATCAATTCATCTATTGTTTTATTACTGTTCGAAAAAACACACCGTACCGTTAATACTTTATTCTTCACAACTCAATCCTCCGTTTTTTCTTAATATATGCAGGAGATGGGACAGAATTGCTCAGTATGAGATAAAAAAGAACGGTTCGTACTTTTTGGCACAAACCGTTCATATACAATTACTCAAATTTCACTTTTTCTTTTTAAGCTTTCCGAAAATGCTGTCTCTGAACAAGATAATGTTCATAACAATAAAGAATCCAAGAAGAATAACGAATGTCAAAAGAGGCTTCACAGGCGCGAGATTAGCAAGAAGCATAAGCGGGAAACCAAAGACTATTGCAGGAAAATTCTGATACACCATATTGTCCGCCGCAGGAGTCTTGAAGTTCTCATCTATTTCACGAAGAAGAATAATACCTGTACTTGCAGTACCTGTGAGCATTCCGTACATCATAAGGAACTGCTCTTCAGTATAATCGGGGAAAAGCTTTTTCGCAACATAATAGTTGTAGATATATGTAAACACAAGGCCAACAACACCGAGGATCAAAATGATACCCCAATATTTCTCAAGGATACCGAGACGTATAGCCGCAATTCCCGCAACAACCATAATGTCATAGAAGAAATTGCTTATACGAGTCATCAAAAAGTCATTGATGTATTTGCGGTTTACGAGCTTCTTTTTGCGAAGAAGATTCATACCCCCCTTTACAAGCGTTGCAGCAAGCACACCGAGGAGGAAGTTGAATCCGTAAATTACCGATTTCATTCCCGGAATGAGAGTGCCGAGGAAGAACATCAGAAGATAAGAAATCAGATACGCGAGTGCGACAAACGCAACCTGCACGGTAGTCTTGTCCATACTGCTCTGCATGGGAATCTCATCGTCTCCCTGAATATCCTCAAGATGAAGCTTGTTGTCTTCTGCTGTCTGCACGGTTATCTTTCCACGCTTTCTGAGGAGATTCAAGTGAACAACACCGCCGAAACTTGCTGAAAGGAAACCAAGTGCCGCTATAGTCAAGCCAAAGCTTCTGCCACCGACAAAGCCGTGCTCAGTTTCAAATATTACTCCGAAATTCAAAGCCTGCCCTGTGCCCTGACCGTATCCAAACGGAAGCAGTATTCCTGCCGCGGGGAAAAATCCCGACACTACCATAGCCGCAACGATAGTAATACCCATTCCGAGCACAGCCTGAAGAAGATATGTAGAAACTGTTGTTACACCTGTATTGAAAATTTCAGCCGTTCTCTTTTTGGAAAGCTTACTTCCCGAGGATTTAAGTGTTGCAGCAATAAATCCGAGTGCAAGGGTGTGGTATGTAATTATCTCGAGATTTGTAACGCCGTTTCCGCCGAAAAATGCAGTATCGAAGAAGACTTCACCTGTAATTGCCCCGTAGATCTCTGCGATAACCAAGAGAATAACTCCACCGAGCACCGATGTGGGAATCAGGGAAACTCTCAGGAACTTAACAGATCTTTTCAGCATATTTCCAAGCAGCAGACTCACCAAAAGCAGAGCAACTAAATGGAAACCGCCCCACACACTAAAGTCCCAAAAATTGTTCATTCACCGAACCCTCCCTCAGATTATTTGCATGATGATATATATTAACATATTTGAGCGCATTGAAACCTTTTTCGCATCCTTTGATCTGATACACTTTATCGTCGGAATAAATGTTAAGCTTATTACGTCCGAGCACCGTTACCGCCGAAGTGCTGTCATAAGGAAATACCATTTCTGTTGTACCTGATGTGATCGTGATCCTGTCTCCGTACATACACATTTTTGCATCTTTGAAGAGTTTTTTCTTTTTCTTATAAAGTATTACATCAGACACATTTACTTTGTCGCAAAACATAGGTGTTTGAGTATATGGTGTGAGATCAAGCTGATTAACAAAATCACACTGAGCTTCATACCAATCCGCAGCAAAACGATACGGAAATTCACAGTTTACACCCACGATTTCTTTTGTGGACAAATAGCGCACCTCAGTACCGCATGTCAGACACTTACAGCGCTCACCTTGGCTCTTCCAGGAAGCGAGTCCGCATTTCGGGCAGGTATATACCATACGTTCCAGATATTCCGCAGATCTCTTGTGGACAAACTCTCCGTCAGCTGATGCCTCGTTGACATATAGCGTCTGTCGGATTATTTCGAACAGAGCATCGTCATCCATCCGGGCATATTCTTCAGGCTCAACGATACGAGCTACATAAGCACGCATTTTTCCGCACCGCACAACATCACTCCATCGCGGAGATACACCGTAACCGCCCTCAATTCTGAACAGTGCAAGAGGAAGCTTCAGCTTACGCACAAGACTTACGATCGACGGCTTGATATATCCTGTGTGTCCGCTGTATGTTCGGTTACCCTCGGGTGCGAGTGCGATCGTTCCTCCCTCACGGGCAATACGAATACAGTTCAGAACAGCCTGCACGTCCATTGTCTGCTTTTTGATCGGAATGGGAGCTACCGCAAATCTGAGGAGCTTTGAGAGCCAACCGAGAGAAAAAATATCTTCAGAGGCAAGGTAATATATTGCCCCCGGAAATGTCATGCCAATAAAAAACTGGTCAAACGCGGTCTGATGATTCATAACTATCAGATATTGACGCATTTCCTTTTTGGGTATACGCTGAATATCCACTTTATATTTCCATCTGACATAAGGACCCAAAATATAATAAGCAAGTCCTGTAATTACATTATGCCGAGGAAGGATCCATTTGTTCTTTTTCTTCATATGTCATTATCCTTTTCGGATGTCAATTATCTTATTAGTTTTATTATACCTTTTTCGCTCTTCAAAATCAACTGTTTTTCCTCTTAACTCTTCAAAAAACATCAAAAAATCCTCAAAAAGTAACAGTTAACATCAGTTTACAGTTATACAAAACGCAAAACATTTATAATAACGCTTTTCTTACCGCTTTCAATAACCGATACGATATACATATGAGCGTGAAATACCAAGCTTCTGTGCCGTCTCACGCTGAGTAATTGCGGGAGATGATCCAAGTCCGTACCGCATAGTGATTATTATTCTTTCCCGTTCATTCAGACCGTTCATTATATATTCCGCGGCTTTTGTCAGTTTTATTTTTGCATCAATATCGTCGGCTATGGTATCGTCGCATTTTATTATGTCAATATAAGTCAACGGATTGCCGTCACGATCGGTATCTATCGTCTCGTTAATCGAAACCTCCTGTGATAATTTTTTTTGCGATCTGAAGTACATAAGTATTTCATTTGCTATCCTCTCCCAACGGAATAAGAGATTTTCCCTCCTCGCAGTTTTCTTCTTCAACGCTGCCGAGAAGGTATATGTGTATGTTTTCACCGTCCCACACGATTTTCTCAGTAATAGCTTTTACAAACTCCCTTTTTTGCTCGGTACTGAAATAATCAACACATTTTTCCAATGTGCAGATCGAATCCGCAATTTTGTCTGTCTCCGTGTCATCATAATTGAGCCCTGTATCGGACTCCTCCTCTGCAATGCGTTTTTTCAGCAGCTCGTTTTTCTCGTGAAGCTGATCTATCTCTTTAATTATGTATTTTTCGGCGTGCTCTCCGCCTATCCTCTCAAGAGAGCTCACAAGAGACTTGATCTTCTTATCATTTTCTTCAAACTGAAATTTCAGCGAAGCCGAGCGCGAATTATCACCTTCACTTTCAACTGTAATTTGTTTTTTCATTCTCAATATTCGTTTTGCTGTATACGAATTACATTTGCCGAGCTGTTTCACTTCTTTTATCACTACGCTGTCAATCGTGTTTCCGTTAATATTTTTCATGTCACACATCTCACCTCTGCTTTTCTCTTTCGCTGTGCATATATATGTGTACACTTTATCTCCGTTCCCGTTAAAACGCTCAGACATTTTGGGACGCATATGTGCTCCGCATTTTCCGCACACAAGGATCCCTGAGAGAATAGCTGTATTCCCTCTCGGTTTACGATAAGCTTTGGCTCTGTTCTTCTCCAGCATTTCCTGCACTCTTATCCAATTTCTCCCCGAAATAATCCCTTTATGCCTGCCAACCGATACTATCCATTCGTTCATCGGCTTCTCCTGCGTTGTTTTTCCCTTCCTCTGAAGGGTACGATTATATGCCATGATTCCGTGTTCCCCGTCAAACTCATCCTTTTCGGAAAAAAGATCAACTTCTTTTTCAGTGAAGTAATCGAAGGCATCTTCGTCAGCTATCATATATACAGGATTGGACAAAATACCCTTCAATGCGAACCGAGTAAAACGTTTTCCTCTCTTTGTGCTGTATCCTTCCGCGTGCAAAAACTGACCTGTCGTCTTCAAAGAGCCCGTTTCACAGAATTTGTCAAAAATCAATTTAACCAAGCCGATTTCCTGCGGCACGCTCTTCAGTTTACACGCCTTTCTCGTTTTTCCGTCTATTGTCACATTTGAAATACTCTCAGATTCGTAACCCGTCGGAGTCATTCCGCCAAGCCATCTTCCTGTTTTTGCAAGCTCGTGCATATTGTCTCTGATACGCTCAGAAATTGTTTCTCTTTCAAGCTGTGAAAATACAGATGCGATGTACATCATCGCACGTCCCATAGGAGACGATGTATCAAACTGTTCACGAATAGAAATAAATCCAATTCCGCGATCTGACAACTCCTCGATCAGCTTTGCAAAATCTCCGATATTGCGGCTGATTCGATCGAGACGATATACCACGATTGCGTAAAACTGTATTTTATGAGAATCCTTCATCATTTTTTTGAATCTGGGACGGTCAAGATTACCACCCGAAAAACCCTCATCTTCATATACGAGTGCACATCTCGCTTCCTCATCACCGTAATGCGTCGCAATATACTGTCTGCACATCTCTATCTGATTTTCAATACTCTCGCCCTTTCCCGTAAACCTTGATTTTCTTGAATAAATTACAAATTGTTCCCCGCGCGTTATTATAATAAGAACCCCCGCAGACTTTATGATAAGTTGTATCTATTACATCTTATCATCTGCAGGGGCGTGTTATACTATTAAATTGTCCGGAATACTTTTATCCATTCGCGCTTTATCAGCTCATGTCCTGCGGCGGTAGGATGTACTCCGTCAAAGAGCCAATATTCATTCGGAGCGATATCTGTGGCTTTATCAAATTTTTCCTGCAAAGGAACAAAGATCAGATTATTTTCCTCCGCAATCTTTCTTGCAGTCATCGCACGTTTCTCAACCTCAAAACGACAATCGTCATAATGCTCTTCGCTATAGCTCCCTCTCAAGACAAACGGTTCAAGAATTATTATTTTTGTTTCAGGCAATGCTTCCTTGATTTCTTCAATAAGCATACTGTATATTTTGTAATATTTTTCAGCACTTATCCCTGTTTGTGACTTATACTCGTGCAAAACATCATTTACACCAACCAAGACACTCACTATATCAGGCTTTATATTAATAACATATTCACGAATTCTCTTATATACATCAAGAACATCCGAACCACTATCGCCTCTGTTATAGAATTTATATTGATTAGGATACAAAAAACCAAGTTCAGCACTTACGAGAGTTGGATAACCGCATCCCATAAAATGCTCGGAATCTCTGCAGCGCACGCCGTCTGTAATTGAGTCACCGAGAAAAACAACTTTTTTCATTAAATCATCCCCTTTGATTCACTTAACAATTGAATTTATCGCACCCGAAATATACGCTGCCTGCAGCTGTATTACGTTTTCTCTGAAATGTGCGTGATCTCTGAACAAGTCATCGCCCACCAATCCAAGCGATTCAGTAAAAGTGAAAAGATCTATAATAGAAACGTCGAATTCTGTCATAACTTCTCGTGCAATTTGATTATATCTCAGCACATCTTCATATTCGCGGCAAAAATATATATCTTCAGAATACCTGTTTTTTTCTGCCGGGGTGGTGCTGATAAACGCACACTTTATTTTACGCTCTGCGGCAATTCGCAAAATTTCACTGAGATTATATCTGTATGTCTCCTCATCGGTTACAATTTTTTCTTCAGGTCTAATGCGAATTATGTCGTGCAAACCACAATTAAAAACAAAGTAATCAAAATTAAAACTATCCGACTCAACCATCTCTTTTACATAGTCGAGTACCCTGTTACTGCATCCGCCGTTTGCACCTACAGCAATATCAAGATTTTTGTAAGCCGATTCCTCATCAGGTCTGCCATACAATTCAATATCGTCTTTCAGATAATTCTTCAAATACTTACCGTAGTCAAGCCTGATACTATCCCCAACCAAGAGCACTTTTTTCACGTGAACTTCACCTCTTCAGTATAAAAATTTACTTTTTATCTTCTATCTCAATACCGTAGCACGCAAGGACAGGCATATCATACGCTTCACGGATAAAGAATGTTGGCGGAGTTCCGTTCCACGCATAGTGGAATTTCGCGGGCAAGCTGTACGGACGTGATGTTCTGATAACTACTCCCTCTTCATTTTCTTTTGCGTGTTCGCAGGAGACTATACCCTCAGAATCCTCGACGTTCATTCCGTCAGCAACATTACCGGGAGTATAGATATGGTGGTTGGGAGTCATCTTCAGGAGCACGTGAGTTTCGTCGATCATCTCGGCACCGATAATTGAAACCGCAGTCTGACCGGGCTTTTTGTAAATTCCCGCAAGTGCAGCATTTGCAAGACGCTCACCTATAACAATGTTCGATGCGGAATTATTATGAACACCGTCAAGTGTTGTAAGATCCATACTCGGAACTACATAAACATCGGGAATCTCAAGTCCTGCACGTCTCTGAGCATCAACAACAAGTCCCCAGCCTTTCTTGGCATCATCAGAATGTACACCTACGATGCGATTAAGCTGAACTGTCAGGATAGGCTTATGACCGAACTGTGCTCTCCAGAGCTCAACCATTCGCTTAAAATCGTCAAAGTACGCACCGCCTGTTTCTAAGCCCGTGTCGGAGCAGCCCTGATACCATACAAATCCTTTGAAGCCGCCGATCAATTCAATGTGCTTGCACATTCTCTCATAGCATCTTTCAAAATATGTACCAACGCCCTGTTCGGGATGCCAAGCGGAGAGAGCCGTACAGCCTACAGCGGTAGGAATAATACCGATCGGTATACCGAGTCTGTCTCTGAGACGGCGAGCAAATGAGAGTGCAGGAGAAGTTCCTGTCGCGTATTCGGGATATTCGAACAATGTTCCGATAGCATCTGCAAGAGGATGGGAAGCAATACGCCACTGTCCGTTATTTGCAAGTGCGTGTACTCCGAGGGTCGGCGGATCAAATGCAACATCTCTTCCGTAACCTGTCATATTGCTCTGACCTGCAGTTACATATACATCACCTACGCCGATGTAATGCAGGATCTTGATCTTATCATTCCACGTATAGTCTGTTGTTTCAATACAAGCCTCAAGACGATAAAGTCCACCCTCGGGAATATCAAGCTTTACGGACCAATTCTGTCCATCGATGTCGCAATTCGTCCAATAGATAACATTAAGTCCGTCGTCTTCGCGGACAACTCTCGCCTGAATAACGGTTTTTTCGGTAATCTCACCGTTATATGTACCACTGAAAGTCACGTGGGCGTATCCGTCGTCTCCTCTTTGCAAAATCTGAAAATCCATAAGCTCTGTCATAATTTTCACCTCTGTTTTAATTCTTTCTTTATTTATTCGATCGGGAATTCAAATCGCTGTTTTGTTCTGATCGTTGTAAGAGTGATCTCCATATCGGGATCTGATGTGAAATAGTGGTATGTCAGATCAAACAGTGTACCGCCGTTTACCGTTAAGGGATTTCCTTCACCTCTGACAGTTTCTATCAAATTAAAGTTTGCGTCGTAGTGCTTGAGTTCAAGTCCACCTTCATATTCAAGGTAATCACCGGGATTTGCCGAAACTTCAAATCCAAGCAGCTTAACATTTCCGCCGTAACCTGTAAAGAAATCAAGTCCACGGAATTCTCCCTTATCAAGAGGAGTTCCGACACGAAGTCTTACGTGATACGGCTCTATGATGAACGGAACGTTCTTCGGATCATTTGATGAATAATCAAGGACGATCCAAGAATGATGCATAACACCGTCATCTGCAATCTTGTTTGAATTAATATATCCTGTTGTGCCCGATTCTGTAGCTATGGTATTCTCACAATAATTAAGGCTGTGCTTATCAATGGTCATTTCGCTGAGTACCCATTTTGAATCCTGCTTTTCGAGATGCCAATTTGACGTCTCTTCCTCCATACGAGTTCGGATATCATCGGGTACATCAACACTGTGATTGAATTCTGTCCAAAGACGGATCATATCCATGTATTCATCAAATCTGCCGTTTGCTTTATTGTTTATGGAGAAGCACAGACCTGCATCAAATGCTACTGTTCTTGAAAGCTGGAATTCTATGTTTTCCGGAAGTGTAGCTTCGTAACGTCCTGTGTTCGCGTAGATCGCAAACCATCCGAACATATTGGGCAGCAGATTTCTCTTGTAGAAATTAAGATTGCAAACGCGGTAATTGTACCGTCCGCCTCTTCTGTCATGATCGTACCAAGGTTCCCCCCAGTTAAAGCATCCATGGGAATGCCAGCGGTAATGTGACGGGCCGCTCGCACCTGTCAAAAGCTCATTTCCGGATGCCTCGTATACTTTATCTACGAACCTGGATAATGCATATTCTCCGCGTCCGGTGTATGCGCATCCCTCGATGCCGTCAAAATCCAATCGCTCAAGCTTAAACTTCCGAACAAACGCACCAATACGCTCTGCCATCTCATCCGGAAGAATTATTGACGGAAACAATGTACCGTATCCGTGTGAGAACAATCTCGAAACATCATCTCCCTTGCAGTGCGATGATATAACTGTTCCGAAAGCGCCTCTTTCACAGTCGATGAGACACATACTCTCTTTGTCCAAGCAACCGTATTTTATAAGCTCGTCACCAATACGTACTACCTGAACAGTACTATATGTCTCGTAGTTATTTAAGTCAGCAATATACAGTACAGTATCATCCTCTCCGAGATCCGCCGTTAGAGCTGTTCTGTCCATTACAAGAAGCTCCTTATGCGGCACGGGAGTTACATACGGGTCAGCAGTATTGATAAAGTTGGTAAGCGTGTGGAATCCGACTCGTATGCCCTGCGCACGCGCATCCTCAATGAACCGACCGAATTCCTCTTCCCCGCCGGGAAACATTTTTTTGTTTATTTCAAAATGTCCCCACGTTTCAAACGGATTTCCATAATACAGAGAGCTTACCCCTGCACGTTTAGCCATAGCGAGCTGTTCTTCTCTGGACATTTCCCCACCTACAACGAAGTAAATATCTTTTAGGCGAGGAGAAGTTCTTGCCCACTCACCGTCTATCGTGGGATGAGGAAGTCCTTCCTCTATTTCGATCTGACCTATATCTTCAAGAAGTGAGTCTGCATCAGATGCGGCTGTAAGGATTATTGCGGCTCCGACGATCTTTCCGTCCTCACCCTGTACTGCCTCAACGTCAACATTTCTCCACAAGGTATTAATGTTTGGTTCAATAAAATCACTCACCTCAAATGTTGACATATCGCGTGCTGAACAAAACAAAATGACACTGCTTTTATCATTCGACCAGCGAGCCGCGTTACTGTCTGCCCAGGTTTTTGAATCTCTGAACAACAACGGAACAGACGGATCAAGCTGAGGATAACAGAATTGACCGTTTTTTACATCTGCTGCAAATCCGCCTACTGTTTTGGGATTAAGAGACTGAATACATACCGCTGCCCCGTCATCAAACCAAGCCGCACCGATGCTCTCACCGCACTCGGATGCTCCGGGACAATAATACGGTCCGAACATAAATCCGTCTATCCCATCAGAAGCTTCCAGAAGAACTAATTTCACGCTTCCGTTTGGACGTGTATTCACCGATAAAACAGCCTGACCTATCTCATATCCGAGCATGATTCTCCCATTCTCGATCTTTGCGTTCTGCGGCACATAAAATCTATCTCCCAATAATGCCATTCCGATCGGAGACGGAGATGTCATTTGTCTGCCATTCAGTGAGAGTGTTAATGTTCCGTTTTCGCTGAAGCAAATCTTTATCATTTTATCCCTGCCTTTCATTAATCAGCCATTTTCGCTGATTAATTATCTTTATATCAGTTTCACATTTGTTTATCAGTAATATAACACAATTTTTTCATTTTTTCAATAGATAATCCTACTTTTAATTGGAAAATCCTATTTAGTATTTTGTATTTTCATACTGAAACATACCATTATGTTTACTTACATACAATTATGCATCCGATCATGAAAGGAGTGATAACAATAAAAACTGTTATTCATTTTCCCACATCTGCGTCAAAGCAGAAAAAGCTTGATGAACTTATGTCTCGCTTCCACTCTGAATACATTATTGAGTTTGTGGAAAAGCTAAACTGTTCAACAGAACAGAAAATCCGCCTTATTGATGCCGTATCGAAAAAGATATCAGATCAGCCGCTGAGATAGGATAGCATTTTGAATACATTTCGCCGCATATGTGGCAAACCTCGCCCCGTTTTTTATATCGAACGAATCTACCGATTTTATGAGTCCGATAGTACCTATTGAAATAAGATCTTCCTCAGCGGGATTTGACGAGTAGTATTTGCGAACAATATGTGCGACAAGCCTGAGATTATGCTCGATCAACTTTTCTCGTGCTGCGGCATCCCCTTCACATCTTGCTTTTTGGAACAGCTTTTGTTCTTCATCGTGGCTGAGCGGCGGCGGAAAATTATTCCCTCCCGCAGAAGAGAGAATAACGGCAGAAAAGCCCGCAAGAACAGAAAGAAGCAACTCTATCATACACACCTCCAAAAAAAATCAAATATTTGCCGCACAACGTATTATATTAAAAAAATGGGGATATAATAACTCCTGCCCGTACACTGTGCGGAGGCTTGAATGAGACGAAAGGAGGATTTTTCATGTTGCTTGACAGAATTTCGCTCATACTTGTGATCGTCGGCGCACTCAACTGGGGTGGTATTGGTCTGTTCCGATTTGATCTCGTTGCTTGGCTCTGCGGTGGTCAGGATTCCGTAGTTGCACGAATCATTTACACACTCGTTGCGCTGGCAGGTATTTGGTGCGTTTCCCTGCTGTTCAGATCCCGTGAAAGTGAATACAGCGGCTCCTGACAAAAAAATTGCGATCGGATAAAAAACCGATCGCAATTTTTATTTAATTACGGTTGTTTACCTGATGAGAGAAATATTTCATCAAGCTCAGACTTTTCTGCTGCACCCTCTCTGAAGAGATGCCACGATGAACCGTGATAGTTTCTGGATTCCGTTCCACTCATAACCAGAGCGTAATCTGAGGATTCTTTACCCAAAACAGATCTCACATAGTATCTGTTGATCTCAGGCATCATTGAAGTTTTCTCGATAAGACCTGCAAGATCACTCTGATCAAGCATAACTGCCTCGCCTGTTTTCATATCAACA
This sequence comes from Oscillospiraceae bacterium, assembly GCA_015063455.1. Taxonomy (GTDB): domain Bacteria; phylum Bacillota; class Clostridia; order Oscillospirales; family CAG-272; genus UMGS1696. The sequence goes on from SVUC01000022.1 coordinate 20,543, forward strand.
AGGAATGCAGGTGCATATCCGCTTATCTGATCAGCAATGTAATCTGCTGCAGAGGTATAGTCATTTCTGCGTATAAGCTTATCAGATCCGCTGTGATCATACGCTTTTATGATTGTGGTCATTACATAGTTTATAAGCTCTATATCTTCCGCGTAGATAGGATACGTAATAGCAGTGTAGCCGGGATACATAACCTCATCAAGTGAATGATTGTAGCTCACTCTCGCGTGTCCGATAAGAGTTGAGTTCTTTGCTCTCTCTCTTGAATAATCAAACATAGAGAGAAGCTCTGAAATCTCATCCTTTCCGTTTGATACGCTCACCTCGATGTTCAAATATTCTTCTTCGACAGTTACGTCATAATACGGTATCTGATAGCCCGTTGAATATTTCACATAATCGCTTCCGTGATTGTAAACGTATACATGACCTCCGCCGAGAGTTATGTCTATGTTGTCGACTCTTTCGGGTTTCATCCACGACGCAAGATCAAGTGCGGCTTCATAGCCCTCGGTTTCAGTAATTGCTCCCCACATTTCACCGGCAGTATTTATTCTGACCGTACAGAACAACGGGATTCCGAATACAGGAACCTGAAGAACTCTTACAGATATACGAGTTGACAGATCATCTACATAAACGGTCGGGAATTCCATTCCGCTTTCATATACATATTTTCCGTTTTCGTATTGAATGGGGCCATTCTCCCTCTCAAACACCGTCTTTGAATAGTTAGGATAGTACTGCTCGATCAAATCATCGTTTTCTTCGGAATAAATATACGGGAGAATATATCCCTCAGAATATTCCATACCTCGTTCACTGTCTCCGTTGATGTAATCGACAATGAGACCGATAGTATCATTATCTTCTATGGTAATGTGATTTCCGTCTGCTATAAGCTCGATCTTCTTTGTCGCTTCGGGAGAATAAGGCTTACCGACAATGCCGTATGCGTTGAATACAAACAGAACCATAAACACAGCAAAGCATACAGCAAACACTATAAATGTCTTCAGTCCCTTGAACATCGATTTCGATGAACGGTAGAGGATACAGTTTACAACGATAAATGAGATCACAAGTCCCATAAGTGCGCCGATAATGTATGCCGTAAACTCAGATCCGTCAAAAATTCCTGAGCCGAATATTATTACTCCAAGAAGACCTGCGGAGAATATCAAGAGATATTTTACTACAGCAAATACAGGCTTCCAGATGATAGTTGTTCCTGATGATTCGCTCTTTCTGAATTTATGCAGAAGCATTGCGCCGAAATAATATACTGCCGCAACAGGGATATAGACAAGGATAGGAACAATTCCGGTCTTATCAATAAAGTTTGATTTTACCGCAATATCAAATATCGGGCAAAGGAACTGCGCTACAGTTTCGTTCAAATAGTATGACTCCTCAAGGCTGCTGTTCATGAGTACACTGTACACAACAAGATAATACAGCGCGATGGGAAGGAAGAAGATCACGAGTGTCATAAGGAGTCTCATGACAGCGCTTCCCGTAAGACCTGCCGAGAACATCATTACGCTGAATATCAAAATAAAGAGAATTACGCCGACAAGCCCGACATTAATATATGATACGGTATACACCGACATCTGAGGATACATAGCATATACCATAAAATATGAAACTGTGTATCCGAGGATGATCGAAACGAAATAATATATAAGTCTTGTGAGTGTTTCGCTGAAAAACATAGTCTCACGCTTCATTGGGAAGCTATGATAACATCCAACGTTTCTCTCTGAATTGACGTATGACAAAGCTCCCATACCTGCAATCACTGCAAACGCACAGCTTACAAGTACTCCGATAAACGAAATGTTTCGAGCAATATCTTCGACCTCATCCAGAATCGTATGGGCACTTGAAAATCCCATTTCTTCTGCTCTGACAAGATCCTCAAGAAACATAAATGTCGGAAGTATCATTGCAAGTATCACGATTATTATGAACAGCGCGAGATTCTGCCAATTTTGCTTCAGCACAAAATTGAAGTACGTTCTCGATGAGTATTTTTTATCCGATAATTGTTGAGTCGAATTCATATCCTCTCTCCTCCATTTCCGCAATAAATATTTCCTCAAGTGTAAGCGGAATAAATTCCACGAACGTCGGCTTAAGTGCATTGATCTTCTCGGAGATCTTTTCTTCGTCTCCTCTCGCAACTATGGTAAACAGGCTTCCGCGTTTTTCTTTCTTGACAATATTGAGCTTATCAAGCTCTGCAGACGCCTCATCTTGTCTTTCCTTGGGAATCGTAAGCTGAATTTTGTGGATTCCGAGCTTGATATCGTCAAGTCCCGCTTCAAATAAGAGCTCTCCCTTGTGGAGAAGTGATACGTGGTCACAGATATCCTCGATTTCCTTCAGATTGTGCGATGCGAATACTACGCACATACTGCGGTCCGCAACCTCAGCCGCGATGATCTTTCGAACGGTCTGACGCATAACCGGGTCAAGCCCGTCAAGAGTTTCGTCACAGAAAAGATATTCTGTACAGCAGGCAAGTCCGAGAAGGATCGACACCTGCTTCTGCATACCCTTTGAGAAGGTGGTAAGCTTTCTTCTCTCGTCAAGTCCGAATGATTTAAGATATGTTCTGAATTTATCAACGGAGAATGTAGGATAAACGCTTTTGTAAAGCCTCATCATATCATACGCAGTTGCGTTCGGAAGAAAATACTGATTATCGGAAAGATAAACAACATTACGCTTGATCTCGCTGTTTTCCCACACCGATACTCCATCATAATAGATACCGCCCGAATCCGGTTTATAAACACCACTCATTATCTTCAAAAGAGTTGATTTTCCCGATCCGTTAGAACCGATAAGTCCGAAGATCGAACCCTTTTCAATAACAAGTGACACGTCGTTCAGACTTTTTACAACATCGAATGTCTTTGTTATCGAATCAATTTTAATCATGTGACACTCCCCCATTCTTCCTGTTTTTCCATGCGATCTCGGCTATACAGAAAAATTCCGCCTCTGTTATCCCGATCTCAAACATTTCATCTGCAAGACTCTGCATTTTTTCCTTGAGCATATCTTTTCTCTCTCCGCAAAGACTCTTTTTGTCAGCAAGTATCATACTGCCGCGTCCCGGGAGACTTCTGATTATTCCCTCTCGCTCAAGTTCGGTATATGCTTTCTGAATCGTATTCGGATTGATTCCGAGTTCTTTTGCGAGACTTCTTACCGAAGGAAGCTTATCGTCCTGCACGAGCTCCCCAGTGAGTACCAGATTCTTTACATTGTCGATTATTTGCTCATAAAGTTGTTTTCTGTCTCTCAGATCTACTGTTATCAAACTCAATTTTATCTCTCCTTTCTGCATTTCAATACGAATCCGTATCAACTGTACTACTTGTGTTGGTACAGTTATTATATCATACATAAGAACTGCTGTCAACATATTCCGTAAGTTTTTAATCTTTTTATTGAATTTTTAATCTTTACGTATAATTCGGTTGACAAATGATCTTTGCACGGTGTGAATTCTCTTTGGATTTTTTAAATATTTATTAATAAAGGCATATTTATATTGCAAAGCGGGAAAATTTGTTATATAATTAATGGGTAAATTTGAATTTAAGGAGTTAAGTCTAATGTATTATTTTCTTGAAGCATCAGGTGCAGACGCAGCAGGCGGCCTTGCCGGTGCAAACGCGATCTCCACTGTTGTAATGCTCGTAGCTCTTATCGCTATCTTCTATTTCTTTATGTATCGTCCTCAGAAGAAGCAGGAGAAGGAAACAAACGATATGAGAAACGCTCTCCAGGTTGGTGATGAGATCACAACAATCGGCGGAATTATCGGTAAGATCGTATCTATCAAAGATGAAACTGTTCTTA
>SVUC01000023.1 GCA_015063455.1 Oscillospiraceae bacterium
CAATGTAAACTCCCTCATATTCTTACGACAGATTTTACGACAAATGGAATAAAGTTATGCTGTTTTATGACAGGTTAAGTTTGGCAATGAAAACACATTGGATTAATGAAGTCAGGAAAAGGCAGGAGAAATAAGCGGATAACACTATTACCTTCGAAATCCCCACAATGAAGACGATCGACTAAAAAACACGAGAAAACGAGAGAAAAACGGAGAAAACGAGAGATTTTCAAATGATTAGGACAGTTTTGGAACAATATTGGAACAATCAGGAACCGTATTACAAATACTTATTTGAATATTGAATCCTTGTCTAATCCGAACTCACAAATCTAATCAACAAAAACTAAAGGACTGTATAAAGCTACAGTCCTTTCTTTATTCTGTTAGGTTAAACTATATCTAATAAATCAGCCAACGGTAATCATGGTCTTGTTCTCGGTCAAGCTGTTCTCACCCACGTATATCTCAATCTTTCCTTTTTCAACTGTATATTCACCACTCGGCATATAATAGCCAATATCCTTATATCCCAATTCAAAGCTTACAGTTTTCGTCTCACCCTTGCCAATCAGAACCTTGTCAAATCCCTTCAGCTCTTTTATCGGGCGCATCATTACTGCTACGGGGTCGTGGATATAAATCTGTACAGTCTCCTTGGCATCGTACTCGCCTATATTCTTAACGTCGACCGACACCTTGAATTTCTTTCCCGCCTTAATTTCATCAAGAGAAAGATTATCAGCCTCAACAACAGGTGCAGAGTATTCGAACTTCGTATAGGAAAGTCCATATCCGAAGGGATAATAAGGTGATCCCACACCGTCACCGTAGCACGCATTGGAGTGTTGTCCATAGTAATTGTTTACAGGACGACCGCTTGATGTTACATTATAATAAAGCGGAATGTGAGATGCAAGACGCGGCATAGTAACAGGAAGTCTTCCTGAGGGAACAACATCACCGAACAAGATATCGCAAGCAGCTGTCGCAGTATCATAACCTGAATGCCATGCATAAAGAATTGCATCGAGATCTTCCGCAATACCACCCATTGCTATAGGTCTGCCGTTAAAGAATACACCAACAACCTTCTTACCATATGATCTTGCTTTTCTGATCAGCGCTTTCTGGTCTTCTGTAACCGAAATCATTGCAACGCTCTGTGACTCACCTGTTGTAGACCACGGTTCTCCGAGTGCCAGAATAACAATGTCAGCCATATCAACAAACCAGTAGTGGAAATCATACTGAATATCCGGACGAGGTGCCGTCAGGAGCTGATTCTTTGGCACTTTTTTCGTCAGTGCATCGTAAAAGCTTTCAGCGCCGTTGGGAGTTCTGTCAATTGACCATGCTCCGATCTGAGCATCCTTTTCATGTACAAACGGGCCGAGAAGCGCAAACTTCTTATCTCGCGGAAGCGGAAGCAGATTATCATTGTTTTTAAGAAGAACCATTGATTCCTGAGCCGCATAAAGAGCCTTCTGCTTGTGCTCTTCCCAGTTAATATCGGTAGGCTTGCAATAAGGATCATCAAAGAGACCTTTCGCAAGCTTGACCATCAGAATACGCTTAACAGCGTCGTCAATAACGCTGATATCAACTTCCCCACTCTCAACAAGAGATTCAAGGTAGTTTATGTAGCATCCGTCATCCATATCCATATCAACGCCCGCATTAATTGCAAGTGAACTGCAATCGCGTTCTGTCTCTGCCACCCCTTGGCCTGTGAGTAAACGAATTCCCCAATAGTCAGATATTACGAAACCGTCGAATCCGATACGATCCTTCAGAATATCTTTAATATAGTACTTGCTTCCGGTTACAGGCTGTCCATTGATATCATTGAAAGAGGACATAACAGTTGTAGCACCGGCATCAATAGCTGCTCTGAATGCAGGAAGATAATTATTATAAAGGCTGTAGTCAGCGATTTCTGTGCGGTGATAATCTCGTCCGCCTTCGCTTGCACCGTATCCTATGTAATGCTTTGCACAAGCTAACATTTTATCCTTTGCACTTACATCGTCTCCCTGAACGCCCTTAACGATTGCCTCTGCCATTTTCGCGCCAACATAAGGGTCCTCGCCGGGACACTCTATAATTCTTCCCCATCTCGGATCGTGGCACAAATCAAGCATCGGTGCAAATGTCCAGTGTACACTTTCGTTTGCAGCTTCTTTGGCAATACAAGAATAAGAGTCTTTGATCATCTCGGTGTTAAATGATGCGGCAAAACCGAGAGGAATAGGAAATACCGTGTGATGACCGTGGATTACATCACGACCGAAAATAAGCGGGATTCCGTTCGGACTTTCCTCTGTCGCAATTCTCTGAATCTCATCGTAAAATGCGTTATCAATCGTACCGTCAGCTTTGTTTCCTGCTGTGCCTCGAGACACAGACATTAAAATTGATCCAACCTCTCCGCGTCTTACTTTTTCCTTAAATTCTTCAGCATTGTGTTTATCCGGAGTTGAAAGCTGGTTAAGCTGACCGATCTTCTCCTTAAGTGTCATTTTTGACAATATATCTAATGCACGTTTTTCAAATTTTTTCAGCATAGGAACACCTCATAAATTCAGCTAGATTAGGTATATAATTACAAATTATATAATCATTTCAATTATAACATTTGGGTCTTTTTTTGTCAATACAGTACTCAAAAAAAAAAATCCAATTACCATATTGAATTCTCAAAACTTTTATGATATAATATAATACACGCGGGTATGGCGGAATTGGCAGACGCGCAAGATTTAGGATCTTGTGTTAATTCGTGCAGGTTCGACTCCTGTTACCCGCATAAAAAAGATCCCTCGTTTTCGGGGGATCTTTTTTATATGGGTGACAGTCACGAGAACCTGCTGAAAGTTGTGTAGTTCACTTTGACTTTCAACTTCCTGTATCACAACTTTCTGCGAGCATCTGCTCGCGGTGGTTCGATCCCCGCAACCGCATAAAAATAATCCCTCATTTTCGGGGGATCTTTTATTATTTGTGCCTCCTACCTGCAAAAAGAACGACAGCACGCAGCCATCGTTCTTTTTAGCTAAATATGTTAAATCACTATTCTGTTTTCGTTCTCATCAAGAACTGTACGATCCTGATAGTTGAACTCATCGAAAAGCGCACACCATCTGTCGTGCATATCTTCCTCATAAAGACACGGAACAAATCCCAGCTTGAGATACATCATAACAGCAGCTTTTCTTACGTCATCTGTTGTAAGATATACGTGCTCGATATTATGCTTCTGAGCGTAGTCGAGAACAGCTGTTGTAACAATTTTACCAAGATTCTTTCCTCTGTGTTCAGGAAGAGCGACAACCATATGAAGTGTTGCAGAATCAGGAGTATGTCGTCCAAGCTGAATTGCCGCATTCGCGATTATTTTGTTGTCGTTATCGAGAACCATGAAAAATCCGTCATCCGGTATCATCGGATCTGCAAAATACGCATCAACAAACGGGGGCTTGACCTGTATTCCGGTATAGATCATCTCATACCATTCTTTTTTCAGTTCATCCAAATCTGTAAAAATCGGATCGTTGTTCCTATTGTATACGTGGAACTTATATCCCTCAGGAATTTCCGGAATCTCAAAAGGCTTGCCATCCCATCTCATTTTAAGCTGTGACATACTTATCTCCTATGTAAAAAAATTTGTGTTTAATTTCAGATCACGATCTCATTTTCATTTGCATCAAGAACTCTGCGATCCTGATAGTTGAATTCATCGAATAGTGCACACCATCTTTCTTCCATACCCGCAGTGTACAGACAGGGTCTGAATCCAAGCTTGAGGTACATAATTACTGCCGCTTTTCTTTCGTCACCTGTTGAAAGATATACCTCAAACATATTGTGCTTCTGAGCGTAATCAAGAACAGCCGCTGTAACGATTTTACCGAGCTTCTTTCCTCTGTGTTCAGGATCAGCTACAACCATATGAAGTGTTGCAGAATCGGGAGTAGTTTTTCCAAACTGTATGCCTGCGTTGGCAACAATTTTGTTATCTTTATCAAGAACCATAAAGAATCCGTCATCGGGAATCATAGGATCGTTGAAATATTCGTCTATAAAGCTCTCCTCTACCTCGATACCTGTGACGATCATTTTCAGCCACTCTTTTCCCATAGCTTCTTCATCAGTGAAAATCGGATCGTTTCCTCTTACGTGCACATGGAACTTGTAACCTTCGGGTACTTCTGGAATTTCAAATGGTGTTCCGCTCCATTTCATTCTTAATGACGGCATAACTTCCTCCAAACAAAAAATTATTGATTAAAAAAGTGTTGATTCAAATCGAATCTTCGACTAAATTATAACATAGTTGTCCTATTATTGCAAGCATATTAGAAAAGAATTATTAAATTATATCGTACCTTAAGACTCAAATCTACTGTATCAAAATTCGGCAGATTTTCTTGTAAGCATCTTCGAGAAATTTGCAAATATCTGTGCCGCTTCAGCTCGTGTTGCTCTGTTTTTGGGGAGAAGATACATATTTCCCTCCTTTGCATTACCGATCAAACCGTTTTGGACACAGTACTTCACACCGGGAATTGCCCAATCGGAAATATCGCCTTTGTCAACAAACATAATGTCCGTATCATACAGCGTTTCGTCCGGAAGCAGCATATCGCCGCACTTTGCAATGATCTTGTACATTTGCTCACGTGTGATCTCGCCCATAGGGCTGAATCGGTTGTCCCCTACGCCGTTGACAATTCCCATCTCAGCCGCCCATTCAACATAAGGAGAATACCAGGTTCCAAGCTCAACATCGTCAAAAACTTTTGAGGTGTATTCTTCAGTGTTCACACTACAAAGTCTTCCGAGAACAGTAACAAACATAGCGCGCGTCAGGGTTGATTCAGGCGCGAATCTATCCTCTGACACACCGCGGAACAGACCTTTGGAATAAACGTATTTGACCGCGTCATAATAGCTGTCATTGCGTGATACATCGGTAAACGGCAATACTGCATCTTCTGTCGGATCAATACCTGTAATATCTATCCATTCAATTGATGAGTAAACCTCTCCTGTTGGCGAATCTGCAAGGTAATACTCAAGTGTATCTTTGTAAACTGAACAACCGTAGATCGCATCCCCTTCTTCACATTCAAGAAATACACTGCTCTCTTTAGTAGACGGTGTAATTGCAATTATCTCCTTCGAGGTATTCACAAATATCTGTCCTTGATACTCTGCAACACCTGAGAATACGCCTACCCAATACCTTCCGGATAAATTATTGACGTACCATTTCTTATCGAAGGAGTATACTTCATTTTTCAGTCTACCGTAAAGTGTTGACGAAACAAGCTTACCTTCCGATTCATCTATGTAGTACCACAGGCCATCAATGTTTACCATTCTTGAGTTCACGCCAGTCCATATGGCATCGCTGAATTTTTCGGATCTGCTCTCAACAGGACTTGTCCACGAATGGTGCGGCTGCGGTGTCTGCGCTATCTCTTCATCATTAAGAAGGAAATTCTCGTGCATAACCCGTCCGAGTCGATCAGGTGTGGGATCGTCAAATACAAGGTCAACGTGATACCATTCACCATCTATTTTCACGAGATTCCAACCGTGGTTCATCGCCTGGCTCGTGACCATAATACAATCAATTCCAAGCTCCCGCATAAGTGCGACGTACACGAGTGCGTAAGCCTGACAAACACCTTTTCTTTGAGTCAAAAGAGAATACGCATCATAATTCTTCAAATCCGTATCATATTCGTATGATGAGATCAAATAATCGTGGATCCACAATGCCTTCTCAGCGTCAGACAGTTCATCATCCACGAGCGAAACAATGTATGCTATCTCCTTTTCATACTGCATAACTGCCGCCGCGCGTTTGTTGCCGGTCATTTCGTACTGAAAAATTATTGACTTGACGTAATTGTTTGCATCGTGATAATAAGTAATACTTCCATCAAGATAAAAAAGCTCAGGCGAATAGTCGAGAACATCTGAATAGAGTTCCGACAAATCATCACATCTGATATTGTATTCACTCAGATCTACAGTCTCCGCACAGCTTATCGCTGCATCGTATATCGCTTTGAAAGCCTCGTCGTAATTTTTGATAGACTCGTTGTGAGGCGGAACTGAAAATTCAGCCGCGGATACTGTGATTCCAAGTGATACTGCAGTAATAAGCGCAAAAATCAGCGAAACAATTACTTTTTTCATATTATTCCTTATAATAATCGAAAATTTTATCAATATATATTTACAGCCGAGCAAAAAGCCCGGCTGAATCAATACTGATTATTCAATCTTTATTTAATTCATTAATACAATTTTACCCTATTCGGCACACATTGTCAAGTTTTTTGTTGAATTGATAATTGAAATTTTGAATAATAATCTAAAAGATTGATTATTTCAAAGTTCAATATCGAAGCACTCAACAAGAGCGATAAGTGCATCTCTTCCCTGCTCTGCAGGAACAAGCATACATATTCTGATCTCACTTGTCGATATATTGATGATCTTTATCCCCGAATCCCAAAGGCACTTAAAAACTTTAGCTGCAACCCCAGGCTTTCCCTGCATTCCTTCACCTGATACCGTAATTTTAGAAATATTGCTGTCGATAACAATATCGGTGTTAGGATGCTCCTGAAAAGTCCTTCTGAGAGTATGCTCGGTTTTTTCTATGTCGGAGTCGTGGATAGTGAATATTATGTCTGCTCCGCGATTTTGAGATGCAGTCTGCAGAATCAGGTCAACATCAATATTTTCTTCAGAAAGTGCTGAGAAAGTGATAAACGCCATCCCCGGAATGTCCGGTGGATTTTTAATATATACAACCGATATTTTGTCGTCTTGAGTGATTGAATGAATACCGTACAAAGATATGATACCCTTCTTATGTTCTTACTCGTATGATAGACTCCACGTCAACTCCTGCGAGAGCTTTTTCGAGTTCAGCCTTTGTCATCTCTCCCGCGATAATTTCAACAGTTGCACCGCTGCTTGAGAGAACTGAAATATCATCGCACCAGTTCTCAAGCTTTTCCTTGATCTGAGCTGTACCCCAGTTTGCTCTGATGTAATACGTAAACTTTATCGAATCAAATGGCTTTGCATAACCCGCGTCAACTTTGTTGAACACAGGAACATATTCTGCTTTTGCCGCACCCGAGAGTACAGCCACGATGTCAGCTGTGACAGCTCCTGCTGTGGGAAGTCTGCCCGCTCCTCTGCCATAATACATTATATCGCCCGATATGGCACTTGTTACGGAAATACCGTTATAAACATCGGAAATAAATGAAAGAGGACACGAGCTCGGCACGATCATGGGACATACGTATGTCTTGACAGAGTCATCTGAAATGATGGTATCTGCGATAAGCTTGAGCGAACCGCCGAATTTTTCAGCTGCAGCGATATCTGCGGGAGTAACGTTACGAAGCGTTTCTGCGTAAACATCTTCATCGCTGAGAAGAACACCGGACGCGAGAGCCGTAAGAATAATTATCTTACGTTTTGCATCAATTCCGTCGATATCTGCCGAAGGATCTCTTTCAGCGAATCCAAGCTGCTGAGCTTCCGCGAGTACATCACCGAATTCTCTTCCTTCATCCTTCATTTTTGTAAGGATATAATTAGTTGTTCCGTTTACGATCCCGCTTATACGAACGATCTTCTCACCTGCTAGAGAGGTTGTAAACGGACGGATTACGGGAATACCGCCGCCAACACTCGCTTCGAAAAGATAGCTCACGCCGTTTTCAGCCGCGCACTCGAGAAGCTTGTCACCGAAATTCGCAACGACTTCTTTATTTGAAGTCACAACACTCTTTCCCGCGTTCATACACTGAACTGAGAATTCATACGCAGGGTGCGAACCTCCCATTGTTTCACAAACAAGCTCAACGTCTTTATCTTCAAGGATAGGAGTAATGTCATGAACCACTCTGTCGGCATAAGGCGAATCGGGGAAATCACGAAGGTCGAGAATATACTTTACTTCTACGTCGTCCCCGACGGTTTTTTTGATCTTTTCAGCGTTTGTTTCAATGATAGAGGTAATACCTCCGCCTACAACTCCAAATCCGATTATTGCTATATATTTCATATCTGCTCCTCTTGGGGATCCAATTATTTTTGTTATAAGTTTTTTCTATATCGAGTAATAGAATCGTCTTAAATATAATACCACACTGTCCGAGAAAAATCAATAGGTTTTGACAGATTATTTGCTATATATAGAAATAAAACCTTCAAAACTGATGAAAAACAAATATTCCGACGGCGAAAAGGCACTTCTCTTCACCGTCGGAACTTTTTATTCTGCTGTTGTCTCGTTTGAGTCGTCTGCTTCTCCCTCGGCAACATCCCCAAATGCCGCGTTGAACAGCTCGTTTATTCTCTCAGATCTTCCTGCAAGATAGAGATAACCGAACAACGCCTCAAGTCCCGTTGCGCGTCTGTACTCGCTCGTTGTACTCGACTTTGGAACATTTGTGTGTCCGAGATTACGGCCGCGCTTATAAGCCGCAAGCTCTTCCTCATCAAGCATCGGTAAGATCTTTTCTGTAACGCTGCTCTGGACGTGTGCCGTGACGTATTTGAGCGATTCAACAGAAGCTCTCTGTACGTTTTTCTTCACGAGATACTCTCTTACGCACAGTTCATATACACAGTCCCCGAGGTATGCAAGATTTGCAGCGGAGATCTGCGATGGATTTTGTGAATTCAAATCGGTCATTTTTACCTCACATTGTTAAATTACATTCATTATATATCTCATACGGAATTTGTCCTTCAATGACAGACCTGCATAGACAGAGCACTGGATATCTCTTAGATAACCCGCAAGGATAGAGATCTCGTGATAGTTCAGCTTACCGCCAAACTCTTCCTTTTCTATGATGACCATAACCTCAGCCACCTTGTGATCTGACAAGTTTGCGTAGTCATTATCAAGTCTCATAGCGAATTCCGTGGGAAGCTCTCCCTTTTCAGGTAAACATCCGAGTGCTGAGAATATCTCGAACACATAGTCTGTCAACTCTCGCGCAGTCTTGTGAACGTCGATCTCACCCGATTTTACCTTTTCTTTATATTCAAGTCCGTCTATCGGTATCGAATTTATCAAATCGCGTCTCTTGTTGTTTGCGCGATTTGCTCTCCACCTCAGTATTGCCCAAATTGTCTGGAATATCACATATACTCCAACAATGACCGATGCCGCGATGATAAGCGGTGTGAAATCGAACTCTTCCTCTTCCTTTTCTTCATTGGAATCATCTTTGTCGGGGAACAGAGGACGGGCTTCCTCCTCCTTTTTCTCATCGGGGACTGTTACCTTATTTTGATCAATATCTCCCGAGGATGTCACGAGCTTCGCATCATCATAGATCTCTTTACAGTACGGCGGAGTAGCTTCATAAGTCATCCAACCGATTGCAGGATAGTACACCTCAACCCAAGCGTGAGCATCGTAGTCTCTGACGCTTGATTGATACATAGCAACAGCGTCCTTATGTCGAGAGGATGAATAATCGGTTGCAATATATCCTTCTGCATATCTTGCCGCAAATCCCATTTCACGAAGGATCGCAACAGCAGACGTTGCAAAATGTACGCAATACCCTTCCTTGATATCGAAGAGGAATGCCTCAAGATTACTGTCACCCTCAATATAATCTACCGTGACGGGATTTCCTTCTTCATCAAGAACGGGATTTCCTTCCTCGTCTAAAAGAGGAGTCTGAGGACAGTTCGGATCAAGAGTGTATTTATAGTTATCTCTTAGATACTCTATTACTGCAAGAACAGCGTGATGTCTCGGAATAACTTCACCCGTCTCTGAATCGGTAAACCATGATTCATAATAGTTGCCGTATTTCTTCTCGGCTGAGAGACGCTTGTACGCATCCTCCGTCATCCCTTCAAACTGAGACATATCAACAGTCTGCTTCTCACCTTTTACGATTCCTGCGTTTGCGAGGATCTCATCAGCGAGATCAGATATTCTTTGACTGCCAAATGAAGTTGTGTAATATTCCCCTGCATAATATCTGTAGCTAAGTTCAGTATCAAACGCGGTCTGGAACTTCTGACGCTCTGACTTACTCATAAGAATATACTTTTCAACTATCGAAGTATCGTCTTCTTCTCTCAGACCGTACTTTTCGGTCTCTGCCTCAAAACGTTCAGCGAGGAATGTGAGATCGTCTCCCACAAGATTGATCTCTCCAAGCGGAGTGTCGTATGTATATTCCCGTGTTTCGCTAAAGAACAGTGCACTGCTGATACTCTTCTCGATTGCGTCGACCGTGTCAAGATAATCATTGAGAATATTATAATACTCGATCGAATTCTCGAGATTTACACCGAGATTTTTATCCTTCATGATCGGATTTGCAGAAGATACGGAATAGCTGATCCCCTCTTCGAAGAATCGTGAAGAATAAATACCGTCAAAATGTGCGGTATACCTCATTGACGTCTTTTCGAGTGAATTGAAATCCATTATTCCGAGCTCAGAATTCATTGTAGAAGGTACGAAAATGAGTCTGCTCGTTCCCGACAATCTCTGAACGTGCACCTGGAAGATATTCCAGCCGTAATCCACAAGATTGCGGTACTGGTTTACCACATTTATATCAAGTGCTTTGGGGTGAACATATTTATTGAAATTGTACGTTATACTGTCGGGAGTGTATGAATATCCGAAGCGGTCACGGTATGCATTTACTGTATCGTAATCTGCTGATGACCACTTGTCAGTCTTCGAATCATACTGCGTACCGATCCAGCTTCTGAGGTAAACGGGAGCGAGATGATCGGTCTCAACTCTGAAAAGCGGCTGACCCTTATACTGCGGAGTCTCAAAATTCAGCACTCTCGGATTAAGCTCGGACACACCGCCGTACATTGCGAGTGAATTGAGGTCTATATCGTCACCCATAAGGTACGCAGTTACGTATGTTCTTGCGATCTGCATAGGCCTGTCAATGACATCGATCTTCGGAAAGCTTCTCTGAACAAATACAAGAGGGATCCACAGCGCGAGAAACGCTATTACCACAGCCATTCCGCCCGCAAAGCCTGACGAGGCTCTGATCTTCATCTCCTTCGGTTTGCCGAATACTTTCAAAATAAGCTCTGATTTGTTTTTTGCTCTTATTTCCTTTTTGATTTCCGCGATTGCAGCGAGTTCTTCCGAGTTTTTTGATTTTTTTGCAGCCTTTTCTCTCGCACTCAGCTTTGTCTTCTCTTCTTTTATTTTTCTGCGAGAAAGCTTTTTCTCAAGAGCCGCAGCTTTTTTAGCTTCTTTTTTCTGAATTTTTGCTGCCTTTTTTGCTTCGATGCGTTCGATCTTTGCCGCCTTAATACGATCTTCCTTATCTTTTTTCGCTTTCAGAAGCACGGCTTTCTTTGCTTTTTTTGCCTTACTCCTCGGCTGATCTGCTGCAAGTTCTTTATTATAAGCACGGATCGCATCATTTTTGATGCTTCGCTTTTCGATTTTTTTATCTTTTTTTGCTTGTTTCTTTGCTGCCTTTGCCTGCTTTTTTTCAAGTTTAGCTGCCTTACGAGCCGCAAACACTCCGCCATATAGGCAATCTGAGACGTAAAGAGCTATCGCGCCGCACAGGAACGAAAGTGCCAATGCAAGTCCAATATTTGAGCTTGTTATGTTAAAAACAAACACGGGAACCATATATATGGCACAGACGATGGTTACCCAGAACGCCCTCACACGTTTTGCGATCGCCATTCCGAGAATCAATCCCGAAATTACTATCACACACGCAGTCGCAAAATGGACAAGCTTTTCTTCATCAAAAGAAAATGAAGTGTCTTTGACATACTGCATATATGTCGCGTATCCTAAATATCTCATATTCTCGCAGAGCAGGTTGAACAAACGTCTGCCTGCCTGAAAAAGAAATCCTATAGGATTAGATTGTGTGGCAAAAAGCCATACCGCAAGTCCGCCGACAGCGGCTATGGGAGTGAAAAAATAAAGATGCTTCTGAAGTGAGAACAGCACACACAAAACTGTAATAAGCAAACTCAAAACAGCAACAAATGATGTCTCAACCGTTATGTTGGAAAAACCCGTCTCACCTGCATTTACAAGCCGAATTGCGTCGAAAAGAAAAAGATTGAGTCCAAACACTCCGAGAAAGATTACAAGAGTTCTGAGAACAAGTCCGAATACTGTGTTTCCTGTACTCATATTCTCGGCAGGAGATACGGTTACAGCCTCGAGAGTCGTCTCCGTTCTCATCTTCGCTTTTTTTGTCTGCGCTTCAACTATTCTCTGCTGCAAAGATTCGTTTTTCTTTTTTCTTCCCTTCAATTTTTTATCTGAAATTCTATTCATATAATACAGAATCCTTTAACCCTATACTAATTCAAAGAAACTATACATCTGATGCTTTTCTCAGCGAATAATTTCCCGTCGAGTCCTTGACAGTTTTCATCTCAGTCAATGTAACACCGTCCTGAGCAAGTCTTGTGCGACACATCTCAACATATTCTCGTCTGATCTGCACATCTTCGTATCTGTCCTCGGGATTGAACAGGAGCACTTCAGCGACGCATCCCGTTCCCGCACCTCCGAATAGTCCGGGAATCATACAATACTTATTAAGCGAGAACTGGTCTATATTAGATGTACATATACGTATCGTAACATTGAGCGACTCGGTAATAAGCGGAAGAAGAGACGATATATCATCCTTCTCGCTGCTAAGCGGAGTTGTCGCAAAAACGGGATATACAGCATCAAAATCCTCGGAACAAGTAAGTTCAACTGCGGCAATACCGTTATCCTGACGCTTGTCTGTCCACATCAGATTTACTTGATTTCCGTTTCCAAGCTCATTCAGAATCGCTCCGATCGCAAGCTCGACTACACCGTCTGTACAGAACTCATCCATATCGGGTGCAAATTCTGTTTTGATGTTACCACCGATCGAGAGAGCCGCTTTTGTTTCAAGCTCGCGTTTTTTCTTCTGCTCGGCAAGTCTATTTGCTTCTGCCTCTTCAGCTGTTATCTCGTGAATTTCTTTCAAAAGCTTGGGCTTTTTATTTTTCTTCGAAAACAGGCTTTTTTTATTCATCTTTGATGGAGCTTTTGCTTTAGCTGCATCTTCGATCATATCATCGACCATACCAACCATTCCAATCGTTGATTCGGTCACTCCCGCCTTCGCACGTTTAGCCGCTTTCCGAGCAATTTTTTCTGCGCGGATCGATTCTTTGCTCGGCTTTGCTGATTTCAGCTTGACCTGCTTTGCTCTCGCCTTTTTCTGAGCTTCCAGCTTAGCTTTTTCAAGCTCGTCGTGTGCATCTTCATCCATAAATACTTCCGGCGGAATAGCTCGTGAGAAATCACAGAGCATATACACCTGTCTTGATGTATTTGTATTGAAGTCCTTTACCATCAGATCATTCGGAGTTTTTGAGGACAGCTTCCAATGGATGCTCTTCAGTGAATCGCCGGGAATGTACTCCCTGATGTTGCTTATCTCCGCTTTTTCGTTTGCAAACACAACGCTTGCAGAGTCATTTGGTATATCGGTAGCGGATGTCTGCATATTCACTTCCATATTCAGCTTTCTCGGGAACACGATGACGTTATTATAAATGTCAACATCAAGTCTGATCGAAAAAATACCAAGAAAATCCGAAATGTAAAGGCAGCGTACGCCTATTTCATAGTTGCCGCGATACTTGAATATGGTTCTGTGCTTAACGATATACATTCCGAGAGGATTTAAGCTGAGGTTGAGTGACTGTTCAGTACAGCGAACTCCGTTTTCCTCCGGCACGATAACTACAGCCTCAATGAACGGATACGCAAAGGGCGAGGAGTTGATTATCCTCATTTCGTAATCCACGGGCTGCATTTTTTCAACCTTTGAAATGCTCGAATCAACATATATTCTGATAAGTGCTTTTCCGACTAATACATAAATTATCGAAACTATCGGAAGAAGCACGAGAAACCAGAATAAAAGCGATGATGCTCTTGATCTCAGCGCCTGTGTAAAAAAGATACCGAAAACAAGAAGAGCTGCATATAAGACAGTCGCCTTATGAAATTTCACAAGCGGTCTTTTTTTATAATAATCCATATTACGCTCAATTCTTTAATTTATCAATATAATAAAAACAATATAAAACGATTATCTCTTTGTCTTATAGGGTGCTTCTGTGTTGCGGAGTATTTCCGAAAGGATCGCAGGAATTGTTTCTCTGTTGAGACGTGCTTCCTGGCTGAGAACGACACGGTGAGCAAGTCCGGGGGCGAAAATAAATGCGATATCTTCGGGAATTACATAATCACGTCCTCTGAGGAAAGCATACGCCTGAGAGAGTCTCATAAGAATAAGAGATGCACGCGGAGATGCGCCGAGTGAGAGTTTCGGTGACTTTCTTGTGGCGTGGATAAGCTTTACAATGTAACGGCAGATCTCTTCTTCAAATACTACCTGCTGAACTGACGCACGAATATCTCTGATTGTCTGTACATCTGTCACCGCAGTGATCTTCTCAAGAGGATTCACACCGCGTCTGCCGGAGAGAATGTTGACCTCTTCATCTTCTGTGGGGTATCCCATAGAAAGTCGGATAGCAAATCTGTCAAGCTGAGCTTCGGGAAGCGGATATGTACCAACGTAACCTGTCGGGTTTTGTGTTGCGATTACCATAAACGGATCGGGAACAGCCATTGTATTGCCGTCTACCGTAACCTTTGATTCTTCCATTGCTTCAAGAAGTGCTGACTGTGTCTTAGGAGATGCACGGTTGATCTCATCCGCCAAAAGAATATTGGTCATAACAAGACCTTCACGGAATTCAAATTCTTCCTTCTGTCTGTTGTATACGTTAAATCCTGTGATGTCAGACGCCATAACGTCGGGAGTAAACTGCGCTCTGTTAAAGTGAAGTCCGGCAGCACGTGCAAGTGCAGCGGCAAGAGTGGTCTTACCTGTGCCGGGAACGTCCTCTATCAGAACGTGGCTTCCGGAGAGCATAGCAGTTACGAGAAGAACAACCTCGTTGTGCTTACCGATAACCACTTTTTCAACTTCTGCGATCAGCGCCTGTGCAGCCTTGTGGGTATCAAGTTCGGTAATAACATTGTTTGAGTTTTTTTCCATATAATTATATACGCGGACTCTTCCGCTTCCTCCAAATAAATTCTGTTTTTTGCTTGACTGTGATAAATATTTACGCCGGAAAACTAAAATATCACATATTATTAAAAAATGTAGATTTCTTTTTATTTATTATATCACAGTTTTTTTCAGAATACAATAGCAGGACAGATGTAGTGAATAATTTTGTTATAATTGCCAATAAGTATTTTTCTTTTTTTGTTGTATTGCATAAAAATTTGTGTTATAATTATCAGAGTTGAGTATTATACACAGAAAAACGAATTTTTGAAATGATTATTTCTTATTTATAGTTTCAAAGTTTATTCTATAGTTTTTATACAAGATGCAAGGAGGGATTCTATGATTTACGACGTACTTATAATCGGTGCAGGATGTACGGGAGTAATGACAGCTCGACTTCTAGCTGAGAAAAATTGTACGGTTGCAGTCGTTGAAGCGAAGGCAGACGTAGCAATGGGTGCGACTTGCGCTAATTCAGCTATCGTACACGCAGGATATGATGCAAAACCAGGAACGCTCAAAGCAAAGCTCAATGTACGTGGAAATGTTTTGATGAAACAGCTTTGCCGTCAGCTCGGTGTAGAAATAAAAGAAATCGGTTCTCACGTTGTCGGATTTAACTCGGAGGACAGAAAAACACTCGAGGGACTTCTTGACAAGGGAATTCAGAACGGAGTTGAAGGACTTCGCATAATTGAACAGGATGAGCTTCGCGCAATGGAGCCGAACATCTCACCCGAGGCAGAATGCTCTCTCTGGGCACCCACCACTGCCATCACCTGTCCTTACGGAATCACAATTGCCGCAGCCGAAAATGCCGTGACAAACGGTGTACATTTTTACTTCAATTTCACTGTAACAGGTGCATCTCACGCAGGAAACATTCATTACATATCAAACGGAGACGAGACCGTTGCAGCGCGTTATGTAGTAAACTGTGCAGGTGTAAATTCAGCTGTGATCGCATCTATCCTCGGTGAAAACGATTTTCCGCTTTCGATAATCCCACGCCGCGGAGAATATATTGTGCTCGATAAGGTTTGCGGAAATATGGCAAACTCCACACTTTTCGTCTGCCCCTCCGGAAGAGGAAAAGGTATCCTCGTTTCCCCCACAGTTGACGGCAACCTCATAATCGGACCAAATGCATATCCGATTGAAGACGGGGATGACACATCCACAACACCCGAAGGACTTGAAGAGATCACCGCAGGTGCAAAAAAGATAATGCCGTCAGTTGACACAAGAATGGCGATCACTTCATTCTCAGGTGTACGTCCTACTCCTAATATTTACGATTTCTTCATTGAAGAATCAAAACAGATCCCAGGTATTATAAACGCAGTCGGAGTTGAGTCTCCAGGATTTGCGGCATCTCCCGCAACTGCTGAGTATATAGTTGGTCTTCTTGAGGAGGCTGGGCTTGTTCTTACAGACCGTGAAGACTACATCCCGACAAGACGTCCCGACGGAAACCATATTCAATTCAACAGAATGACGGACGAGGAACGCGTTGAAGCTTGCAAGAAAAATTCATCTTACGGTAAGATCGTATGCCGATGCGAAACTGTGACTGAGGGCGATCTTATTGATGCTATCGAAGCCCCTATTCCTGCCGTTACGATCGATATGCTCAAAAAAAGAACGAGAGCAGGTATGGGACGTTGTCAAGGCGGTTTCTGCTCTCCAAGAGTTGCTGTTCTCATTGCAGAGCACACTAAAAAATCACTCGCTGAGATCACAAAGTTCGGCGGAAATTCTTGGCTCGTATCAAAGCGCACGGAGGACTAACAATGCATAAAAAACTTATAATAATCGGCGGTGGTCCTGCGGGACTGTCTGCCGCCTGTGCCGCTGTTGACCGAGGTCTTTCGGCAAGTGATATTCTTGTTCTTGAGCGTGACTCAGAGCCCGGCGGTATATTAAATCAGTGTATTCACGCAGGATTTGGTCTTCACCGTTTCGGAGAAGAACTCTCAGGTCCCGAATATGCGGGAAGATACATTAAAATGGCTCGCGAAAGAAATATTGAGATCCTGACATACTCAATGGTCCTATCACTTACTGATGACAGATGCGTTACATTTGTTTCTCCTGCACTCGGATACACAAAAGCGAGTGCAGATGCAGTAATTCTCGCTATGGGATGCCGCGAGCGCACACGAGGTGCCTTAAACATCCCGGGTTCACGTCCGGCTGGAATTTATACTGCAGGGTGCGCGCAGAGATATGTCAACATCGAAGGTTTCATGCCGGGGCATCGAGTTGTTATTCTCGGCTCAGGTGATATTGGTCTTATTATGGCTCGCAGAATGACTCTTGAAGGTGCAAAGGTCCTTGCGGTTTGTGAAATAATGCCGTACTCGGGAGGACTTGCAAGAAACATCGCTCAGTGTCTTGATGATTTTGACATTCCGCTAATGCTCTCTCACACCGTCACCCGTATTCACGGCAAGGAAAGAGTCCAGGGTGTTACGATCGCTCAAGTCGACGAAAATAACGGACGCCGTCCTATTCCCGAGACTGAACAATATATTGAATGTGACACACTTCTTCTCTCAGTAGGTCTGATTCCAGAGAACGAGCTCACGAGAGGTGCCAATATTGCTCTTGACAGAATGACAAGTGGTGCAGCCGTAAACCAATACCGCGAAACATCTGCAGAAGGTATTTATGCCGCAGGAAACGTGCTTCACGTTCACGATCTTGTCGACTATGTATCAGAGGAAGCAGAAATTGCAGGATACGCAGCCGCCGACAGAATTCTGGGCAAATCGAAAGAGAGCAAAAAAACTGTTGACATTCACACAGGTTTCGGTGTTCGTTATACAGTTCCGGAAAGAATTGATCTTTCACGTGATTCCGAGCCCCTAAAGATCTTTTTCAGGTCTGACAATGTTTACAAAAAAGTACAGCTTATAGCTGAAACGGAATCGGGAAAGATTCTCGCCAAGAGAACTAAAACCGCTGTTGCTCCCGGTGAGATGGAGTCCCTCGAGATAAAGTCTGATGACATTCTCGATCTTATCGGCACTGATGACAAGTTTATCAGAGTATATATCAAGGAATTCGGAGGGGATGCAAAATGACAACAAAAGAGCTCACATGTGTTGTTTGCCCAGCCGGCTGCAGACTCAAGGTAACGCTTGACGGTGGAAAAGTCGTCGGTGTTGAAGGAAACACCTGTGCACGCGGGAAAACCTACGCCGAAAGTGAGATCACACATCCTGTCCGCACACTCACTTCTACCGTGACAATTATCACCAAAAGCGGCAAAAAGCTTCTACCCGTCCGTACCGACAAGCCTATCCCGCGCGAATCGCTCCTCGAGGCAATGAAGATCATTCGATCCGTGTCAGCAAACGCCCCCATCAAAACTGGGGAAATAATCGTAAAAGATTTTATTGAAGCAGGAACAAATCTAATCTCCTGCAAAGACGAGACAGTGTAGCCCCCCGCTGCACTGTCTTTTTCATTATAATTTTTCTGATTGATTTCATAACAGATTTTTCGTCACCAATTGACAAAATCAACAATTTGTGTTATAATTACAAGAGCAAATTAAATAAATCCTCTAAATATTGTTGCGGAAATCAAATAAATTCCCCTCAGGTGAATATAGACGACTAAGAATATTTCCGAGGAAATCAAAGGAGAACTCGATATGATAAACGCAATGGATTCATTTTTTGAATCTATAGCTTTCCCTATGGAACCTATTCCATCCTACGGTGTCTTTCATATTTCGTATACACTAATCGGCTTCACACTGTGCGCGTTTGCTGCATGGAAGCTGCGTAAGGTTTCAGACAAAACCGCCAATAGAATATTGTTTTCACTTGGAATGATCCTCGGATTGTCGGAAATATTCAAGCAATTCTTCTATTTCTTTGTAATAGAGAACAACAGTTATTCCTGGAACGACTTCCCGTTCCAGTTGTGCAGTATCCCAATGTATATGTGCTTGATCGTTCCTTGGCTAAAGCCAGGGAAACTGCAGCGCGGAATGTACAGCTTTATGGTTCTTTACAATCTTCTCGGCGGCGCGATCTCATTTGCTGAACCGTCGGGATTACTTCTTGATCACGTCTTCCTGACCGTTCACGCATTGATCTGGCACATGCTTCTCGTATTCATCGGATTATTCGTTTGTTTCTCAAAACGCGGGGGAAACAAGCGTTCAGATTACGTATATGCAACACTTACGTTTGTTGCACTGTGCGGGGTTGCGTTCATCTTGAACTGTTTTGTACAATATGGTCTCAAAGA
This sequence comes from Oscillospiraceae bacterium, assembly GCA_015063455.1. Lineage (GTDB taxonomy): Bacteria > Bacillota > Clostridia > Oscillospirales > CAG-272 > UMGS1696. The sequence continues at coordinate 19,458 of SVUC01000023.1, forward strand.
AAAAATGAATATGTTCTTTGTTGGCCCGGGCAAATCTCCGATAGTTGTTTTCGCACAGTTTTCAGAATGGTTCGGGTGGTACGTAAATACTCCCATATACATATTTGCAGTATCCCTCGGAGCGTATATCGTTTTCAGTATCATCCATTATATTCAGAACAAACATCTACCCTTCAGCTTCAAAAAAGCTGAATAGTATTTCAATCAAAGACAAAAAAACCACAAGATTTTTCATCTTGTGGTTTTATGTTTTATCAAAATTAATATCTCTTAGGATAACCGAAAGAACCTGTGTTTCCCTGATCGTTATTCTGCTGATTCTGATTCTGGTTCTTACCCATGTTCAGCATTTTGAGGATTTCGTTGAAATCATCATCGGAGATCGGAGAATCGTCGTCTTTCTTATCGTCCTCTTCTTCAACCTTCTTCTGTTCAGCCTTGGGAGCGTTCTTTGCCATAGTGGTTTCCTTAACGCCTGCCTTGATCTTACCGGACATAACGGGCTTGATACCGTCTTTTCTGCCGAAGATCGGATCGTTATCATTCTTGTTGAGGAAGCCTGTTGCGATAACAGTAACCTTCATTGTATCTTCGAGAGATTCGTCGAATGCAGCACCCCAAATTACGTTAGCATCTTCAGCTGCTTCGGAAGAGATGAGATCGGAAACGATAGTAATGTCATCAAGTCCGATGTCAGGAGAAGCCATAATGCTGATAAGGATACCCTTAGCACCTGTAATAGTTGTCTCGAGAAGGGGACTGGAGATTGCGTCCTTTGCAGCTTCTGTAGCCTTGTCCTTACCAGAAGCTTCACCGATACCCATATGAGCATAACCTGCATCCTTCATTACGGATGTTACGTCTGCGAAGTCGAGGTTGATATATCCGGGAATGTTGATGAGGTCTGTGATACTCTGAACACCGTGACGGAGAACATCGTCAGCTACCTGGAAAGCGTTCATAAGAGTGATCTTCTCGCCAACTTCCTTGAGCTTTTCGTTAGGAATGATAATAAGAGAGTCTACGTATTCCTTGAGCTTTTCGATACCTGCCTCAGCCTGTTCCATTCTCTTCTTACCTTCGAAGGAGAAAGGCTTTGTAACGATACCTACTGTAAGAATGCCCATTTCCTGAGCGATCTTAGCAACAACGGGAGCCGCACCTGTACCTGTACCGCCACCCATACCTGTAGCAACAAATACCATATCAGCGCCTTCAAGAGCAGCTCTGATAGCTTCTTCACTCTCTTCAGCAGCCTTGCAGCCTACTTCGGGATTGGAGCCTGCACCGTGGCCCTTGGTGATCTTTTCACCGATTGCGATCTTGGATGTCGCACTGGACTTTACAAGTGCCTGCATATCGGTATTTATAGCGATAAATTCTACACCTTTAACGCTGCTCGACATTCTGTTAACAGCGTTATTACCGCCGCCGCCGACACCGATTACCTTTATATTTACACCGCTTTCATAGTTATTATCATCAAATTCAAATGGCATTTCAATGCCCTCCTTGTCCGAATATTTTATTTATTTCACAAGTCTTCTGTTATACCAAAATAAAAACAATATGCTACCTTATATAATACATTATGTAAGAAAAATTTGCAATAGTTTTTTGAAATTTTCTCTTAAAATTCATCTTATATCGAAAAAAAGTTCATATTTTCTCGAAAAAACATATTATTTAAGATAAAATTTCATTATATGCTTTCGATATTTACATATCAAAAATCAATCAAACGACAACTTCAAGTCATACATTACACTCGCAACGCCGACTGTTGAAAGATCAATGTTTGCGGGGGTATCGCTGTCGAACTGCTCGTCCGTAATTGTTTTGTACGCCATCCTCAGCTTAAGATCGCAGTCCGATTCATCCCCGAGCTTCATCAGATATTTTCCTGAAACCTGAAGTGTAATACCGTACTCGTTGCTCAGATCTATCTTGTCGATATATCCGAATTCACCGAGTGAAGAAATTCCTACCTCGCCAAGAATATTTCTGATAAATCTGTCGTCCCGCTGATCCTCAAACTCAATGACCCGTCCGCCGACAGAATAATCGACAGGCGGAAGAATAAGCTCGATAAGATCGTCAGATTCGATCTTTTTATCTAAAACCTCGAGAACTCTCAGACCGGACGAGAGCAGAATGTAACTATCCCATATTTTTGCAATATATGCGGCACTGTCATCCTCAACGGTAATTGACACCTTGTTCGGCACCGTTCTGTTGATCTCGGCAGATTTTATATACGGACATCGGAATATAATCTCCTCAGCCGCGTCTGATGATTTGAATGAATAGAGGGTTTGTCCGAGGTCAATTCCCGACGACGACACGAGCATATCTGACGAATAGATCTCAGATCCTGTCGCGCCGACATCCTTGATCACGAAGAATGTTTTATAGACAAACGTTACAAACAGCGCGGTAATCAAAATAAGGATCAAAGCTGTTGTTATGGTATGTCTGTATTCCGAGAACTTTTTCCTCGCGATCGCACGCTGCTTTGCAATACGCTCGTCCGCTTTTCCTCTTTCCTCTATTGATTCAAAAAGATTTACGATGTTAGCAATAAACAGCTTGAACGGTCTCTCTCGTACAGCTTCTCCACCCTCTGCACGTCCCGGTCTGTAGGAATATGCGTGTGCATTTGCTCCACGGGTACTTTTCATATTCGGTGAGCCGTAGTTTCTTTCACGTGCAGCTGATGCTTTTTTGTAAGCTTCTGCTCGCATACGCTGACTCTCTGCAAAGGCTTTTCCGTAAACTCGATTAGGATTGCTGTGGCGGTGCACGTCTGAAAATTCCGACGTACCATAGGTTCTGCTCATTTGACGCCTTTTACTTTGCTTGGGACACACTCGATCGTAAACATAGAGAACATCTTCGTATTCTCTGGGAACTCTTCGCTTTCCTTCGTAACGATCAGTCACGATGCAGGCTCACTCCCTTCGCTCTTTTGAGTTTTATTTTTTCTTGTGATTCTTCACAAGTTCACAGAGGTCCTTGTAGATCAGTTTATTCGCATCCGGAGCTGCAAACTGTCTGATTTTCTCGCTCATTTCAGCTCTGATTTTTTCTCCTTCGGGTGAGAGGAGCTTTTCCACCTCCTCAATCAAAGGCTTAGCTCCGTCTGTAAGCTCTTTTTCTTCGAACAATCCCGCCGCACCCTCATCATAAAGAACCTTGGCGTTTTTATACTGATGGTTCTCTGCAACATTCGGAGAAGGAATAAAGATTGCGGTTTTTCCTGTAAACGCAAGCTCTGAGATCGTCATAGCTCCTGCTCGATTTATAGTAATATCGGCAGCCGCCATTTTCACGGGCATATCATATATATACTCACAAAGCTCAATGTTTTCGAATTTATCAAGTCCCATTTCCTTGAACTGTGATGTGCAAAGCTCAAGCTCAATTGAACCTGTTGCGTGGATATGATAAACCTCGGGATGCTTTGAGGTAAATTCTCTCATAAGACAAAGGATAGCATCGTTTACCTTTTCAGCACCCATACTTCCCGCATAAGAGAGGATAATATACTTATATTTATCGGGAATTCCGAGTTTTTCTCTTGCTTCGTCTTTTGTGAGAGACGAAAAACCACCCATAATCGGGTTGCCCACCTTGAGAAGCTTTTCTTTCGGGCAAGTGAGTGTCTCACCAGTCTTTTCGAAGTTCAGATAGATCCTGTCAACGCATTTCTGAAGCATCTTGACAGCAACACCCGCGATCGCATTCGACTCGTGGAGCGCCGTAGGGATCCCCATATCAGCAGCCGCCTTAATAACGGGCCAGGAAACGTAACCGCCTGTTCCGACCACAAGATCAGGTTTGAATTCCTCGATTATCGCTTTAGCTTTTATAGGAGATGTGAACGCAAGATACGCCGCCTTCAGATTCTTTGGCGAGAGACTTCTCTTCAGTCCCTGTACCTCGACGTGATGAAGCTTATATCCCGCCTTCGTCACAAGTTTATTTTCGATTCCGCGTTTTGTTCCGACGTATTCGATGACCGCTTCGGGATCGTTTTGTTTTATTGTATTAGCAATTGCAAGGGCAGGATTGACGTGTCCGCCTGTTCCGCCGCCTGTCATAAGAACTCTCATATAAAACTCCGAATATATTAATAAGTATCAGCCAAGTCCGATCTGCTTCATCATTTCTTCTCTCTCGATATCAGCTTTTTTCTTATATGACTGACGAGAGATACAAAGCAGGATTCCCATCTCAGCCATAAGAACGACAAGAGACGATCCGCCGTATGAGAAAAACGGAAGTGTAATACCTGTATTCATAATTATATCTGCAGAAACACACATATTGAGAAATGCCTGCAGAGCAACGTGTGTTGTAATACCAAATGCTGTGAGCTGTGTGAATCTGTCGGGTGCTCTCTGTGCAATTACGTATCCTCTCCATGCAAACAGGAGGAAGATTATGATAAGCACTACAGCGCCGATAAATCCCCATTCCTCGCACCATATAGAAAAAATAAAGTCTGTGTGCGACTGCGTGAGGAAGCTGTATTTCTGTCTGCTCTCGCCAAGTCCGACTCCGAAAAGTCCACCAGAACCGATCGCATATATACTTTGTGTTGTCTGATAAAGCTCATCAAGCTTATCAGCGTTTTCATCCGTGAATGTTGTGATTCTCTTAAGAGCATACGGGTTCATCGCGATAAACGCGCCGATTCCAACTATACCTGCAGGAATCACAGTACAGAAAAGCCATAAAAGCTTACATCCTGCAACGATCAGCATAAACAGACCGATACATCCGACGATGATCGTACCCGAGAGGTGTTTACCGATAAGAACGAGTACAGCCGCACCGCCGAGCATGAGGCAAGGAAGCCAGGTATTCCACCAAAGACTCCTTATACCGAGAT
>SVUC01000150.1 GCA_015063455.1 Oscillospiraceae bacterium
CTTGAGATCAGAGAAATCATCGGCGACGACAAGATGCTCCACGTACAGGTTACCTCCAGCGATGCTGAGGACATGGTACGCGAGGCAGAAATGCTCCGTGATTTCGTCGGCGGCGAATTTTATGTAAAGATCCCGATCACCGAGCAGGGACTCAAGGCTATCAAGATGTGCAAGGCTGAGGGTATCGGTGTTACCACCACCGCTATATTCACGCAGCAGCAGGCTCTTATGGCAGCCCGCGCAGGTGCTGACTTTGTAGCTCCCTATGTAAACAGAATGGATAATCTTCTTTCCGACGGTGTTCACGTTGTTGAGGAGATAGTACAGCTCTTCAAGCATCAGAATCTTGACACCAAGATCCTTGCTGCAAGCTTCAAGACCTGCGAGCAGGTACATAAGATCGCTATGAGCGGCGCTCACAGCGTAACTATCAATCCCGAGCTCTTCTCTTCCCTTATCTATCACCCCATGACCATGTATTCTCTCGATGCGTTCGATTGTGACTGGGCTGAGGTATACGGTAACAAGAAGGTTCTTGATATTCTCGGCGAATAAGTTTAAAAACCTCCGAATTAACGGAGGTTTTTTTCAAAAATCTGAAACCAATACACTTTTTTTACGTCTTTATTAGTATAAACCCAAATACACAATATTATACCTAAGAAAGGACGGCATTTGAAATGAAAGCATCTATTTCGTTCAAAAAATTAACAGCACTTCTCTTTTCTCTCTGTATCTTTTTTTCGTCCTGCACAGGCGGAAGATCAAATGAACCATCAACGGAAACAGACAAAGCTGTACAGAGCACAGAGACAATTACCGAAGCTGTTACAGAAACAGAAGCGGTGGTGGAAACGGCAGATCCCGATGAAGTAAAAGTTGCGCTTGAGGAATACAACAGCTATCTCACAACTCATACAAATTCACTTCACAAGGGTTTTCTGACATACAACTGTCTTTGGTTTGAAAAGCTCGGAACACTTATCGAATTTGGTATTTCTTCTGACAAGAGCTATCAATATACGTTTATTGATGAGTTCGGTTTCCGTGTTAAAGCTTCCGTAACACACGTTGACGTTGATGATATTGACGTATACCGCACTCTCATATCACCTTACGAAAATGGGGATTCGATCACTGAGGGACGGCTCAACGGTGAAAATGACATGAAAAAGCGAAAAGAATACGCAAGCAAGACAGTCACCCTCGACGATAGTCATTATACTTACAATGAAGCCGGAGATCTTATCCGTGTCTCTACAATCTACCATGGTGTTCTCGTTGAGTTTACTCCTGCCGACTATTCGGAAAAGAACGTAACATTCTCAAATTACAAAAACAGATACGGTTTTCTATCAAATTTCATATCCGGTTGGAATGCTGCAAGAGTATTCACCGCAGGGATTTATCCGCAAAAATCTGTATATGCAACATCTATAGATAATTTCACAGCAGAAGCCGACGACAACTGTTATTTGTTCACTGATTCCGTCAAAGTATCCGATATTATTAAAAACGGAAGCTTCATTCCTAACGGATATGAGGTTAATTCAATCGACTATTATGACCTGCTTGATTATCAAAAATACTCTCAGGGTGAAAAGAATTATAACATATCGCTTAAAGGGATCGAAGACGATACTAAAAGTATCAGCTACTCCATTACTTACAACAAGTACGGAATTGATCAAGATCCGTTCAATAATCCGACAGGAGAAGTAATCGATGAGTCAAGAGGTATAATATGCGACAGTCTCAACGGTTCTATAAGACTCAAACGTATTTTTGCCGGATCTGTAAGCTTTTTCATGTTAGTTGATGCAGAAAGCTTTACCGAGGACATCAAAAATACATTTACAGCCTTCACGGACGAGGTCATCATGACGGTATCAGCAGATATACAGCCTGATAACAAGCTTCCCGAAAAAGTAACCTTTGCATCATTCTTCGAGATTGAATCATTTTTGACGGTAATAGAAAAGACTCCCGAGAAAATAGAAGCATATCTTGAAAGACGAGGATATGCAGGTCGCGGATTTGACACAGCAGAAGAAGCCTCGGCTCTCGCAGATATGTTACAAAGCATCCCTCTTTTGGGTGCGGACGGAGGATATAATCTTTCTTACTTCCCCGACAGCGGTGAGTTTTCGGTAAATTACTGTATTTTCTCAAAAAATACAAGTGATGAGTATAAGCATATACAGTTCCGTTATATGTCTTGTGACAGTGCAGAAATCAACTCTCTATCAAAAGACGCAACTATGCCTCCGCTGAATCTCGGAAGTATTGTGCTCGACTGTTGCTCGTACACTGACGGGGTTTCTTGTATAGCAAAATGGAAGGACAGTCAGTATGGGCTTATCGCAAGCGAGACCCGATACGGGAACTTCGACAACGAAAACTTCTTTTTATCAGTCTACGAAATCGAAATCTAAACAACAAATATTTCCACTATTCATTCACGGCCGATTACTGTCGGCTGTGAATTTTTTATATTTTAAAAGAAAAAATGTTTAGATAAAGACACAAATTGCGCTGTATCTATTGATTATTTCTTCGGTTTTTGATATACTTATTATCATGAATAATTATGTCTTGAAAAAGAAGTAAATATATTTTGGAGATACATATGGAAAAGATCAAAAAGCCGAGAGGCACTATGGATATTCTCCCCGGAGAGAGCGAGCTCTGGATATACGTTGAGTCAAAAATGCGCGACGTAGCTTCACGCTTCGGTTTCTCCGAGGTACGTACCCCCACCTTTGAGGAGCTGGGACTTTTTAAGAGAGGTGTCGGAGACACGACTGATGTCGTTCAAAAGGAAATGTACACCTTCAGCGACCGTGACGGTACTATCTTCGCGCTCCGTCCTGAGGGAACAGCGTCAACAGTACGTGCTATCATCGAAAACGGACGAACAAGCGATCCCATGCCCCTTAAATACTACTACATAATCAACTGCTTCCGATATGAGAAGCCTCAGGCAGGACGCAGCCGCGAGTTCTTCCAGTTCGGTGTTGAGATGTTCGGCGCTAAAAATGCGGCAGCAGACTTCAGCGTTATCTCTCTTGCAGACACTCTGCTTCGTGAGCTCGGTATTAAGGGAATAAAGCTCCACGTCAACTCC
>SVUC01000024.1 GCA_015063455.1 Oscillospiraceae bacterium
TCAGCTTGAGATCAATTGCAAGCTCATCGTATGTGTGTTCAGCCGTATCAATTCTTCCGAGAACGTATTCGAGAAGTCCGACGTACGGAACATATTTCTGAGGGATCTTGCCGATATCGAAATAAATATCAAGATATGTGATACCGTTCGACTCTATATCGTGTGATACAGCACGATGTCCGCCGATCTCGCATTCGATATTTGAAATTCCAACAGTTTCTCTCGGAATGTCAGTTCTTTTCAGTGAAGGAATGCAGGAGAGCTCCTCTTCTGTGGGATCATGGCTCTGATATTCTCTGAGAAGACGTGTTTCTTCAACGATCTTGTCGACCTCTTCCTTGCTGAGTGACGCCTTATATGCGGCAAGCTTCTCTTTAAGAGCCTCTTCTTTTCTGTCCACAAGTCCCTTTTCGGGAAGGAGTCTGAGAAGGATCGAGTGATCTGCTTCAAGAATATATTTTCTGACAAGTCCTTCGTAATATCCCGTTCCGATACGCTTCTTCAGTTCTGCATAATCTGCGAGAGTGTGCATATAGGTGAATGCGCCGTTCTCATCATACAGCCACGACTGCAAAATATTTGAGGCAAAGTCGAGTCCCTTGGGGAATCCGCCGTAATCAGCCTCACGGAAATTGAACTCGCGTCTGTTGAGAGTTGCGAGAATTGCTTTTTCGTTTATTCCCTTTTCAACTTCGTTTTTCAGTGTATCAATGATTATCTGATAGAATCTGTCAGCGTCATCTGCGTTTGCATTTTTAGCAATAACCGCAAAAGAATCCTCGAGCATATGGGAATCGTATCCACCCCATATATCGTCACCGATCCCCGCGTCGATCAGTGCCTTTTTCAGCGGTGCTCCGTCAGAATTGAGAAGAACGCTTGAGAGGATCCCCCACGCTCTGCATTCAAGCACATCAAGATTTGATCCGCCGAGAGCTGCGTATGCAAGGAATGCTTTTCCCTCAGTCTCATCCTCTGAGCCAACTGAATAATGTGCATCAACACGCTTCGGCTCACAACTGTCGAATCTCTTCTGAAGTGTAACGCCCGAATCGACTTCGATCTCATTGAAGGATGAGAAGTAGTTCTTATCCATCCATTCGAGACGCTCGTCCATATCGCAGTCACCGTAGATGAAAATGTAAGAATTCGACGGATGATAATACTTACGGTGGAAGTCGAGATAATTCTCGTATGTGAGGCTCGGAATGACCTCGGGATCTCCGCCCGAATTCACTCCGTATGTTGTATCAGGATAAAGGGAGAATGCGATCTGCTCCCATATTGTACGGTCGGGAGATGACAGCGCACCCTTCATCTCACTGTAAACGACACCGTTTATTGTCAGATCGTCCTCAGGATTCTGCATTTCATAATGCCAGCCTTCCTGCATGAAGATCTGACGGTACTTATAAATGTTCGGATAAAATACAGCATCCATATACACATTCATAAGATTGATAAAGTCCTTATCGTTGCACGATGCTACGGGATACATTGTTTTGTCGGGATATGTCATTGCGTTGAGGAATGTATTGAGAGATCCCTTCACAAGCTGCATAAACGGATCCCTTGACGGATAATTCTTCGATCCGCAAAGAACGGTATGTTCAATAATGTGAGCAACACCGGTACTGTCCTTCGGAGGAGTTCTGAACGCTGCACAGAACATCTTGTTCTCGTCATCGTTCGACATAACGCAGATCCTTGCACCCGATTTTTTATGCTTCAGAATTATACCTGACGATTTTATCTCATCGAGGTATCCCTCATACATAAGCTCGTATGCGCTGTTTTCTTTCAGCTCACTGTAACAGTTTATGATTTTTGCCATTATTTTCTCCTTTTTTCAATATTATCGTTAGTTCTGAAAATCAAATAATTACCACTATGTTTAATATTATGTAACTTCCGGAGCATTTTGTCAAGTCGAATTTTGTGTACGGATTGATAAAAAATGTGTTTTCGCATAAAATGACAATTTTTACTTGATTGAAATTCGATTTGATGATATAATTTTTATATACAGAAATATCCCGAAAGGAATCGTTTCAATGAAAGTTCTGATAAGCGGATTCGAAGCATTCGGAAACAGCCGAAGAAATTCTTCACTTGACACCATAATCTCTCTCCCGAAAAATATCGGAGAATGCAGTATAAACACGATCACTCTCCCCGTTGTCTACGGGCTCTGCGGACAGGTTCTTTGCAGTGCAGTAGATGCAATTCGTCCCGACTTTGTCATTTCTCTCGGCCAAGCTGAAGGCAGAGGAAAGATCACTCCCGAATATGCCGCGCTGAATGTCCGTCATTCTGACAATCCAGACAACATCGGTCAGATCTGCAAAAGCTCCCCGATCGACGAGAAAGGAGAGAACGCATATTTTTCGACGATCTTTCCCGACAAATTGGCGTCTCATCTGAATCTGCACTCTATTCCCGCCTCAATATCGTTCACCGCAGGAACGTATGTGTGCAACGATCTGATGTACTCCGCACTGAAGTTCTGTGATCCTCTCGGGATTCGCGCGGGATTTATACATTTGCCCCTGTCATACGAGATCAGCGCTGAAGAAAACAAGGGCGGTTCCCTTCTCACTCTTCCGCAATCTGTTCTGACTGACGCCGTGATCGAGTCTGTAAAGTTTATTGCGGATTCAATCTGTCAAATTAAGTAATAAAGGAGAGAGCAATGGCAACGGAAATCGAGCGTAAATTTCTGATAAAGCTTCCTTCCGAAGATTTTTTCGCTGACAAAAAAGCGCGCAGGCGTCACATTGTTCAAACGTATCTCACGTCTGATGACGCAGGCGAGCGAAGAGTCAGAAGGATTGAAGAATCCGGAACAATATCTTATGTTTACACAGAAAAATTCCCGATCGAGAACACAAAGATCAGCCGAATCGAGAATGAGCGTGAAATTGACCGTGAGGAATACGAACGTCTCCTTTCAGATGCGTACTCGGAGCTGACAAAGGTTCGCTATACATTCCCTATCGAGTCTCACGTTATAGAGATTGACGTATACCCACACTATATCGGCGGAGAGGCGCTTGACGGACTCGCGGTTATGGAGATCGAGCTTACCTCGGAGGATGAAAAATTTGAGATTCCAGACGAAATAGAGGTGCTACGCGAGCTCACGGGAACACGGGAATTCTCAAACAAAGTTCTGGCAAAAAAGATAAAATGTGACAAATAACAGGAAATCATAAGCCCCGACAGACATAAAAATCTGTCGGGGGCGTTTTTTTATTCGATAAGTTGTGGGGTTACTCACTCTTCTTTTTTATTCTTTTTCGATCTTATATAGCCTGCAATCCAAAACACAGCACTTATGTCCCATAATATTGTACAAACAATATGTAACACAAAAGATACAGTGTTTGTATATCCACATGCTAAATCAACAAACAAATTGATTGTCCAAATAACTGCACAAATACAATTTATTATCACTACTGCTATGTTCACTTTTTTCTTGTCGTTCATACAATCACACTCCTTTGTAAAACAAAGCCCATATTCCTGTTAATTACAAAAGCCGACAGAGGAAACATCATATATGTCAGATTTTGCATATGTACTGCAGGAGCGTTTTTTGGACTCCCTGCCATATTTGATAAACTTCCGTATGAGAAGCTTCTCCCTATGTTTTTAATGTATCAGCTTCGAAATTTCCTTCGCAAGAACGTTCTTGTTTGATAAGTGAACCTTTGATATGAGTCTGATGTTCATGTCCTCTGCACGCGCTTTAAGTGTCTGAGTCGCCCTGTCACCGTCGTACGACTTTGCCGCTTCATCGAAATACACCGTTGACAAGAGCACTTTCTTACCGTATTCCTGTCCGAATTTATCGGCTACTGTCTCGAGCTTATAAAGCTCATCGGTCTTAACATCCCCATTTTTACAAGAGATGAAAATTGGTACGCAGCCTCGCATCAGCATACAGTCGATCTCGTTTCTGGTTCCCGCGGGCTCCTCGTCCCAGCCGATCACAATTCCGACTTCAGCACTGTCAAACAGAGGTATCTCGTCCTCTTCAGCATAAATTGCAGTTTTATAGGTGATATATTCGAGAACAGATCCTGCTTTGTTGAGGCACTCCTGTGTGATCGGATTTTTGTATCTGAAAACGTATGCTCCTCTCGCAGATCTCTCGCGGTCAATGATTACAAGTCCCTGTGATACAAGCTCATTCCACAGCTTCTCGTCCGCGCAGTTTCTTCCTTTCCCAATCGAATCGCGATGGACGATAAACACATCTTCTCCTTCAACAAGACGGCTCACAACTGACGAAAGCTTCCCGATCTTATAGTTCCAATCGCTCGGATTCCTGCAGCAGATCTCCCACATCGCGTCGATGTCTCGCTCGACAGGGTCCCCTTTTTCAAATGCGATCCCCTTGCCGAAAACCTTACCGCCATTGAGCTTTACGTTTTCTTCAGCCGTAAGGTATACCTGAGTTTTGTACGAAAAATCGTAGACATCTCTCTCGAGTTTTTTTATTCCGTCTTTTTCCTCGAGGTAATACATAACTCCGTGTCGGCTGACCACATTGATCCTGAAAGCACACACTTTTTTACCGTGTACAGTATCACTCCCGAGAATCATCCCAACAGCGACCAGCGTCCCCTCATCTCCACCCGATATATCAACGATATATGTTTCATCAGGATCGCTGATGATCTCAGCAAGGCTGTCCACTATATCATCAATATCATTCTTAACTACGCTTTTTGCGCTCATATCAATTTTTATTCCGCGTCCTGCGAGGATATCCTGATATACGGGAATATCACGACTCACCTTGCGGTAATCTGAGCCAACAAAAATCACACGGTCAGGCTTGAGCGCAAGAGATGATATTATATTTTCAATAGGTGTTTTATCAAATATTTCGATTAAAGTCATAAGTTACCTCCACTGTGGGTAATTCGACATAGGTACACTATAATATTACCACAGAAAAAAGCATTCTTTCACCCTGATTTTGTAAATTTATTATCTGATTACCTTATCCACTTTGTCAAAAAAGTATTCAAGTGTATCAACAAGAATTCCTTTTTTGTACAGCTCTGTGATCCCATCACAGTCAAGCCACATCGTTCTTGATGTTTCTTTGGTCGTTGCACGTTCGAGATCGGCGTCTCCGTCATATTCAAACAACCACACATCCATAATATCATTGAAGCGACGTCCGTCGATCACACCACGCGTTTTACTCCACACAATCTTGCCTCGCCCCGTATCAAGATCTATTCCGACCTCCTCGCGAGTCTCGCGTATTGCGCCTTCAATACTCGTCTCTCCTGCAGTAACAGACCCGCCGACACATTCAAAATATAAAGGAAATGTCGGACGGTCCGCTGCCCGCTGTGAGATAAGGTACTCTCCTTTTGAGTTTCTGATCCACACGTGTACCACAAGATGATACCTTCCTTCAGGAAGCTCCTCTCCTCTGATATGTGTCTCCCCTGTCAAATTTCTGTTTTCATCATACAGATCCCAAATTTCCATATTACCTCTCCTGATACAAAAACGGCATGACCCGAAAGCCATACCGTTTTGTTGTTTTTTGAATGGTTCAACTTATTCTATGTTGAACTTATTTAGCAGCTCTGATTTTGGACCATTCCTTCTCGAGTGCAGCCCAATCGCGAACCGGAAGGATACCAACCCATCTCTCAAAGTCTTCGATATAGTACCAATCGTATGTATGAGAGTTTGTTGCTTCCTGGATCTCTGCGTAGTACCAAGTACCTTCGGGATTATCTACCCAAGTGATCATATCGTCGCGGAGATAATCTTCGTGAGGTGCACGCTGGAGAGTACGGTTGATGATCTTGATTGCTTCTGCACGGGTAATGAACTGGTCGGGCTTGAATGTGCCATCTTCGTAACCGTTGATGAATTCAAGTGCGAATGCTGCATCAACGTAGATATCAGCCCAGTGACCTTCTGTGTCGGAGAATACAGCATTCTGAGTTGCATCTGACGAGTAGAAGGAAACTGCAATCTTAACGAGCTCTGCTCTTGTGATAGGATTGTTCGGTCTGTATGTACCGTCGCCGTATCCTGAGAGGATGCCTGCGTTAGCAAGAGTAGAGATTGCGTTATTGAACCAATCGTCAGAGGAAACGTCTGTGAAGTTGTTTTCCTGTGACCAGAACTTAGCACGGCTTTCATCTGTAAGCATACGGAAGAAGATCGTAGCAACCTCAGCTCTTGTGATGTTAGCTTCAGGTCTTACGGTTCCGTCCGGATAACCGATGATGTAAGCGTAGTGCTCTTCCATTTCAAGAGCAATAATAGGTGTATAGACATTCTTGAAGTTGATTGTTCTTGTCTGACCGCCTCTTACTCTGATCTTGTTGTTCTGAGCGTTGCAATATGTTGTTACGTTGTAGCCCTCTTCTTCTTCGTCTACCTCGTAAACGTAGTAGTCACCGTAAGGAACAACGATCGTTTCGCTCTCACCATCTTCAAGTTCAACAATTTCAACAAGCTTGGGTGTCTTACCCTTTGCGGACCAGATCTCGAATCTGAATACTCTTCCGCTCGGGAATCCATCGGGAGCTGTAACTTCCTTGGTGATCTCGATGAATCCGTCTTCGATGATCGGAACATCAATATATGTTGTTGCATAGATCACAACATCCTTTGCGGGCATTGTGAAGTAGCCTCTGGATACATCAACGTCGTCGGACTTCCAGCCGTTGAAGATGATGAAGGGTTCTGTTATAGTATCACGAACGATTACTGTTGTACCTACAACATGTTCTTCAACATCGCCGTAAAGCTGACCGTCTACATAATATGTTACGGTGTAGGTGTTGATCGCTGTAGATGCGGTAATTACAACATTATTAGCAGGCATTGTGAAGCTGCCACCTGTTACGTCTACCTGTGTACTTGCCCACGGTGTTACTGTAAAGCCTTCTTTTTCATACTTAGGAAGAACTTCTACTGTTTCGCCGTATTTGTGAGTTTCTTCAGCATACTTTTCACCGTCTACATAGTATGTTACGGTGTAGCTGTTGATTCCTGTGGTTGCTGTGATCTCAACATTATTAGCAGGCATTGTGAAGTTACCAGGTGTTACATCTACCTGTTTGCTTGTCCAATCAGATATTGAATATCCTTCAGGTGCATACTGCTGATTGTCACGAACTGTTACGTTTGCATTGTATTCGTATGTCTCCGTAGCAACTACCTTATCATCTACTTTGTATGTTACAGTGTAGGTGTTGATTCCTGTGGTTGCTTCAAGTACAACATTGCCGTCAGGCATTGTGAACTTTCCATCCGTGATTGTTACGTCTGTATTCCACTCGGTGATCGAGTATCCATCAGGTGCATACTGCTTATTATCACGAACTGTTACTGTGTCGCCGGCGAAGAATTTCTCAACCTCACCAACCTGACTGCCGTTTACAAGATATGTTACTGTACCTTCAACTATTACGTCTTCTGTATCGGTTGACGGATCAGGATCATCGTCTTGTACGATAACCGTATTTGTAATCTTCTGACCTGCATCTTCGGGTCGAACTTCGTAGGTGTACTTAAATGACTTGGTAGAGTTGGGAGCCATAGATTTAATGGTAAATGTATGTGTTATTTCATCATACTCTACTCCAGCATTGAATGCATCTGTACTATCAAATACGATCTCATCACTCGAAGCATTCAAGATATCCTTAAGCACTACATCAACAGAAGATGTAATATTACTGCTGCTTGTTACTGTAATGGTGTATGTGATAGTTTCGCCAACCTTGACTTTGTGGTTACCAGCTTCCTTTGTAACGGAGAAGTCTTTTCTGGGATCTTCAACTTCCTTTTCTGTGCTGTTATCATTCGGATCATCATCGTCAACATTTGATACAACAGCATTAACGATAGTCTTACCTGCGTCAGCTTCCTGAACTGTGTATGTGTAAGTGATGGTTACTGGTTCGTTTACCGCAATAGATGCAATAGTAAATTTACCGTTCTCGTATCTTACACCGTTCGGGAGAGTATCCACATCAATAGCACGCACTACGTTATCAGTTGTATCTTTGATACCGATAGTATCTGTGATAACAACATCCGCAAGGTCTACGTTACCTGTGTTCACTACAGTAACTGTATACTTGAGAACATCTTCTATCTCTGCTTTTGTTGCGTTCGGATGTGTTGTGTTTTCAACTGTCTTTGTTACACTGACAGCCTTCTTTTCAACTTCTGTTTCTGTTGTGTCTTTAGGCTCTTGCGGGTCAGATGTAATGGTAATAGTATTAGAAATCTTGTTGCCAATGTCACCTTCTACTACTTTATATGTGTACTTGAACTCAACATAAGTATGAGGTCTTATTGCCTCTATAGTGAAGGTTTTATTTCCGCTTGCATCTTCACCATACTTTATGTTAGGATAATTAGATTCAACAAAAGTAATCTTATCCGCAGCGTCCATTATATCTGTAAGTACAACTTTGGCATCATTTGTAATATTACCGTTGTTTGTAACCTTAACAGTATATTCAAGAACATCGCCAACCTTGGCTTTTTCAGCACCGGGATTTGTGATGTTTACTACTGTCTTGTCAACAGCAAACTCTGTCTTAGGATCTTCAACCTTTACTTCCTCAGTGTTATCAGTAGGATCATCCTGGAATCCGTCAGCAACCACGGTATTAACGATGATCTTACCTGCGTCGCCTTCCTTTACAGTGTAGGAGTAGGTGAATTCTACTGTATCGCCTGCTTTGATAGACTCGATAGTGAATACATTACCGGAATGTGTTACACCGTTCGGGAGAGCTGTTACAGAGATGCTTCCTGCAACAGGTTCCTCTGTACCATCTGCTTTACGAGCAATAATATTATCGGTGATCTCAACGCCCGTAAGAGTTACGTTACCTTTATTAGTTACAGAGATTCTGTACTCGATAACATCATTGATCTTTGCGTCTGTTACGCTTGCAGTCTTTACGATCTCGATTTCCTTTACGGGATCTTCAATCTCAACAGTTGTATCGTCTTTAGGTTCGCCGGGAATATCAGTAACTGTAGCTACGTTTGTGATAGAACCGGCTGCGGCTTTAACATCAGCTTCGAGAACTGTGTAAGTATAACTGAATGTTACTGTTCCGTCGATAGCGAGTGTATTGATCGTGAATTTGCCTGATGCAAATGTTACGTTGTCGTGAGGCAGGAAGTTGATAGTGCCATTTGCGCCTGTCATCACGTCAGTAACAACCACACCGTTGAGTACAACGTTACCTGTATTCTTTACAGTAATCGTGTACTTGAGGACATCACCGATTTTAGCCTCAGTTGCATTAGGATTTGTTGTGTTTTCTACTTTCTTATCAATAGTTACAGACTTCTTTTCAACAACTGTATCTGTTGTGTCTGTTTCCTCTTCACCGCCGTCTATCTTTGCAACAGCTGTGTTCTTGATTACAGTACCTGCGTCGGCGGAAACTACAGTATATGTATATGTTTCTGACCAAGTTGCACCAGCAGCGAGATTGGATATTGTATAGGTCTTTTCACCGTTTGTATATCCGTCAATTGCTCCCTTACCTGTGAATGTATCTGTTACAGTAACATTTGCGAGGTTTGTATTACCAACATTCTTTACGGTAATGGTGTATGCGATCGTGTCTTTAACCTGTGCCATATTGGCATTGGTATTTCCCTGTGCTTTTGTGATATCATAAGACTTATCAATCTCGATATCGTGAACCTTGTACTCGTTTGTGAATGTCAATAAAGTGCTGTAAAGGTTATTTACAGGAACAATTTCAGTTGTACCGTCGAGAAGCACTTTGCCATTTTCACAAGTGAGTGTGTAAACAGCATTGGAGTAGATCCAGCTTTCTTCATGCTCACCAACAAACTCATAGATACTGATCGTACCGTTACCACTCATAAATCCATCATTCTGACGGTCTGTGAGTGTAATTGTGAGCGTACCCTTTGCTGTGCTTGTACCGTTCGCAACAGTAAGTGCAAGTGTACCTACTATATGTTCGTGATAAACTGCAACAAAGTCGAATTCTGTATCTCCTGCTACAGGATGTGCAGGATTGTTTCCTGTTGCTGCATCATGTGTAACTGTATTCTTTGTTATCTCGATCTCAGCAAGAACTACATCGGGATTCTTTGTCCAAAGTGCGTATACTGTGAGATCAGACGCGGGCATTGTTGCGGATTCAAGAAGGATCAATCCGTTAAGACCGAATTCAGTCTTATTGGTGAACCAGTTACTGAGAGTGTAGTTGGTTCCGTTGAATTCTTCTTCAGCACCGCCTGGGTATGTAGGCATATAACCTGAAATTGCAGCACCGTAAGGTACATTTTCTTTAATTTCAGGGTTCGCGTGAAGAGTTGTCTCAACAAGAACACCATTTGAATTCATTTCATAATACTTATAGGTGAGAGTATATGTTCTGGTCGCAGACTGAACTTCAACTTTGTGATTTGTTGTGCGATCTACAGTTACAGAGCCGCCAATCACATTGTTGCCATCCATTGTGAGTTTGCCGTATTTCTGCTCGAAAGCATCGATATCATTATTATCGCCGGTAAGAACATACGTTACATCATCAACAATAAGCTTTGTGAGATGATAACCGGTAAGTGCCTGGAAAGGAACATTGATCTTTTCAGTAGCGTGGTGAGTGTATGTTCTTCCTGCGATGATCTCACTTCCGGCGTCGTCTGATGTTGTAAGGGTATATGTCTTCTGACGGGTTGTAACTTCTACTGCAACACCGCTCTTTACGCCGGTTGCTGTGTATATATAACTTCCGTTGGTAAGTGTAACCTTGTTGGCAGAAGGATCATTATCAATATGATAAATAACTTCTGCTGTATCAAACGGAGCGTTAACGGATGTAGTAAGCTTGATAGACTCGATTACATAACCTTCAGCTGTCTTAGGTGTGAAGGTCATTTTATCGGAGCTTCCGTTTTCAATAACAGCTTCTGTGTATGTATTTCCAATAAGAGAACCGGAAGGATCCTTTCCGTCGCCGTTTGTATTTGTAACGGAAAGACTACCGCCGTTGTCGATCTCGCCGTATACGATGTGAGCGAGGTCACCGCGTACTACGGAGATATCAAGATAGTTATATGCAAGGTATGTCTTGGGGTTCGCATTGGGATTTGTGCTTGTAAGAGTAGCTGCAAGAACGAACACCTTTTCAGCAAAGTATTCGTTTGCTTTGATCTCGAGGGTAATGTTCTTTTCTGTCGAATCTGCAAGATATTCGTAGTAAGTCCAATTTGCGGGATTTGTGATATCCTCGGCTTTACCTGCAGCAACGGGAGTTCTATACTCAGCAACGAGCTTATCGTCTTGAGATGCAGTTCCGCTGTCAACACCGTCTATATAGTTTTGGGTACCGATGTCATAGAGCTTGAACGTCATTGTAACGCCCTCGTTGTTTTCACCGGTCGGGACGAGCTTGAGCATCTCGTCGAATACACCTGCAGCGATATTCGCAAAGTTTACTGTGTAATGAACGGGATCATAAATATGAGTACCGTCTACGTGGTATGCTCTCTCGGCAGCCCAAACGTAGTAGTTCATCTGAACATCAGAGTAAACAGTATTAGCCTGCTTTACCGGCTCGGTTGAGTTTGCATCCTGATAAATGAACGCGCCTGCGTTTGTGGGGAGATGTCCGCCGAAGCTTTCATAAGTTGTATCATTTACAATAGGAATGTAAATAACAAGCTTTCTACCGTAATCTTTATCTCCATCCTTGGGAGATGTTGTCACACAGTTTTCAGCGAAATCGTAACCCTTAACTGTTACTGTTCTGTTGCCTTCTCCGCCGATCGTAACTGTTGCTGTTGTGAGCACGTTTTGAGTCGTTGACCAATCATTTGCTGTTTTATCAACAGTATAAACCTCGATCTGTCTTGTACCTGTTGTATTAATGTCAGCAGCGAGCTTAAAGTAAGGAGTGAGAGTATCACTTACGATAGAATTTTCGGTAAGCGTTGTATTTGCACTGATTGAGCTAACGATACCCGAGAACATCGCCTTGATTGCAGATGCGTCGGACTGTGCGGAATAGTATTTACCATTCGAGTCACCTTCGCCAAGCTGATTGTAAGCTGTAGCGTGAGGATAGTTGCTTGATACTGCCTGAAGGAAGCTTACGGAATCAGCAGAAGGAGTACCGAGGTACATTGAGAAGATATGCGCGCCGTCATCCTTCATTGTATGAGCAGATGTAACAGCAGCATTTGCAACTGTTGCGCTGAACGTATTTTGAGTTGTAGGTACACCGTCTGTGATGAGAACAACAACCTTATTGCGCTTGCCGTCTTTGTAGTCATTTGCATATGCAGCAAAAATGTCTTCAGCCATTTCGAGACCGAGGTCAGTTCTTGTTGCACCTTCGCCTTCAAGCTCATCAATAGTATTGGCAATAACGCCGCCATCAGCGACAGCTCCTCCTGTGCAGTTAACAAAAGCTGTTCCATAGTCCGCTTCTCTGAGGTTAGGGTATGTTATACCGTAAGTTGTGGTTTCCGGACCCAGAGATGTTGTTTCTCTACGATCATATACAGTTGTTGTGTTGACATTGACTTCACTGCCAAACATACCGGAGGTATACCATCCGGTCTGTAAAAAATTATCTCTGTAAGTAATGCTTCTGTATGAACCGCCGTCACGAATGTAATATGTTTTATTTGTCTGCATTGCTGAAGCAGCAATAACAACATACTCAACATTTGTTACAGTTTCTGTTGTTGTTCTGTAAGCAGTCAGAATCTCAGTATTGTTTCCGTTACCGGATTCACTTGCGAAACCAACAATAGCAACACGATAGAGATCGTTATTTTCTGTATTCATCGCAGCGACATCAGAAACGAATGTTTCAACTGCGTTCTTCATCATAGCGAGCTTAGTCTGGTTACCGATACGGTCGTCCATAGATCCCGACTGGTCGAGCACGAGGATAATATCGGTAGGAATCTTCGTGGTTGATGACGACGAAGAACCTGTCGCATAAGCTTCAAGCTTGATCTTTGCCGGCTGTGTGTCTGTTGCCTTGATGAATTCCTTGGTGAAATAAACACCGTCATTCGGATCATTCGGGTCAGCAGATTCGTCGGCAACGGTCACAACAGGAAACATTGTGACAACCATTGTCAAAGCAATCAATAAAGCTAACAATCTTTTTCTCATAAAAACTCTCCTTTGTCTTTGTCTTTATGTTTAGATTTTATGTTTAGATAATTTTATAACATAGTCTATATACGCTCATCATCGTTCAATGCAGCAAGGCACTTTGTTTGGTCTTTTCTCGATCGAGCGGTAGTGACACTTATACAGAGTACTAGTTTATCAGATAGATTATATCACAATGTACCCAATTATTCAATAGATTTTTCAAAAAATGTCAGCTTTTAATGGAAAAATGCCCTCACAAAAATGTTCACATAATGTTACTCAAAAGTATTTCTTTCCATCCGCCAAAGCACTATGATATCAAAAACAAAAAGCACACACAAATACGCAAAAAACGCATATCCGTATGTGCTTTATTCTGTAAATCAATGTATCAGTCAAGCTTCACTGCTGTTTCGAGAGCGATCTCCATCATTGTTGTGAATGTGTTCTGTCTCTCCTCGGCTGATGTTGCTTCACCTGTGAGGATGTGGTCGGAAATTGTGCAGAGTGCGAGGGCGCGCTTGCCTGCTCTTGCCGCATTCATATAGAGTGCCGCAGCTTCCATTTCGATCGCCATAACGCCCATTTTCGCCCATTTTGCTGTGGCTTCCGTGTCGTCATTATAGAATGTATCGGAAGAAAGAATGTTTCCGACGTGATAGTTAGCACCGAGACGCTTTGCTTCTTCAACAGCCGCTGTAAGAAGCTCATACGATGCTGTTGCCGCGAACGTTCCGGGAAGCTTATACTGTGATGCAAAATTAGAATTTGTGCAAGCACCCATACCGAAAACTATATCTCTTACGTGGATATTCATATTGATAGAGCCTGCAGATCCGATTCGCATAATATTTTCAACGCCGTAGAAGTTGTAAAGCTCATATGAGTAGATACCGATTGAGGGCATACCCATTCCGCTTGCCATAACTGACACGCGGTGTCCCTTGTATTCGCCCGTATAACCGCCGATACCTCTGATATTGTTCACGAGAACGGCGTTTTCGAGGAATGTTTCAGCAATGAATTTTGCTCTGAGTGGATCTCCGGGCATAAGAACGGTTTTTGCGAAATCCTCGGGAGTTGCGGAATTGTGCGGGGTGGGATAAAGTTCAGCCATATTATTCACCTCTATAAATTTATTAATTTATGTATAATTGTTTTACGCGAGAGTATTTTCTTCTATAAAATCTGCAAGAGCAGTATTTTCTTCAAGGCCGTGCGGGTGATGTCCGCATCCTTCTTTTCCTACGCAGAAGAGTGTGAGTCCTTTTTCACGGTAGTATTTTTCGAGAACGATACCGTTTTCAACATACGGAACCGTAACATCGGAATCCCCATATACAAGAGCAACGGGAATATTGTTCTCGGCAAGAATCGGGATCTTGTCGATCGGATGCTCTCTGTAGGTAAGGAGAGTCGGAAGATCGAATCCGTAAGCCTCCTCGATTTCGTGCCATCCGGCATCTCCGCCGAGTGCTTCTCCAATACCGAATCCCATAGGGCAGCTGAGCATATTCATAACGGGAGCATCGAGATAAAGAAGGGAGACTCTGTGGGGATATTTCGCCGCAAAATTAACGGAGCAGATACCGCCGCAGCTCATACCTACACAAGTGAATTTATTCTGAAGCCCGAATTCTTCAGCAATGAAATCAGCAAAACGGTCTTTTGCATCGGAGTCAACATCTGTGCCCCAGCGATTGACGTTCTTGAGATAGCAGAGGTGCCAGCCTCTCTTCAGAAGCTCGACCTCAAGCTTCGGGAATGCGCCGAAATATTCCATTTTCATCATCCAGCGCCCGTGTTCTTCAGGTTTATCGGGGAATACGATAAGAGCATCTCTGTCCTCGAACTTAAAGTCAGCTCTTTTGAATCCCTCGAATTCAGAATATTTGAATTCCATATTATTTCTCCTCATTTATATTTTTCACTTATATCCACATTGATATTCCGTGGATTTTATCGTTTATATTTTCGTTTTCGGATTTCTTGAATCCGTATGACGCGAGGTACTCCTCAGCCTCATCAAACCAAGTGGTGAGTTTTTCTTTGAAATGACAATCTGATGTAACGATCACCCGGCATCCGAGAGACTTCAGTTCACGAAGAATGAATCCGTTCGGATACGGAAGAGATCTGAGTCCTCTTGCTATCGCACCTGTATTCAGCTCGAATGTCCGACAGTACTTTGCGATCTCGCGTACTGCCTCGACAGCAATTTCAGAGTATTTCTGATCGCCCTCGGGAACAAGTCCGTATTTGGTTATAAGATCAACGTGCCCGACAATATCAGCTTTGTTTCGGATGACGTGATTCACAAGCTTATCGTAGTATGCCTTCGAGAATTCTATCCAGCTTCCGCCGTACATTTCATTGACGAGCCTTGTCTCTTCCTCGGGGCTGAAGTCGATCGGAATTACATTACCGTTTTTCGACATATCGTGAACCGAAGCGAGAATATAGTCATAATCCTCGTGCGGAACCTCACTCTCAGAGTCAAGCTCGATTCCTGCGTAAACTTTGATCCTGTCGGCGTATTTTTCCGCCTCGCTTCTTACCCTGTCAATATATATTTCCCCAAAATTTGCAGGCAGACAAAAGCTCCTTTGGTAATAAGTGTAGCTGTGATCGGAAAATCCGAGTGAAGTAAATCCGCAGCTGATCGCACACTCGATCATTTCTCTGACCGAATCGTGACCGTCGGAAAATACTGTATGTGTATGAAAATTATGCTTCTGCATTTTATTTTTCCTCTGCAGTGTATTATTTATTATTGAAAAATAACATCGAGCTGATCAAACGAGTCTATTGAAGCATCGTATTTTTCAACCCGTCCTCTGTCGAATTTTTCTCCAAATCCGTATTTTGCGTAAATGAACGGGATCCCCGCATCTTCCGCGCCCTCGGAATCGCTTACCGTGTCACCGACATAAACAGGATCCTTCAAAGAGTTGCGCGAAATTATAAGGCGGATGTTCTCACCTTTTGTAAGCCCAGTTCTGCCCGAACATTCGAAATCGTCGAACAGATCAGCAAATCCGTGACCCATCAAAAATGCTTCTATGTAACCGTCCTGACAATTACTTACGATAAACAGTCTCTTGCCCCTCGATTTCAGAAGGCAAAGAGTCTTTTCAACCTTCGGATAAAGTACAGCGCCGCTCTCCGCAAGCCACAAGTTTTCGTACTCACAGCTCTCATCCATCAAACGCATAGCGTCTTCAAACGGAAGAGTCGGAAAAAGTATCTTTGCAACCTCTTCACAGGTGAGTCCCATATTAAGTCCAACCGTATTGCTGTCAATAATAATCGCAGGCTCGGCTTCAGGATGATTCTCAAGTACCCTCTCCCACGCTCTTGCCGTAACGTGCGTTTCATCCCACAATGTTCCGTCAAGATCAAAAATTATGCTGTCGTACAATCTGCGCCTCCGAATCATTTATTCATTTTTATTATACATCCTAATCGTTCCGCGGTCAAGAAGTAATTGAATTTTTCATCGAAGATTCGATTATTGTAACGATTATTTGTTTTTTCGGAAGTTTCCACTTGACATTTCTTATTTCTGAATATATAATATTAAGTGTGAATATATAATATTAAGTGGTAAATAATATTTCATAAAGGCGATGACGGAAAGAGTAGGCGTGAGTTCTTCTCGGCTGAGTCAAAGAGAGCCGGTGTTGGTGTGAATCCGGTACGAAGCAGCGCACGAAAATCACTCCCGAGCCGCAGGGTGAACGAAAGTTAGCTCTTGACGGAATCCCACCGTTACAGGGGAGACGTATCATGTGTGCGAGTGGTTTATAAACATTTGCGGCTTTGTGCCGTATTTTGTCCCGGACTTGTTCGGGATTTTTTTATTTTTCGCATAAAATACTTTCAGATAAATTTTACGGAGGAAAAATGTACAACAAGGTAAACACAAACTTGAATTTCGTTGAACGCGAACGCGAAACTCTGAAATTCTGGAACGAAAACAAAATCTTCGAAAAACAGCTTGAAATGAATGCAGACTGTCCCGGATATACTTTCTATGACGGTCCCCCGACAGCAAACGGAAAGCCTCACATCGGCCACGTTCTCACCCGTGTAATCAAGGATATGATCCCGCGTTACCACTGGATGAAGGGTATGGACGTTCCGAGAAAAGCAGGCTGGGATACACACGGTCTCCCTGTTGAGATCGAAGTTGAAAAGAAGCTTGGTCTCGACGGTAAAGAGCAGATCGAAGCATACGGACTTGAACCGTTCATCAACGAATGTAAGGAATCCGTGTGGAAATACAAGGGAATGTGGGAAGATTTCTCAGGTACCGTTGGTTTCTGGGCTGATATGGATAATCCTTACGTTACTTACGACAACAACTTCATTGAATCTGAATGGTGGGCACTGAAGGAGATCTGGAACAAGAATCTTCTCTATAAGGGATTCAAGATCGTTCCCTATTGCCCTCGCTGCGGTACTCCTCTTTCCGCACAGGAAGTTGCTCAGGGTTACAAGACCGTCAAGGAACGCTCAGCTATCGTAAGATTCAAGGTTGTCGGTGAAGATGCTTACTTCCTCGCGTGGACAACAACACCGTGGACTCTCCCCTCAAACCTCGCGCTCTGTGTAAATCCCGATGAAACATACTGCAAGGTAAAAGCCGCTGACAGCTACACCTATTATATGGCAAAGGCTCTCCTTGATACAGTTCTCGGAAAGCTTAAGACTGAAGATGCTCCCGCATACGAAATTATCGAAGAATACAAGGGCTCCGATCTTGAATACAAAGAATATGAGCCTCTCTTTGCGTGTGCCGGCGAAGCTGCAGCAAAACAGAAGAAAAAGGCTCACTTCGTAACATGCGATCACTATGTTACAATGAGCGACGGTACAGGTATCGTTCACATCGCTCCCGCATTCGGTGAAGATGACGCCAAGGTCGGCAGAAGATATGATCTTCCCTTCGTTCAGTTTGTTGACGGCGCAGGTAATATGACAGCCGAAACTCCTTACGCAGGTACTTTCGTAAAGAAAGCTGACCCGATGGTTCTCGTTGATCTCGAAAAAGAAGGAAAGCTCTTTGATGCTCCCAAGTTCGAGCACGAATATCCGCACTGCTGGAGATGCGACACACCCCTCATCTACTATGCTCGTGAATCCTGGTACATCAAGATGACCGATGTTCGCGAAAAACTCATAAAGAACAACAACACAGTAAACTGGATCCCCGAATCTATCGGTAAGGGCCGTTTCGGTGACTGGCTTGAAAACGTTCAGGACTGGGCGATCTCCCGTAACAGATACTGGGGTACTCCTCTCAACATTTGGGAATGTTCCTGCGGTCACCGTCATTCCGTCGGTTCTATTGCTGAGCTCAAGGAAATGTCAGACAATTGCCCTGACAACATCGAGCTCCACCGTCCCTACATCGACGCAGTTACCTTGAAGTGTCCCGAATGCGGCGGAGAAATGCACCGTGTTCCCGAAGTTATCGACTGCTGGTTCGACTCCGGTTCTATGCCGTTCGCTCAGCATCACTATCCTTTCGAAAATGAAGATCTCTTTAAGGCGCAGTTCCCCGCAGACTTCATCTCCGAAGCAGTTGACCAGACTCGCGGTTGGTTCTACTCACTTATGGCGATCTCTACACTTCTCTTCGACTGTTCTCCTTATAAAAACGTAATCGTTCTCGGTCACGTTCAGGACGAAAACGGTCAGAAGATGTCAAAATCCAAGGGTAACGCTGTTGACCCGTTCGATGCGCTCAACACATATGGTGCAGATGCGATCCGCTGGTATTTCTATACCAACAGCGCTCCGTGGCTCCCCTCAAGATTCTCGGGCAAGGCTGTAATGGAGGGTCAGCGCAAGTTCCTCGGTACTCTTTGGAACACTTACGCGTTCTACGTTCTCTATGCTGAGATTGATCAGTTCGATCCCACAAAGTATAACCTCAAGGATTGTGCACTTTCCGTAATGGATAAGTACATTCTCTCAGTTCTCAACACAACCGTTGCAGCAGTTGACAAGAATCTTTCCTCATACAAGATCCCTGAGACCGCAAAGGCTCTTAATGAATTCGTTGACGAGCTCTCCAACTGGTACGTTCGCCGCTGTCGTGAGCGTTATTGGGGTACTGAAATGACCGACGACAAGATCGCAGCTTATATGACACTTTACACATCCCTTGTAACTATCGCAAAGGCTGCAGCTCCCATGATTCCTTTCATGGCAGACGACATCTACCGCAATCTCGTCGGATCGGTTGACAAGAATGCTCCCGAGTCTATCCACCTCTGCCGCTTCCCCGAAGTTGACGAAACAATGATCGACAAGGCATTGGAATCTAATATGAAGACCGTTGTTGATATCGTAGTTCTCGGACGTGCCGCAAGAAACGGTGCAAACATCAAGAACCGTCAGCCGCTTTCCGCGCTCTACGTTAAGTGCGAGAATGTCCTCGATTCATTCTACTCCGATATTATCCGCGATGAGCTCAACGTAAAAGAAGTTAAGTTTGTTGACGATATGTCAGCGCTCTCCTCTTATTCCTTCAAGCCCAATCTCAGAACTGTAGGTCCCAAGTTCGGTAAGTTCCTCGGTCAGATCCGCAGTGCTCTCCAGAACGATGAGTTCGACGGAAATGCCGCTATGGAAGAACTGAAATCTACAGGCGCTGTACATCTCAGTTTTGACGGAAACGATATCGCACTCGAAGAAGGCGACCTTCTCATTGAAGTAAAGCAGAAGGAAGGTTACTTCTCGATCGCCGATAACGGAATCGCTGCTGCTCTTGACACAAATCTCACTGAGGATCTCATCAACGAAGGTTACATCCGCGAGACTGTATCCAAGGTCCAGACAATGCGTAAAGAAGCTGATTTCGTTGTTACAGATCACATCAAGGTTACGATCAGCGGAAGCGAAAAGATCGCTTCAATCATCTCCGCCGACAAGGATGATCTCTGTTCCGCTGTTCTCTGTGACGAGCTTGTTCTCACATCAGAAACAAATGCATCTGACGACGGATACTCAAAGGATTGGGATATCAACGGTGAAAAAGTAACAATTATTGTTAAAAAAATATAATTTCCGCGCTAAAAAATCCGAATTAACACAGAATCATTAAATTAACAGCCCAATTCAGTCAACTTGTTGTCAATTATGCCGATTAAAAAATTTGCAAAACTATTGATTTAATTTGCCGATTTTGATATAATATATTATAATAGATAAGTTTAGTCACTTGATTTGGCTGAATTCAAAATTGTTTCTTCCATGACGGAGCAAAGGATTTACTTTGTGTACTGCGCTCATGGGATGTATATCACTTATCCGATTTATTATTAATACTAAAATGTGGGAGCGTACAATATGATTTCATGTGATGTAACAATTAAGAATAACGTTGGTCTTCACGCAAGACCCGCTACATTCTTCATTCAGAAGGCAAATTCTTATAAGAGTTCCATCTGGGTTGAAAAGGAAGACCGCAGAGTTAACGCAAAGAGCTTACTCGGTGTTCTTTCCCTCGGTATCGTAAAGGGCATGACGATCACTCTGATCGCTGACGGAGCAGATGAAAGCGAAGCACTCGAAGGTCTCTCAGCTCTCATCGACACAGGTTTCGCAGAATAATTTACGGAACAATCAACGAAACAACAGTAAACTGAGCGATGGCTGGTAACTCTGCCCTCGCTCAATTTGTTATACGAGAAATATGCAGGAATTATCGAAAAACATCGAATTTCTCAGAGAAAAATCTGCCGCACTCCCCCGTCTGCCCGGTGTTTACATTATGCAGAACGAATCAGGGCAGGTTATCTACGTCGGCAAGTCCCGTTCTCTGCGCGACCGTGTATCACAGTATTTCCACGGATCTCACGACAGCAAAACGGCAAAAATGGCATCTCACGTTCACGATTTCCGATTTATCACCTGTGATACGGAAATGGAAGCACTCGCGCTTGAGAACAGCCTTATAAAACAGCACACACCCAAGTATAACATCAAGCTTAAAGATGCAAAGTCTTATCCGTACATCAAGATCAACATCAAATCACAGTGGCCGCGTATCACGATGACACGCAAGAGACTCCCCGACGGATCTCTGTATTTTGGACCGTACTCATCTACGTCAACGGTTTTCTCGGCAATCCATCAGATCGAGAGAACTCTCGGAATCCCGACCTGTAAGAAGAAATTCCCCGAAGATATCGGTAAAGAGAGACCGTGTGTGTATTATCAGATCGGCAGATGTGTCGGTGTATGCACAGGAAAGATCGAAAACGGTGAGTACCGCAGGATGATCGAAGAAGCTGCCGATATTCTCCGAGGCGGAACGAGAGACGTTATAAAAAAACTTACTGAAGAAATGATGGAGGCGTCTGACAATCTCGAATTTGAGACTGCAGCACGTCACCGAGACTCGATTGAAGCACTCAGAAAGCTTGGCGAGAGGCAGAAGGCTGTCGGTTCTCCGGATGTTGAGTGCGACGTTATCGGACTTCATCTCACGGGATTCGAAGGGGCTGATGTAAAATTCCGCGACTGTGCGACCGTATTCTATATCAGAAGCGGATATATTGCCGACAGCGAGCATTTTCTATTTGGCGGAGATGAGATCACCCTCGACGATTCGGACGACATCGAATCGGACACGGGAGACTCTCCCCTTTCGTCATTCCTTATGTCGCTGTATCAGTCGAGAGAGTATATCCCCGATGAGATACTTCTGTCGTTCGAGATTCCCGAACACGACCGTCTGCTCTTGTCCGATTATTTATCCGAAAAATCAGACCACAAGGTCACAGTGCGGACGCCCAAAAAGGGTGCATCAAAATATCTTTGCGATATGGCTGTTACCGATGCGGCTAAGCACTCGGAAAACTCCGCAAAGCGTGATAAGAATAACGAGCGAACCCTCGCAAATCTTGCGTCAGCGCTTCAGCTTGAGGTTCTTCCCGAGAGAATCGAAGCGTATGACATTTCAAACCTGGGAGACGAGCACATCACCGCAGGTATGGTCGTTGCAGTAGAGGGTAAGCTGAAGAAAAGCGAATACCGAACATTCAATATAAAATTCAAATCCTCACAGGATGACTACGCCGCAATGGAAGAGGCGATCTCACGCAGACTTGCCCACATTGGTGAAGAGGGCGGATCAATGAGCGATTACCCTGATCTGATCCTTCTCGACGGCGGACGAGGCCACGTTTCTGTCATCAAAAAGCTGATTGAGGAACGTGGATTCGACATTCCCGTTTTTGGAATGGTTAAAGACGAGCATCACAAGACTCGCACGCTCACCGACGGCGAATATGAGATAAACATCGCGCGGCAGGCTGACGTTTTCCGTTTGATATACGGAATTCAGGAAGAGGTTCACCGATACTCCGTCAGCAGAATGACAAACGCAAAGAGAAAAACACTCAAAACATCATCTCTTGAAAAAATAAAAGGTATCGGACCTGCTAAAGCAAAAGCATTGCTTGAGCACTTCGGCTCTTTTGCTGAACTGAAAAATGCAGACGAATCTGCTCTTGCTTCAGTCAGCGGAGTCAGCCAAAAGGATGCCGCAGAAATCTACAAACATTTCCACAAATCATAAAACAAACACAATCGAAAGGACTCAAAAAAATGAGAGTTATAACAGGAAGCGCTCGCGGAACAAAGCTTGACACTCTTGAAAGTGACAACACTCGTCCGACCTCAGATCGCGTAAAAGAAGCTTTATTCTCAATGATCCAGTTCGACATCGAAGGCCGAGTTGTTCTCGATCTATTTGCGGGAAGCGGTCAGCTCGCTATTGAGGCTCTGTCGAGAGGTGCCGCAAAGGCTACTTTGATCGACCAGTCAAGAGAAGCTGTCGACATTATTATTGAAAACGCAAAGAAAACTCATCTTTTTGAAAAATGCCGCATTTCCGCCGCAGATTACAAATCGTTTATCAGAGGTGCAAGCGGACGCGAAAAGTACGATATCGTATTCCTCGATCCGCCGTATGATTCCGGACTTCTTCCCGAGTCTCTCAAAGCTCTGTCTGACGGTGATCTCTTTGCAAACGGTGCTTACATCGTATGCGAAACGGACTGCGACATTCCCGTAAAGGCTAAGCGTCTCCGCAAGGATGAAGAGATCACGAATCAGCAGGTACTTAACGATGTTTTCGGTGGTGACGAAGAGCTTCGCGCAAGATTTGACGTTCTGAAATCTGTGCTCTACGGAAGAACAAGAATTACGCTCCTCACTCCCGTTAAATAAGCAGGTCAACGATATGAGAAAAGCAATAATTACAGGAAGCTTTGATCCGATAACATCAGGGCACAGAGATCTTATCATTCGCGCGTCGCGTATTTTCGATCAGGTAACTGTGTTGGTAGTCGGAAACACCGAAAAATCGTGCGGACTTTTCACCCCTGCCGAGCGACTTGAGCTTATCAATCTCGTGATCGCAGATATGCCGGTTGAAAACGCGGATGCAATTCTGTTTGACGGACTAACATCAGATGCCGCACACGAGATCGGAG
>SVUC01000151.1 GCA_015063455.1 Oscillospiraceae bacterium
CGTCGAGATACCATTCCCCCGTGTGTGCAAACGGCGGATGACCGATATCATGGCCAAGTGCTATCGCCTCGATCAGATCAAGATTTAAGTTCAGCGCACGTCCGATTGTACGCGAAATTCTTGACACGAGCTGAACGTGCAGACTGCGTCGGGTTATATCATCGTTTTTTATCAGGGAAAAGACCTGTGTTTTGTCCGTGTATCTGTTGTAATACGGACAGTGCATAATTTTATCAATATCGTGAACAAACGGAGGACGCCAGATAGATGCCTTGTCTGTCGTAACAACACTACGGCGCTGAATATTTGAATTCTCAAAGCCAACACGGATAAATGTTCCGTTTTTCTGTTCTTCCTCGATTTGTTTTGCAAGCTTATCGGATAAGACTTTATACTTCGGCATTTTGTACCTCCTCAATTTAATAAACGTTTAATACTTTATTATACAATATTGTTCATCAATTTACAAACACTATTTTGTAAATTGTTTTTATACGAGCAGATTTTTTCAGAGGAAAACTTCTCCGATCCACGAGCTGATATTACCAAATTTCATCTTATAGTAAACAATCCTAAAATATGTTAATTACAAACACTAATAAATCCAATTGTGTCATTTTTTTGAAATCAAACCGAACTGAAAGAAAAATTGTGAAATAAAATTAAAAAATCTGTAGATTTTTTGCCCATTTTGTGTTATAGTATATAGAGATACTATTTTTCTCAGGTGAAATAAACTATGACTTATGATTTGCAAAAAGCAAATATGTGGAAACGTATTTCAGCTTATATATTCGATATGATACTGCTCGGCATCCTTGCCGTAGGTATTGCGGTCGTGCTTTCATTTGTTCTCGGATACGACAGCTACTACGAAATGATGGATGACGCGAAGGTCCGATATGAAACTGAATACGGTGTTGAGCTTGATATCACCGAGTCTGAGTACAATGCACTGTCAGAGGATGAAAAAGCAGCCTACGACAAAGCAAATAATGCGTTTTCATATGACAGTGATGCAGTGTACGCCTATAATATGATCATCAATCTCACTCTCATTATTCTTACATTCGGAATACTTCTCTCATATATCGGCCTTGAGATCGTCGTTCCCGCGCTTTTCGGAAATGGACAAACTCTCGGCAAAAAGATCTTCGGTATCGCGGTTATGAAGATTGAAGGGGTACGTATCAATACCGTTTCACTTTTCATAAGGACCGTCCTCGGCAAATATACAATCGAAACCATGATACCTGTTCTGATCATTCTGATGATCTTCTTCGGAAGTATCGGTGTGATCGGTGTTATTATTCTCGGACTCATACTCCTTCTTCAGATAATTATGCTTATCGCAACACAAAACAATTCCGCGATCCACGATGTTCTCGCGAATACTGTTGCGGTAGATTTTGCAAGTCAAAAAATATTCGATAGTGAAAAGGATATGATCGAATACAAAAAACGTCTGCACGCAGAAGATGTCTCACGGGCAGAGTATAAATAATGCCAACAATAAAAATTTCATATAAATAAAACTGAAAGGGAATTTTATGAAAGTTGTACTTGAAAATCTGACAAAGATCTTCCCCAGCCGCAACAAAAAATCAGGCGAGGAAGTCATTGCGGTAAACGACTTCACTTTTACCATTCCGGACGGTAAGCTCATCGGCTTGCTCGGTCCTTCGGGATGCGGTAAAAGTACGACCCTGTATATGATCAGCGGACTTCAGAAACCTACGTCCGGTAAGATCTATTTCGGGGAAGATGACGTTACCGAGCTGTCAACGGAAAACAGAGGTGTTGGCCTTGTGTTCCAGAACTATGCTCTGTATCCTCACATGACAGTAATGCAGAATATCCTTTTCCCTCTGCAGAACCTCAAGGGTAAGGACA
Organism: Oscillospiraceae bacterium; assembly: GCA_015063455.1. GTDB lineage: Bacteria > Bacillota > Clostridia > Oscillospirales > CAG-272 > UMGS1696. The sequence goes on from SVUC01000151.1 coordinate 1,894, forward strand.
AGCTCTCTAAGGATGAAATGCTTGAGAGAGCACACAATGCGGCACGTCTCGTGCAGATCGACGAGCTTATGGATCGCAAACCCAGCGAGCTCTCCGGCGGTCAGCAGCAGCGTGTAGCTATTGCGCGTGCGCTTGTTAAAATGCCTCGCGTTCTTCTCCTCGACGAGCCTCTCTCAAACCTTGATGCCCGTCTCCGTCTTCAGACCCGTGAAGAGATCAGAAGGATCCAGCGAGAAACAGGTATCACAACCGTATTCGTAACACACGACCAGGAAGAAGCAATGAGTATCTCTGATATGATCGTGGTTATGAAGCTCGGTGTAGTTCAGCAGATCGGTAAGCCGCAAGAGGTCTATGACAATCCCGTAAACCTCTTCGTTGCAAAGTTCCTCGGTACTCCTCCGATCAATGTATTCGAAGGAAAGGTTGAGGGCGGAAAGATCTTCGTTGGCGACGACGCTGTTCTTGAAATCAGCGGAGTTGAAGATCAGGAAGTTATGATCGGTATCAGACCTGAAGGATTTGAGCTCAACGAAAACGGTCCTATGAAATGTAAACTCAGCAGCGTTGAAGTTATGGGACGTGACGTCAGCATCGTTTCAACAAATCCTGCAAGTACAAATCCTGTTATCCGTTCTATTATCAACGCAGACAACAAGCTCGACACTTCCGCGGAATATGTAAGATATGCCATCAAACCGCATAAGCTCTTCATTTTCAACAAGAAAACCGAAGAGAGAATATATTTCGAGGTAAAGTGATATGGTAGACCAAAAACATCAGTGGAAAGCCTGGGTTTATCTCGCTCCGGCAATCGTACTTTTACTTGTATTCACTGTTTGGCCGATCATCAATACCGTAAGAATGTCATTTCTCGAAGGATACAGCGGACTTTCGGCTGTCGGTGGACAATCATTTAATTTCGGATTTGACAACTTCGTAAAGGTCGTTAAATACAAGGATTTTGTCACCTGTCTCAATAACACGATCATTTTGTGTTTCACAACAGTTCCGATCTCTACAATTCTTGCGCTTCTCATCGCAGTATGTCTCAATTCGATCAAGCCTCTGCAGAGATTCTTGCAGACAGTATTCTTCCTGCCTTATGTAACAAACTCTATCGCTATCGGTATGGTATTCGCGGCAATGTTCAACATCGTCGGAAGCTTTTACGGTACTGAGAACGAGATCGTGGTCACAGCAGGTATTATCAACAA
>SVUC01000152.1 GCA_015063455.1 Oscillospiraceae bacterium
CGTATCGAAAATGGAGCTCGTTCTTTTCCCGATCATCGTTACTGTTATTGTATGTCTGATCGTTCCCGATGCAGCTCCGCTTGTAGGATTCCTTATGTTTGGTAACCTTCTCAACGTGTGCGGCGTTACAGACAGACTTTCAAAGACTGTTCAGAACGAGCTTATGAATATCGTAACGATCTTCCTCGGAGTTTCGGTAGGTGCTACAGCAAATGCTGACAACTTCCTCGCGCTCAGTACCATTAAGATCATTCTCCTCGGTCTCTGCGCATTCTGTATTTCCACATGCGGCGGTCTTATTACAGGTAAGATCATGTGTTGGGCAACAAAGGGTAAGATCAATCCTCTGATCGGCTCAGCAGGCGTATCCGCTGTTCCTATGGCAGCTCGTGTTTCTCAGATGGTTGGCCAGAAGGAAAATCCTTCAAACTTCCTTCTTATGCACGCTATGGGTCCGAACGTGGCAGGTGTTATCGGTTCCGCAGTTGCGGCAGGTGTATTCCTCTCATATTTCGGCTAATATCTAAATACGGAAATACATAACTATTAACGAAAGGAATTTTTATATAATATGGCAAAGGTAAAAATTACTGAAACCGTCCTCAGAGACTCTCATCAGTCACTTATCGCCACCAGAATGAATACAGAACAGATGCTTCCCATTCTTGAAGAAATGGATAAGGTCGGTTATCATTCTCTAGAAGCATGGGGCGGAGCTACATTTGACTCCTGTCTCCGTTTCCTTAACGAAGATCCGTGGGAAAGACTCCGCAAGATCCGTGATAAAGTAAAGAATACAAAGCTTCAGATGCTTTTCAGAGGTCAGAATATCCTCGGTTACCGTCACTATGCTGATGACGTAGTTGAATATTTTGTTCAGAAGTCTATCGCAAACGGTATCGATATCCTCAGAATCTTTGACGCTCTCAATGACTCCCGTAACCTCAGAACAGCGATCAACGCTACAAAGAAGGAAGGCGGACACGTTCAGGCGGCGATCAGCTATACGATCAGCCCCGTTCACTCAAGCGAAGCTTTTGCTAAGTTCGCAAAGGAACTTGAAGAAATGGGTGCAGACTCTATCTGTATCAAGGATATGTCGGGTCTTCTCACCCCTTATACAGCTTATGACCTTGTTAAGACTATCAAGAGCGAGATCAAGATTCCCGTTCAGCTTCACACACACTATACCACAGGTCTTGCTTCAATGACTATCCTCAAGGCTATTGAAGCAGGTGTTGACGTAGTCGATACTGCTATTTCTCCTATGGCTATGGGTACATCTCAGGCTCCTACAGAAGCAATCGTTGCTACACTTCAGGGAACAGAGTACGATACAGGACTTGACCTTAAGGCTCTTGACAAGATCTGCAAGTACTTCACACCCCTCCGTGAAGAATTCCTTCAGTCCGGTCTTCTCGATCCCAAGGTTCTCAAGGTAGACGTAAACTGCCTTCTTTACCAGGTTCCCGGCGGAATGCTCTCCAACCTCGTTTCTCAGCTCAAGCAGCAGGGTAAGAGTGACAAGCTCGCTGAGGTACTTGAAGAAGTTCCGCGAGTACGTGAAGATGCAGGTTATGCTCCTCTCGTAACACCCACATCTCAGATCGTAGGTACACAGGCGGTTCTCAACGTAATCGCAGGCGAGAGATATAAGCTCGTATCAAAGGAATTCAAGGGTATGATCCGCGGTGACTACGGTCAGACACCCGCACCCATCAAGCCCGAATTCATTAAGAAGATTATCGGTGACGAAAAGCCTATCACTTGCCGTCCAGCAGATAATATCGCTCCCGAGCTTGATACACTTCGTGAAAAGGTAAAGCCTTGGGCAGAACAGGAAGAAGATGTACTTTCCTATGCACTCTTTGAGCAGGTAGCGGAGAAGTTCTTCGAATACCGTAAGGCTAAGAAGTATGAGCTCGACGCTGACAATGCAGACACAAAGCTCGGAGTACATTCCGTCTGATTATGGTTCTGATATGTGACTCTGAAATCTCAGAACGTGCATTGGCACTGAGAGAGAAAATTCTCAAGCTCGGCTGTCCGTGTGCGGTATCGAAAATATCGGAAATTTCAGAGTATCTTCCGCTAAAACTGATAGTCACGTTCTACGATCAGTTTGACAATGTCCGCAGAACTCCGTATGATAACATTTTCGTTATTGCTCTCGGTAAAGGCTTTGTTAATTCTGCTCTTAACGCAGTAAATGCTGTCGACGAGGATGATCTTGTGCTTTCAATGAAGAAATATCTTTACAAGGAATCAGGTATCACATCAAAAAGAATGTTTTCGTTTGGTGTGGTCGAGCCAAAGAACAACATATTCTTCTCAAAATATTTTGTTGAAGTTTACGGAAAGAGATTTGTGCTCACCTCGGTTGAGTATCTGATATTCAAATACCTCACCGCTTTTGCGGGAACAAAGTATTATTTTGAACCTGAAAAGATAGCAAAATTCTGTTACGACAACAGAAAGCTTGGTATGGAAATCGTTTCCAATAAAATTTCAGTACACATAAATCATATTAACGAGAAGATAAAAAAGTCGAACGGCAAGCCATTTATCAAGGCTAAGAGATTTCTCGGATACAGAGCTAAAATCATTGATTAAATTGATTAAATAATATAAAACTCACCAAATAATATTAAACTCCCCGATATAGTCGGGGAGTTTTTTGTCACCATATACGCTACCCGAAAAATTGGGATGATATGTTGACATTTATTTCAAATGTATGATAAAATTTATTTAACGATCTGTTCAGATCAAAACACGGAGGTTTTCATGAAAAATATCGGTGAAATAATAAAGGAATACAGAACAAAAAAAGGAATCACACAGGAAGAGCTGGGGAATAAGTTGTTTGTCACAAAACAAACAATCTCAAAATGGGAGTGTGGAAAAACAGATCCGGATATTGAAATGCTTCGTCGAATAGCTGTATTTCTTGATATTCCTTCTGATGAGATCATCGGTGCGGGATATGTTGATCCACGTGCGTCTTCTGTGGATTATCAGAATAAAAAGGAGAACAAAGAATTGAAAAAACCACAGATTGAAAATCTGTGGTTTTTTCAAT
>SVUC01000153.1 GCA_015063455.1 Oscillospiraceae bacterium
TATCAACGTAAGGCTTGAATACCTTTGCGATATCGTAGAAATATCCGGTAGGACGATAAATCACATATTCCATATTCTGTTTTTTGATCTCTTCTTCAACAAGATACTTTGCGTGGAGCATCGGAACTTCTTCAGCACCGGGCTCATCGCAGGAAATTACGGAAACGTAGTTAAATTTCTTCACTCCCGCTCTCTTGCATTCTTCGTAAAGGTTCATATTTCCTTTGTGGTCGATGTCGTATGCTGTGAAGCGTGTGGATGCGCCTGTGAGTCCCATTGTTGTGATGACAACATCAGCGCCATCGCAAAGTCCCTTTAATGTTTCGGGATTTGTTGCGTCGATCTGAGCGAAGGTGTATTTTCCTTCAATTCCCTCGATCACTTTTTCGCTGAGATCCGCTGCGATAACTTCATGTCCTGCAGCACAGAGACATTTGAGTATTTCGGCGCCAAGATTACCGAAAGCGCCTGCAAGAACAACTTTCATTTGTATATCTCCTTAAATTATTTATTCTTTTCTTTTGATCGCTTATCGTTTATGATCTTCATATGTTCTTCGGTAATGAGTTCAACATTGTTCTCTTTTGCCCACTGAACACATCCTTTGAGAACTACGGAGAGGAATACTCTAGGAACACCAAGGATCGTCATAAGTGCTTCATCGGTAAACTTTACCTTATCGTCTGCACGATCTGCAGCATAACGAACAGATTCAAGAGTTGCCTGACGTACCTGAAGGAGCTCTGCTCTCATTCTTGTCTTTCTGTGGAACCAGAAGTTCTTTGAATCACGATATCCGTAATCTACGGGAAGCGCCGGGAAATCCTTAGCGCGAACACCGTTGATGATCGCATCGCTATACTTCTTCTTCATAAGGATCTTATCAATTTTGAGGATAAAATGTGCGCCGAATTTACTTGTGATACCGTTGAAATCGTGATACGGACCTTCGTATCCGTTAAGTTCACCGGGGAGATCACGGTCGGCACCGTCGAGCTCGCGCACCCAGGTACACTCAATTACTTCGATAGCATCGGTCATTACCATCGGTCTGGTCTCGCCGGTTTCTTCCTCGATCATACTCTTCTCAAGCTTGAATTTACATTTCGGCATCTTCTCAGAGGGTTTATCTCCGGGCCACGAAAGCTTAACAGCTTCCTTGAAGGTCTTGGGATTGTCGTCAATAAAATTGATCGCGCACTTTCCGTTTCGGAGAATGTTCTGTGCCGTATTAGATGAATTACGGCAGCTGAGGAGCATTGCATAGTAATCCTTACCTGCAACGTAATACGGCTGAATGAGAGAATAGGGGCCAAGATTTGTTGTTCCGTCCTCGCAGACCGTACTGATCAGAACGGTAGGCATAGGGAAAAACAGCGATGTCTGATAAAAATTATCAACTATGCGAAGGTTTTCAAAACTGCTCATATGGGGTTCTCCTTTATATATTATTTATAATTTTTCCTATAATATCATATATCTCATCAAACGAAGCTTTCTCGACAGTCCACGTCAGAAGAGACTCTGCGATAAACCTTGAAGCAAATTCAGATCTATCTCCGTATGAATCATGTAGTATCGGTACGATCATCGCGGCAAGCTGATCTCGAAGAAGCCTGTGTCTCTCGTGGAAGGCTGTATATGACACCTCACCCGCTTCTTTGTCAGAAAAGAGTGCGCTATGATCACGCATAAAGTCTATGAGAGAATCATAGATAAATTTCAAATAGTCTTTCAGATCTGCCACCCGATGCTCTCGTATCTGTTTGAGACAGCACTCCCAGTCTTCAACCATAAATGATGCGATAAGCATATCTTTGGATTTGAAGTAGTTATACACTGTTCCAACCGCCAGACCGCACTCGCCTGCAACAGATCTGATTGTTGTATTGGCGTATCCACGTTCTGATACCTGCCGTCTTGCTTCGCTGAGAAGCTGTTCTCTTACATTTTCAATAATCTTTGGCATATTTTTTCCTTAGAAAAATCATAAGTGTTCAAGTTTTTATGAACCTGTTCATTTAATATTATACGCTCATTTTTTCGGTGTGTCAAGGTATAAACGAATGTCTGCATAAAATTCTTTAATCACCTGACAAAATAAAAAACAGCGTTCTGAAGAAGTCACTTATGATTTAAGGAATTTTCACAAATTGAATTGTTTTTCATACAGAAGATATGATATAATTAATCTGTAAACGGAGGGATGATTATGAAAATATATGATATTTCACAGGAAGTTTTCAGCTGTGAGGTTTACCCGGGTGATCCTGCACCGCTGAAAAAAAGTATCTGCTCCATTGTCGAAGGAAATCCCTGCAATCTTACTGAATTCTCAATGTGTGCACACAACGGAACACACATTGATGCCCCATATCATTTTTTGAACGACGGAAAAAAGATCGACGAAATTGATCTTTCAAAATGTACAGGCTTCGCTTTTGTCACGAAACACGATGGGATCGTCACTGCAAATGATGCAAAAACTATACTGCAAAACGCCTCATTACACAATCCTGAGGCTGCAAAGCGAATTCTGATCGGCGGAAATGCCGTAATTTCACTTGATGCTGCAAAGGTTTTTGCGGACGCAAAAATTGATCTTATCGGAAACGAATCTCAAACAGTAGGCCCCGAAGACTCTCCAATGGAAGTACACAGGCTCCTCCTCGGTGCAGAGGTCGTTCTTCTCGAAGGTATCCGTCTCGCAGACGTCTCGTGCGGAGTTTATCTCTTGAGTGCTGCTCCGCTGTCTCTTGGCGGGTCTGACGGCTCACCATGCAGAGCCGTTCTTATAGAATTATGATTTAATTAACAAGGAGTGTATATGTCAGAATTTTTAGCTTCAATTCACCCGAGTCTCGTCTGTCTGATCGTTTGTGCGGCAAAAATCATAGAGATTTCAATTCAGTCCCTTAAAACCTGTATGATGGTAAAAGGTCAGCGGCTGAAGGCTGCCTGTCTCGGATTTGCAGAATGTACGATCTGGGGACTTGTGATATCGACGATTATTGGGACTCTCGGCGACAATCCGTTACAGGCAGCCTTCAGCCGC